>JBELAI010000013.1:0-60591 GCA_049508975.1 Occallatibacter sp. | reverse complement strand
AGCGACGAGGACCTGTCGCCGGGGACCCCGATGTAATCACCCCAGCGACGAGGACCTGTCGCCGGGGACCCCGATGTAATCACCCCAGCGACGAGGACCTGTCGCCGGGGACCCCGATGTAACGACCTCCGCTGAACTTTCGCAACACGGAGCGAACCCCACCTCCTGTTGGACACTGACCGGGCCGGAAAGGTTCCTGAGACCCTCTTGACTCAATCTTGAATGCTTGTCTTGTCCTGCGCGCCGGCGTCGCGTTGTCTTGGAAGCAGGAACCATGCGGCAAGCGCGGCAAGCGTAACAAGAGCCAGCGCCAACACCTCGCCGTGCAGGTCGAGAATCTGAACCGCGATGGCCGTGGCAACGATGAAACACCCGCCCCACAGACAAAAGCAGGCCAGAGCGCGGATGGTTGGTTCCAGCCAGCGAAGGTCGACCATCTGCCGCGCAGACTTGCGAAAATAGCCGGTGGGATCGGCATAGAATTTGCGCGCCATGTAGATCACGTAGCTTCCCAATGCGACGCGCAGGGAGACACCCACAACAGGATTGGCAAGGAACTGCACGGGGTCAGTCATGCGTGCCCTCACTCTAATTCGACACCGTATCGACCACAAATGTTTCCACGGGTGCCCACAAATCCGAGCGAGACAAGTGGGCAAAAGCGGAAAGATGAACAGCCGATCAGTGATGTAGTGAAAGAACCAGGCCTTGCTTACTGAGTTCTCGCAATGTTTTCTATCGCGACCGATTCGGGTGTTGACGGCTCAAGCAGGTTTCCGAGAGCCTTGTAGTGCCCGCCATAATAAAAAAGCGCATAGCTGCGGATGAAAACGTTGATTGGGCCGCTGAAAATGGCTGCAACGACGACTCCGGCGCCAAGGCCGAGCAGCATAAAAACCACCCGTGCGGCCATGAGGATATATTCGCGCACGTCGTTGGCGCCGTCCAGCATGGCAATGAAGCCCGCCGCGGACATTCCCAGAATGCCAAACACAATCAGCCCCAGGACCCAGGCGACAAAGCCCAGAATCATTCCCGCGATCACCAGCATGGTCATGCGCAGGATCAGGAAAGAGATAAAGGTCTCCTTGTTCGCGGCGATCTCCGCCCGCACCGCGGTCCATGCCTTGCCAAAGCTGGCTCCTTCAACTGCCATGTGGGGCAGGATGAAGTCGTTGAGCACAACCCTGGCGGTGCAAACCCCAAGGATGAAGGCAAACGCGAGTCCAATACAAGGGAACAATAAGATCAGGAAATTCCCAGGATCCAACTTGCCTTCCGGCGTCGGCGTACCGACCACCGTATACGCCGCGAGGACGAAGACCACAACCAGCAGCGCCAGTACCACCAGAAAGCTGAGCCAGACGAGCACGCAAGCTGTAAAAAAGCGATCCGACTCAAGAGTGTAGAGTTTCGACGCTGTGCGAAACTCTCTTGTCTGGTGGAGCAGAGAATGAATGAAGGAGAAGCGCAGGCGAATGACCAGCAGGTAGGCATAGATTACGGCAACGAAGATTGCAACAACGGCAAGGATGGTTACCGGCAGGAACTCGGGCGTAAGCAGGAACGACTTCCACGCCGCCGCATCTACTTCGAACGGAAATGAATGCGGGACCCAGAATTTGAAGCTGATCAAGAAACCTTCGCTGACGGTGGCGACAATTGCCAGCTTCAGGTAAACCTCCCATTGGAAGCCTCGGAAGAGATAGGAGTATGTCCGCAGTAGAGCGGGACCTATTGCTTCCGAGGCGGAGAGAACTTTCATTGGGATTGCTCCGGACTGCCCAGCGTAGCACAGAGGTCACGCCTCGCTGGAACCCGTTGAGCGAAATCCTTGAGCGAAAGCCCTTAATATCCTGCGATTTGTCGGCGGTCTCGAAGCACCTTGTCCTGCAGCGGCCTATGCGTAGGCGTTGACACTGGCCCCGCTGCCTGAGTTGCCGCTGCTTGAAACACTGCTGGTATAGCTTCCCGCACTCGTGCTGCTTGCGGCGTCACCAGCGCCATATGCGCTGTCCAAAATTGAGGTTGTGGGGTCGGTGGCGTTTGAGGATGAGGGCAGTCCATAGGCGCTATCCAAGATCGATGTGGTCGGATCGGTGGGAGCGGCCGAGTAACTGCTCGAACTGGAGAGATTGAGCAGGTCCTCCACCGATTGCACTGTCTGCGCCACCGCGCTTTCCGCGTTCGAAATTGCCGGCGATTGGCCGGACTGCAAGGTGCTCTGAAGTGTCGCAAATGCGGACTGTGCTGTCGACAGATTACCCGAACCGATTGCGCTGCCCAGCGCCGTCATATCGGTGGAGAATTGCGAAGTTGTTCCCGTGGGGCCCGACCCCGAAATTGAGGAAGGGCTTGCGGTTGTTGGGCTCTGATTCAAATTCCGATACGTAGTGAACGCGCTCTGGGCGGCGGTCGGGTTCCCCGAGGCCAGATTCTGTTGAAGCGACTGAAATGCTTTCTGAGAGGCCGAAACCTTGCTCGATGCAGCAATATATTGCGTGAATCCCGAGGTCGAAAGGGCGGCAACAGACATGGGTTACCTCGTGTGCGGAGGGAAGATGCACCCCTGGCTATTTTGTTTGTCGGCGAGATGCGAAAGAACTTCAGTTATTTTCGCGCGGCACGACAAATCCTAGGTAAGTAAACGCCTATAGGGAGATCCGAAGGGCGCAGAAATCGCTGGAACCAGCGCTATGATGCGGTGCGCGGGACCGGTGGGTAGAGAATGTCTCCCAGCGCCTGGTAACGGCCGCCGTAGAAAAGCAGCGCGTACTCCCGCGTGCCCGTGCTGACAGGCCCTCCGAGGCAGATGCTGGCCAACAGCATGAAGCCGAATGCGAGCACGCCGAAGAAGACCTGCAGAAGCATTCCAGTTACAGCAGATCCGCCCGAGGCATCTGCGAAGGCCGAGTGAAGTCCGAACTCAACCGCGGCAACGGAAGCTGCCAGGACGAGCCCAGGGATCGCCAGCACCACGAACACGCCAATCATCGCCAGCGTTGGCAGGATCAACCGCAGCAGGGCGTATGCAATAAACTGCCTTTTCTCAGCCGTGATACGAGCCCACACGCTGGACCAGGCTTCGCCGGCGGTTGCGTCTTCCAACGCGTAATGGGGCAGCATCCAGTCGCGCAGGATCACGTCGAGCGCAATCCCTGCCATCGCCAGCAGAAGAATGATGGGAAGCAAGGGCAAAACCAGAGAGAACACGAGCCCCCAATCCGGGTGGCCGATCTCCTTCATCTGATGAAACACGCGCACAAATCCCGATACGAATGGAATCGCGATCAAGGCCACCACCAGCAGAAAGCAGAATCCCACCACGATGTTCAGCCAGAAGAAGCGCGTAGCCTGATTGCTATAGAGCCGCCATCCTGGCCGAATCTCTTTGGTGTTATGGATCAGGCAATGGAAATACGCAAATCGCAGCCTGGTGACCAGGTAGGCCACTACCATCGACACGAAAATCAGGAGTAGCACCATCGCGACAGCCGCCGCGATCCATACCGGCGGGATGTCGAAAGGGGAATTAATCATCGGCCCATTTCCCGACGATTGACCGTTGTTTGAGGATGAATGGAAATTGCTGCCGGAACCTTCAGTGATGATGGCGACCAGGCCAAGCTTCAAAAAGGTTCCCCAATTGAAGGGCCTGAAGAGGAAATCCCTGGTGCGTTGAATGGCGAGCGAAACGGAATCGACTGCGGAGATCGGGCGCATTTCAAAACCTTTCCGGGTACAGCGAAATCGAGGCTGTCCTATTCCGAAAGCTCAGACCCGAAGTTGACGCGACCATAAGGGAGCGGCAACCTTGCGCAGAACCTCACAGGGCACGGTAACTCTGATTTCGCTCTAAGGCACACCGTTGCCGGGAACTACGCAAATATTATGCGCGCAGTTCCGCGGCAGGGTGCGGCATTTCATTCCACCACGCGTCGAACGCAGCCAGCGATCGCTCACACACAATGCGGTGGCGTTCCTTTTTGTCACGGACTTTTTTGCGCAATTCTTCCTCCAGGGGTTCGAGCAGGTCAAAGGTGATGTTGGCCGGCTGAAAATGCTTTGCATCGGCGTGGGTAATGTAATGAACCAGGGAGCCAAGAGCGCTTGCGCGCGGAGCTGGCGTGGGCTTTTCGCCGCGCGCCAGAGAAGCCGCATAATTACCTGCCAGAAGGCCCGTGGCGATGGATTCGGTGTACCCCTCTACGCCGGAAAGCTGCCCTGCAAACATGATCTGCGGAGCTTTTTTGAGGCGCAGAGTTTCATCCAGCAAGAGAGGCGCCTGGATGTAAGTATTGCGATGAATCTGTCCATAGCGCAGGAAACGCGCATTCTCAAGTCCCGGAATCAGCCGCAGAACCTTCGCCTGTTCGCCGAACTTGAGGTGGTTTTGAAAACCGACCAGATTGTAGCTGTCAGCGCGCACATTCTCCTTGCGCAACTGTACTACGGCCCAGGGGGTGCGGCCGGTACGCGGATCGCGCAAACCCACCGGCTTCATCGGCCCAAACCGTAAAGTATCCCGTCCACGCCGCGCCAGGACTTCAATAGGAAGGCAGCCTTCAAAATAATCCAGCTTCTCCCACTCTTTGGCTTCGGCGGCTTCGGCGGCCAGCAGGGCATCCAGGAAGCGGTCGAACTCGTCGCGATCCATGGGGCAGTTGATGTAGTCGGCCGTACCCTTGTCCCAACGCGCAGCCATGTAGACGCGATTCATGTCGATCGTTTCGGCATCGACGATGGGGGAAATGGAGTCATAGAACGCCAGATGACCCGCCCCGGCGATGCGCTCAATCTCGCTGCTAAGTGCATCGGAGGTAAGCGGCCCGGTGGCCAATATGGTCAGGGTGCTCGCGTCCGTTTCGTCCAGTTTGGTCACTTCTTCGCGAATCACGCGGATCAGCGGCTCAGCGGCAATCGCATCGGCGATTCTGAGCGAAAACACCACCCGATCCACCGCCAGCGCGTGGCCCGCGGGTACGGCCGATTCATCCGCAATACGCAAAAGAGCGGAAGCTCCGCGCCGCATCTCCTGCTTCAGCAGCCAGGGCGCAGTGTTGGGCGATTCGCTCTTGAGCGAGTTGGAACAAACCAGCTCGCCAAACTCGGTAGTCTGGTGCGCGGGGGTAAGCCGTGGCTTGCCGTCGATAACGGTGCGCATCTCGTAGAGATCGACCTGGCAGCCCAAGCGCGCGGCGGTCAGTGCGGCCTCAGGACCGGCCAGTCCGCCGCCGATGACGCGAATTTTCACTGGGGAGCCTCCAGTAAAACGAAATGCGGATTGGGATTGGAGGCTTCCCAGGTCTCAAAATCGAGATCCTTCGACAAGCTCAGGACAGGCACTGGGGCACCCGGCTTTTTGGGGGCGTCGGCCGCTTTCATTGTTGTCCCGATCCGGCCAGCCTCTTCAACGCTTCGCCGGATACCCGCACGTTGCGCCATGTGTCCAGAAACTCGGCGCCCATCGCGCTGTAAAAATCGATTGCCGGCGTGTTCCAGTCCAAAACCTCCCATTGCAGGCGCGGGCAGTTCTTTTCTACGGCGATGGCCGCAACCTTTTGCAGCAAAGCCTTGCCAATCCCGAGGCCGCGGAATTCCGGATGAACGAAAAGGTCTTCGAGGTAGAGTCCGGGCCGCCCCACCCAGGTGGAGTAGTTGAAGAAATAGAAGGCAAAGCCCGCAGGTTGACCGTCGATCTCGGCTATCAGACAGAAAAAGAACGGGTTGGGGCCGAATCCATCGCGCAGTAAACCCTCTTCTGTCGCGGTAACCGCGTCCGGCTCGCGCTCGTAGGCGGCGAGAGCGCGTATGAATGCGAGAATCTGCGGAATGTCCTCCGGAGTTGCTGTCCGAATCGTTGCAGGCATGCTTCTTATACCCCAGCCTTTATTCCCATGTTTTTATTCTAGAGTGTGATGCGTGCCACACACAGCCTCATTCGCCGGCACTAACATGGGAGGGGTTGGAAGGCGCGTTAAATCCAGCCTGGGATTCCTGTATTCCAACGCCTTTGCCTGCGATGGGACGTTACGGATCCAGCCGATTTGCCGCAAATGGAAGAAAGAGCCGCGCTGGCAGTTGCACATGTTGACCCATGCTCTTGTGTTCAGTAGTCGATTGGATTTACCTTGGGTCCTGCCGATGGGAATCGTCCGCGACCGAGGTTCCCGTGCACTTGACTCGGTGAAGGATGCAACCTGCTGCCGGAATTGCAACGTTTTCACGATACGTCAAAGAACTTTGGGGATTCGGCTGAAAGGGACACTCACTGGGCGGCGCCACTGGCGTGGTCCAGGATGTGGGCCAACAAAATAAGACTTTTTTGAGTGTGCGGGTTGCCTTGTTCCCGCAACTCCCAAGGAGAAGAACATGAAACGCACCATTTCACTTTTGACGGGCCTGCTGGCATTCGCCCTCTTGCCCGCGTTTGCGCAGACGCCCGCCCCTACTGGACCTACTGGCAAAATCCACGGTCACGTGACCAATCCGACCGGGGCATCCCAGTCCGGCGGCACGGTCAGCCTGGTCGCGGTCGGCGTGGCCGCGGGGCCCGGTATTGCCGCGAAGACATCGGAAAAAGCGGCCGTCGATCTGGATGCCAACGGCGACTACACCCTCACGGTAGCTCCCGGCGCTTATACGCTGGTTTACCGCACACCGGGCATGACGCCGGACAAAGTCGCCGACAAGGTCGACAGGGTGGTAGTCACCGCGGGCCAAGACACAGTTCAGGACGTCGATATGTCTCGCAAAGAGTATATCGATGCATTGCCCGCCGAGCAGAGGAAGCAGCTTGAGGATTTGAGGAAACACAACTCCGAAGCGTTGAAGGCGAACGAGGTGATCAAAGGCCTCAATGCCGACTTGAAGGTTGTGACCCAGGACATCAAGGACGCCGATACTGCGCATGCGACAGCAGTGTCAACCCTGGGCGCAGCGGCCGCCAAGGCGGACATCGAAGCCAAGGAAACGGAGATAAAAACCGCCAAGTACACCGAGGTGGAAACCCTCATGGAGAAGGACTCGGCTGCCAAGCCGGACGCTTCCATCCTCTGGGCTCAGCTAGGCCAGGCGCAGGCCGGGCTTAAAAAGTATGACGATGCGGCGGTGAGTTTCCAGAAGGCGATCGATTTGGAAACTAATTCGAAGAAGCCGAATCCGGCAATCCAGGGCCTGTCCCAAAGCGGTCTGGGCGAGATCTATGCGCGCACCGGCAAAATTCAACAGGCGAACGATGCCTACGACGCGGCCGCCAAAGTCAACCCAACCCAGGCTGGTTTTTACCTGAAGAACGAAGCCGTCATCTACTTCCAGACCAACCAGGCAGACGCCCAGGTGGCAGCGGCCGACAAGGCCATCGCGGTTACCCCGGACGTGGCGCTGCTCTACTACTTGAAGGGCAACGGTCTTGTAGGCAAGACCACCCAGGACGAGAAGACGAAAAAGCTGGTTGCGCCGCCCGGTTGCATGGAGGCCTACCAGAAATATCTGCAACTGGCTCCGGATGGCACTTATGCTGCTGACGTCAAGGCCATTCTTGCCAGCTTCAACCAGACCATCGACAATACCTACAAGGCCGACAAGCCCAAGAAGAAGAACTAACGCCTTTCCAGCTGAACGTCAGAAGGGCATCCGCCACGGTGGATGCCCTTCCCATTTTGGGGCGTTCCAACCCACTGCCGCGTGCCCTCAAAGCAACCTTCTACAATTCATTCCATGAGTTCTGCCCTGCCTAGCTACGAGCAAGCGGAGGCGATGGTTGCCGCGCATGCAGCCCAATGGGCCAGGAATCGCCCAACGGTGGAGCGTGTTGAACTTGGTGCGGCGGCTGGGCGTGTGCTGGCAAAGCCCATCTGCGCCGATCGCGATCAGCCGCCATTCGCCCGCTCCACCCGCGACGGCTTCGCATGCCGCGCGGCAGACATTTCCACGCACGAGTTTCTTCCAGTTGTCGGCTTGACACGCGCAGGACTTGCTCCGGCGGGACCGGTGCCGCCAGGATCGGCCTGGGAGATCATGACCGGAGCACCGGTTCCCTCAGGGGCCGATGCCGTGGTAATGATCGAACATGTCGAAGTCCTGGAGGGACGGATCAAGGACGGAAGGATCAGGCTGCTTCCGTCGCGCAAGATTTCGGGCGGTGAAAACATTGTGCCCCAGGGCGCGCAGGCTCGTCTGGGAGACGTGTTGCTCCCTGCTGGAACGGCAATTACATTCGCGCAGATCGCTCTCGCTGCTACTTGCGGGTGCGCAACGCTCGACGTCTTTGTCAGGCCGCGCGTGGCCATTCTCACGACGGGGGATGAGCTTGTTTCCGTCGACTCCGATCCTGCTCCGGGCCAAATTCGCAATTCGAATGCACCCATGCTGGCGGCGATGGTCGCGGCTGCGGGGGGTGAACCCTGGGTGCTGCCGACAGCCGCTGACGACGCGCAGGCCCTGGACAAATCGCTGGCCGAGGCCGCGCAGGCTGATATGCTGCTGATTTCCGGTGGCGTTTCGGCGGGCAAATTCGACCTGGTTGAGCCGGCGCTGGCCAGGTTGGGCGCGAAGTTCCACTTTACGGGCGTGCGCATCCAGCCCGGCAAACCGCTGGTCTTCGGAGAATTGCCCAGCGGCGAGGGGCGCATCGTGCCGTTGTTTGGACTTCCCGGCAATCCGGTCTCCTCCGCCGTCACTTTTTTGCTGTTTGCGGCACCGGTGCTGGGTGCGCTCGCAGGCCGTCTTGAAGGCACTCCCCGCTTCGCATTGGCAAGCCTTACTGCGGACTCCGACAAGCACGGCAAGCCCGGCCTGACCCGGTTTCTACCGGCTTCTTGTACCTTTGGAGGCGCAGATAACGAGGTTCCCGAGGTCAGGCTTGTTGGATGGCAAGGATCGGGCGACCTGGCCGCGCTGGCTCGATCCAACTGCTTTCTGGTGATCCCAGAAGACGCGCACCGCCTCAAAGCTGGAGAAATCGTCCGCATCCTGTTACCCTGAGGAGCTTTTGTGTCCGAGCTTTCGCATTTCGATGATTCCGGCCAGGCCTCCATGGTCGATGTCAGTGCCAAACAGCAAACCCGGCGCACCGCTACTGCCTCGGCCTTTGTGGAGCTTTCTGCCGCCGTGCTCGCCGCTCTTCCTGACAATCCCAAAGGGAACCCGCTGGAGGTGGCTCGCTTTGCAGGAATCCAGGCGGCCAAGCGTACCTCCGACCTGATCCCCATGTGCCATCCCTTGGCGCTCACCCATGTGGATGTGCGGGCTGAAGTTGTCGGAGGCGGCGTGCGCATCACAGCCACGGTTGCAACCGTCGGCCCAACGGGCGTTGAAATGGAAGCGCTTACCGCTGCCTCTGTCGCCGCGCTGACGGTCTACGACATGACCAAGGCGCTGGATAAGGGGGTCGTGATCAGGAGTCTTCAACTCGAGTCCAAAACCGGTGGCAAGAGCGGAGATTTCGTCCGCAGCGCCGGATGATGGAACTGGAATTCGGGATAAATCTTGTCGCCAAAGAAGAAAAAACGCAACTATCTAGACCAATTTAGCGTTTATGCCGATAGGAATTGCAGGTGAATGCGACATGAACTCCTTTCCAATCGCGAATTTTCCAATCAGCCACGAAGACCGGGCCGAGATCCTGGCCATCTTCATTGGGTTGATGGAGGCGCGGGATGGAGCGTTGCCTGACGACCCTGAGAACCCAATGCTGCCTCTCTTCGATCCCCCCAACAGCCTTAAAGACCTTCGCTCGCAGTGGGGACTGCAATAGAAACAACGGCCCCACGTTTCCGAAAGGATCGAGACCAAATCATCCGAGCCTGAGGCCTTTCAGGTAGCCTTCCTTTACCCACCCCAAAGCGACCTACTCAAGACCACCCAAATGCACTAGGATTCTCCTTCCGTCTGAAGGAGGCTTCATGCCCCGCTCTGTTTGTCTAGTTCTTTTCCTGGCCTTCACCTTGCTCAGTGCGGTTGGCGCCGAAGCCCAATCGGTCTCTGTTTACCAGACCACCTCAGACTTGCTCGAAAGGCTTTCCCCTCGTGCCACGCTGCACTTTTCCGTCACACCCGGGCCGGGTGAGACCGCTCCGCTCATCACTGTTGACGACGCCCAACGCTTTCAGGAGATTGACGGCTTCGGCGCCTCGCTCACCGACTCGGCGGCGTGGCTGTTCGCCAGGAAGATTCCACCGGGGCAGGCCGACGCGGCGTTCAAGACGCTTTTCAGCCGCAAGGACGGAATTGGCCTGAGCATTCTCCGCCAACCTGTTGGTTCGTCTGACCTGGCGGTGACGTTCTACTCTTTCGACGACCTTTGCCAGCAGACGGCCAAGGCATGCACCACGCCCGCCGGTCAGTCCGATCCCGACCTGAGTCACTTCTCCCTCGCGCACGACCAGGAGTACATTTTGCCGCTGCTGAAAAAAGCGATCGGCATGAACCCGTCAATGCATGTAATGCTCACGCCGTGGAGCCCACCGGGCTGGATGAAGTCTTCTGGTTCGATGCTGGGGGAAAACCCGGATACCAAGGAGAAATCTAGCCTGCGGACAGAACTCTATCCCGCTTTCGCCAACTACCTGGTGAAGACCATCCAGGGCTACCAGGCGGCCGGGGTTCCTGTATGGGCGCTAAGCGTGCAGAATGAGCCGCTCTATACCCCACCCACATACAGCGGCATGCAAATGCTCGCTACCGAGCAGGCGGCGTTCTTCGGGAATGCCCTGGGGCCGGCGCTGGCCTCGGCACACCTGACTCCCAAGGTAATGGCCTACGACCATAACTGGGACCGGCCTGATTACCCGGAAACCGTTTTGAAAGACCCCAAAGCCGGATCGCTGGCCGCTGGCACCGCATGGCACCATTACGGTGGCGACCCTTCCGTGATGACGAAGAATCATGAGGAGTTCCCGCAAAAAGACCAATGGGTGACCGAATCGAGCGGCGGAACCTGGCAGAAGGGCAATATTTTCGCGGACGAGGCGGGAGAACTGATCGCTGTAACCCGTAACTGGGCCCGGGGATACGTGCTTTGGGCGTTGGCCACGGACCAGAATCACGGGCCCGTGGTGGGCGGCTGCGACACATGCCGGGGGCTCGTAACCATCGACCTTGCCAATCCCGAAAAGCCGGTCGTCAAGCCGGAACTCGATTACTACGTGCTGGGACAAGCGAGCAAGTTTCTGCAGCCTGGAGCTGTTCGCATCGCGTCAGACGAACCGGCCGATACAAAGCTGAAGGATGTCGGTTTCCGCAATACCAACGGGACGGTCGTGCTCTATACGTTGAATGCCGGAACGGTCAGTCAGGACTTCCGGATTGGGTTCCACGGAAAGACAGTGGCCACCACCCTGCCGGCTGGAGCGGTAGCCACATTTATCTGGAAGCCCTGAGCGGTGTGAAGGGTACGGGCTTCAGCCCGCACATTTTAGCTAAAAACTGCTGGGCTTTAGCCCCCGAGGGAAGGTTTCCAAGAGTCTGCATTCCCTCGGCGGCTAAAGCCGGGACCTAAACTCGCCATCAATGTACGGATGAATCCCGTACCCTTCAATCCACAAAGTTCACACGTTTTCAGTTGGGCTTCGGTGCGGGTGCTCCGGCATGCGGCGGTCCCTGTGGCGGACGTGGGCCATCGTCGTCCGGAATGACGAATGGCTCAGGCCCCAGATGGCCGCGATGACAGGTGCCGCAGGTTACGGGCGCCTCGGAGTTGGGCACCTTGGACACGTAGTTGACATTGATGTCCTCGGTCATTTTGTACATCAGGCGAGCGGTCGACTTTTCTTCCTTGGAGTCATCGGCAAAGTTGAGCCGCGGACGTCCGTTAGGGCCGATGTCCTTAGGGTCGGCGGTGTGGCAGGTGTTGCAATGCGCGCCGAGGGAACCTTCCCACTTCTCCATGATCTCGTGCACCTGCTGGCCGGTCAGATCCTTGGGCAGCACTTTGAGATTGGTGGGTGCGGGATAGGTGCGCGGCGGGCGCGGAGTGCCAGGGGCGGGCTGCTGCGGTGAGGAGGTTTGCGGGGCCTGTGCAACCGTCGTGATTGCAAACAGGACTGTGGTCAGCAGCGCAGTTGTCGCAGCGGACAGGGATAGGGAAGATCGTTTCAAACCGGAAGTCTCCTGGTGGTTTTGAGTTTTTTTCTGATGGATGGAATGCTACGAGAGCAAGGTTAAATCTTTCTGAAGATCCATGCCGAGCCATTGTCCGCTCACGGTATTTGACGGAAGAATACGCACCGGGACCCTGCATCGCATCGACTATTGGAATGAGGCTGGTTCAGAATCGGCGCATGCGTGCTGGTCCGGACACGCAAGGATGGCCCGGCAGAACAAAGCGCATGGGCCAATCAACGGCGTCCTTGATACCGATGCGGACGGTGACCAGCGCGTCAGCCGTGGGAGTGCCGTCCTCCCGTACCTGCAGGAGCGAAGCCGGGTCGACAAGATCGAGGCCATTGTGGGTCAACCGCGTAAGGCCAAGCGCCTGGCAGAGCCGGCTGGGACCTGACGTAAGCTCCCTGGCGGCAGCGCCTGCGGGCAAGCCTCGATTGATAGCCATCTGCGCAGCACCCGACAATGGCTCAAGTGCACGGAGCAGCACGCAACCGGCCTTGCCCTCCACCTCGCAGGCAATGTTCGCGCAGAAGTACCGGCCATAGATGGCGTACACATAGGCGTAGCCCGCGGGGCCAAACAGCACGCGGTTGCGGGGCGTGGGGCCGCGATGAGAGTGCGCGGCGGGATCGGGCGGGTCGTTGTGCGGTCCCAGGTAGGCCTCGACCTCGACGATACGTCCTGCCAGCACGCCAGCGCTTGTCTTATGGGCGAGGATCTTGCCCAGCAGGCGCGGGGCCACGTGCTCCGGCGGCGCTTCAAAGAAGGCGCGGGAGAGCAGGCGGCCGGGCATCCTTGGGAGGCGAGTCAAGGTCTATTTCTCATGAAGATGGCCGGTTGAGATTCGGGGTCTCCCACCCATTCGCCAGAAAAAGGCGAATGGATGGGGCACGGAGCTTTTGGGCCTTACTTGTTGTTTTTCTTCCATTCCTCGATGAGCGCCAGGACCTCTTCGGCGTGGCCTTCGGGCGTGACTTTGGGAAATATATGCAGGAGCGTCTGGTCCGGACCGATCACAAAGGTTGTTCGCTCAATGCCAAACACTTTCTTGCCATACATGTTCTTTTCCTTCATCACGCCAAACTGATTGCAGACTTTCTCGTCTACATCAGCAAGGAGTGTGTAAGGCAGGTCGTATTTGGCGCGAAACTTGGCCTGGGCCTTGGGCGTGTCCCTGGAGATGCCGAGCACCACGGCGCCGGCCGCCTGCAGCTTTTTGAACGTGTCGCGGAAGCCGCAGGCCTCAATTGTGCAGCCAGGAGTGTCCGCTCTAGGGTAAAAGAAGAGTACAACGGGCTTGCCGGCGTAGGCGGACAGGCTTGTGGTCTTGTCCTCGTCGGTTTGCAGCGTGAAGTCGGCGACTTTCTGGTTGAGTTCCATGGTGCGGCTCCTCATATGGTAGATAGAATGGCCAACAGACTCGATTATTCCCGACGCGGGCGGCAAATGTCATTGCGCAAGGCGGATAGATTCTTGAAAACAAGTGTGGCGCTGATTGTCGGAACGGGGATTCTGGCAGCTTTGCCGGCAGTTGCTCAGTATCCCGGCCAAGTGACCAAGAACAGCAAAGACAGCCCCGAACTGCGCTCGATCGCCGTATTGGAGTTTACCGGAGACGAAGGAAGCCCCAAAGCCAGCCGCCTGATTCCCGTGGCTGTGCTGGATGCCGGCCAATTGCAGGATGGCGGCATCTACCTGGCCCGGCCCGAGCCGCTGGCGGTTGTTCCTGAGGTGGAATACGAACTGCAGCAGGACGGTAAACCCATTGGCTTGTTCGACATCCACAATGCAGGCCAGCAATTGGGCTCATGGGTAGGCTTTGGCGCCTGGAAGCCCATGCCAGCTCCTCGGCGCACGCCGTCTGCGCAGGATCTGGCCAAGACCAGGCTCGACGACGATACCGGCAGCGACGATCAGCCGGTGCTCCATCGCAAGCATCATTCCGGCGAGACGCCTGCATCGGGCACCGGCAGCGCCAGTGGTTCCGGCAGCGGCAATGACAGCGGCCAGTCGCAGCCCAGCGACCCGGACCGGCCCACATTGCACAAAAAGACCTCGACTGACAGCACGGACAACTCCAGCACAGCTCCAGCAGCGAGCGGCACAGGCTCCAGTCCAAGTACAGGCAGCAGCCCAAGCACAGGTTCAACAAGTACCACGTCAACCACCGCCTCCGACCCTGATCGCCCCACCCTGCACAGAAAGCCTTCGAGCAGCGACAATGGTGACAGCGGATCGCAGACCAGCAGCTCTTCAACCGACGATCCCGACCGGCCGGTGCTGAAGAAGAACAAGAAGAGCCCTCCGCCCGATGTGGGGAGCGTTGAATCGGTGGCGGACGATACCGACCCTGACAGGCCGCGGTTGAAGCGCGGCAAATCTGGCGGGCCCGACGTCGATGTCGCTCCCAGCCTGAAGGGCTTTCCGCAGGACTTGCAGCAGACAGTAGCCGTATCCGACGCCAAAAGCCACCCGGCGCATCCGTGGGACTATGCCTGGTCCAACCCCGACGACGAAGCCAAGATGAAAGCGTCTTTGGAAGACATGGCCCGGGATGCGCTGGGGCTGAATGCGCCGCAACCGGCAGCCAAGCCCGCTCCAAAGCGCACGGCAGCGACCCCACGCAAGAGCACCAAACCTGCTCCGCCGCCCCCTGCGCCCGCTCCTCTTTCGGACGAACAATTTCGCGTATTCGAGCTTGCCTACGGTTCTGGCGCGACCATGGTGTTGAGCGCCCACACCGATGCACCCCCGGCCCAACAGAAGTTTGTGACTCTTGTGGCGCAGCCGGATCTCTACGGCAACGTCCTGATGCTGCTGAAGAACGTCACCGATGGCGCGCACCTCGACGAAAAGCCGCGCATGCGCCTGGTAGACGCGGTAGACGCTATGGCCGACAACCGCGGCGAGTTGCTCTTTGAGCTGCGCGGCGCGACACAACGTCAGTTCGCTCTTTATCGGGTGCTCCGTGGCCAGGCCGAGAAGCTGTTTGTCACCGGCGGGAGCGAGTTTGGAACCGCGACGAATGAATAGGCCAACGCTGAAATGAGCTGGGTTTCCAGCCGATAAGGATTTGTGGGGATCCTCCTAGAACCCACCGGCTGCCAAAGGTGAGCGATACTGCTCACTTTTGGGCAGGAATCGTATCATTTCGACAACAACTATGCGCACGCTCAGTCAGGTTGTGTACTACTTCCTATACAATCGGACTAGAGTGGGCATATCGCCACTCACCAAGGATCTTCCCCGAATATGGCATCAGTTCTTTCCGCTCCATCCACCCCCGCCGTCACACCCGAAGGTATAACCCTACCGATTCCAGATTCACCCGAAACCACGGCCACCGCTACGGCAGTTCGCGTAGTCCCCGCAAAACTGGAGATTCACATGGGACGCGCCGCCACGGTGAAAGAGGGTATCAACTGGTTGACGCTGACGGTGATTGTCGCCTTCCATATAGGCGCTCTTGCGGCCCTGTTCTTCTTCAGTTGGCAGCGTTTGCTGGTCATGCTGGTTCTCTATGTTGTGGCAATCAATGTCGGTATTGGCATGTGCTACCACCGGCTGCTCACCCATCGCGGCTACCAGGTACCCAAGTGGCTGGAATACATCATGTCCACCTGCGCAACGCTGGCGCTTGAAGGTGGTCCCATGTTCTGGGTGTCGACGCACCGGGTGCATCACCAACTCAGCGACCAGGAAGGCGACCCGCATACTCCCAAAGAAGGCGGATGGTGGGCTCATACCGGCTGGATCCTTTTTGGCAACGCCATGCACGCGCAGACCGAGATTCTTAATAAGTATTCTCCTGACCTGGCCCGCGACCGTTTCCACGTCTGGCTCAGCAAATATCACTGGATTCCCCTCGTCGCCAGCGGCGTCGTCCTGTTTGGCCTGGGCTGGCTCACCGGCGGTCCGAAAAATGCGGTTGGCTGGCTGTTGTGGGGCGCGTTCATGCGCGTAACGCTCGGCCTGCACGCAACATGGTTTGTGAATTCCGCAACCCACCTGTGGGGCACCCGGCGCTTTGAAACCCGTGACGACTCCCGCAACAACTGGTGGGTAGCCCTGGTAAGCGGCGGCGAAGGCTGGCACAACAACCACCACGCGCATCCCGTTTCCGCAAAACACGGACAAGCCTGGTACGAAGTCGATCCTAACTACTGGGGTATCTGGCTGTTGTCCAAAGTAGGGCTGGCCAGCAAGATCAAGCTCGCCAAGTGGGACCGCAAAAATCCCAAGCCGGCCGGCGTTTAGCAGTCTCCTCAACATGCAGGCAATTGCATCGGAGAATTTGAGGGCGGCCTTCCTGTACGGGACGGCCGCCTTTTTCGATCTAGTTTTAGCTGCTGTGGTGCAGCCGAAGCTAAAAGATAGTGAAGAGTCGTGCCCAACGCCTTTGCCCCCGCCAATCCTGGCTCGGACTCGATGCCTCCTCGGCTGTTTGATCGATTGAATCATAGATCATCAGCGGTCTTCCCACCACATCGCCTGACGCCACAAAGCCCCAGCAGCGGCTATCGAGCGAGTTCTCCCGGTTATCGCCAAGGACAAAGTACTCTCCCGCGGGCACAACGATTTCTCCGTTCACAACTCGCTGCGAAAGCATCTCATGGCCTTCCGCGCAACCGGGGAGGTTGGCTTCATTCGGGAAGTCATCCGGATAGAATTCTTGCTCACCGGCTTTATGTACAACATATTTTTCGTCGAGCGCAGTCCCATTCAAAATCACTACCTTCCGCGAGATACGGAGCCGATCGCCTGGAACCGCAATAACCCGCTTTACGAGGACTGCGGCGCGATCCTCCGGAGACAAGAAGAGCACCATTTTGCCTCGTTCTGGAGCTTGGAGCGGAAACATCAGAGCCAAAATGCGGTCGCCTGGGAGCAGCGCGCCTT
This sequence comes from Occallatibacter sp., assembly GCA_049508975.1. Classification (GTDB taxonomy): domain Bacteria; phylum Acidobacteriota; class Terriglobia; order Terriglobales; family Acidobacteriaceae; genus Telmatobacter. The sequence goes on along the minus strand of JBELAI010000013.1, from coordinate 43,587 downwards.
CCATTGACGCCCCCGGTATTACGAACGTCTGAATAAAGAAGAATGGAAGCGTCATCAGTGCTGCTGCGACGATCCAGGGATATGCTCTGCCTCTTGCTGCGCCTGAGGCGGCCATAGAACGGCCCGAAGACAGATATAAGATTCCGAGCGAAGATTATCCCCTTGACACAGAAGACATCTTTTGGCATACTGGAGAAGTAGTCAAGAGGCCGATATGAACCTGATAGACGTAACCGAGCAGTTCAAATCTGACGACGATTGCTTAGCCTACCTTGAGTCGATGCGCTGGCCTGACGGCATCCGCTGCCCTGTATGCGGCTGCGACCATATCAGCCGGATCACTCGCAAGACGAAGAGCAAGAACAAGCGTACGCGCATCTATCAGTGCCTCGAATCCACCTGCAAACAGCAGTTCTCCGCTACCAATGGCACGATCTTCAATGACAGCCATATTCCCCTGACAAAGTGGTTCATGGCCTTGGCTATCGTTCTGGACGCCAAGAAAGGCATATCCAGCAAGCAGCTTCAAACCCATCTGGGACTTGGCTCTTACAAGTCAGCATGGTACATGGCGCATCGTATCCGCAAGTCAATGGAAGATGGGAGTTTCGCTAAAATGAGCGGGACAATTGAGGTTGACGAAACGTATGTTGGCGGACGCGTCCACGGCAAGGGCACTAGGGGACGTTCACTCAAGAGCAAAGAGGTCGTTATTGGTCTCAAAGAACGCGGAGGCCGTGTCCGCTTCGTACACGTAAAGGATGCGACCAGCGCCATAATCAGCAAAGTCCTCAAGGATAACGTGCATGAAGACGTAGACCGTGTGATGACGGACGATTTTCGGTCTTATCCGAAGGCTATGATAATGGCTGGTGTCCACGGTTCTAAGCACTCAACCATCAATCACAGCACCAGCGTGTATGCGATTGGCGACATTCACACGAATGGTATCGAGTCAGCATTCTCGCTGCTCAAGAGGGGCATCGTGGGCAGCTTCCACCATCTCTCGATAGAGCATCTCCACCGCTACCTGAGCGAGTTTGAATATCGCTTCAATGAGCGCAAGAATGGTGACCGCTTCCAGAAGACGCTGGCGCGTATGGCGGGCATTGAACCTATGCCTTACGCAGAGCTGATTGGGGCTTAGGCAGTATCGAACCTGCTTTGCCCTTCGGCTTTATCGTCTTCGCGGTCTCTGGTGGCGTCTGCATCAGCTTACCGAGCAGAGCATCGAATTTGTCTTTGTCAACCTTCATACACGGTTAGTATACGTTCAATTGCTTATTCGCTTCGTTGATTGATTGAACGGTTGGGACTGCTATGCTTCGTTGATGGCTCGTTGATCGACACGTTACTAGTGTCGGTGAATGTTCAATAGGACGCTTGCATCCTTCGCTTCGGTAATGCATCATATGGAACAGGTACTACTGCCCGGTGAAAATCCGGGTGCTACCCCCGTCAGGGCCTAAATGACCAGAAATAGCCACCGTTAAGGTGGCTATTTCTGTTTTGGTCTTTGGTAAAGCGGCTGCCCAGACACGAAGTTGATGACCATCTCCGGGTCTGTCAAAAATGATGTCACTGGGACCGTTCGTACATATTTGCCTTTATTGGAGATGTCCATAGTGAAGAATAGTTTCACTTTCGAACCCATCTTGTCATAGACCCGGACATACACTTCGTGCCCCGCTATGATTTTATGACCATTTTTGTATATCGCGTCGGGGTCTTGAATCACCTCCGGAAGCCAAAACAAGGTCTTCATCCGAGATGAGTCTGGGATGACATAATGGGCCGGATCGAAGGTCCCGTTCTCTATGCATTCAAGGACCTGGAAGGCAGGAAAATCCTGCTTCTTTAGCGTTTTGTGCTCAAGATCAACGAGCTTAGGAAAATTGCCCTTAACGATGCTCACCTGCTTCCCCCTTGGGTCTACCAGAGGGGATATAGGTAGAATCTCTGCGGAGAAGCGGATCAGAGTACCAGCTACATCGGCCTCGTTGTAGGGTAGATGCCGAGATCCACGCGCAAAGAAGGCTAGCTGATGTTCGAGCTGAGGGAATTGCGCCGCGAGTTGTTGCCGGAGGTCCAGCGCCATTCTTCACCCCATTTTCATTCGGAAGGCGGGAGATTCGAACTCCATTCCAGTATTGGAATCTGGGGATATAAAGCCCCGTTCTGGCACCTGCCAGACGCCGTCCACATTACTTCAGTTCTCGGGATACTCCAGCATCAGAACGTTCTGAAGGGTTTGAACCCACCGCTCACGATCGTCATGGCTCCATTTGCTTCCCGGCAAAGGCAAACGGTGAAAAAGCCCCATCAGCATTAGGCTGGACTGCGCCGCAAAAGAAGCAGCCTTTGGAGTTGGTGCAACTGGCGGAGTATTAGCTGCGATGGGGTCCTTTACCGGGGAAGCCTTTTTGACCGCGCTCCGTCTCTTTCCGGCCCCTCCGCTTCTTGCTGACTTCTGCAATATGTACGGTGAGACAACGATTCCGGCATCCGCTGCTGCTTCTTTTAGGAAGGCTATGCACCGCGAAATCGTTTCTCCAGTTGCCGAAGTGTTCGCAGCGAAGTTCTCACGAAGCATATGCGCGGTGGCCGTGGAGATGTCAAAATCGTCTCGGAAGATGAATGGGTAGGACCTCTGCAACATCTCGCGAAGCGCGGCCTTTCGCTCGCCCTCGTCTCCATCGACGTAGCGCTTCATGATCGGTTGGGGAATGTTGTTCTCAGAAATCATCCCAAGAAAGCGCAAAGCCGTAGTAACCTGACTCTGGGCAGCCCCGGACATCGATCCCATAAGGCCGCGATCAATTCGCCCCGGAAGCCCCTGCTGGAAGCGGTCCAGGAAGTTCGAGAGCGTCTTATATGCCACGTATGGCGGCGTCGCCGCCTTCTTTTCAGGTGCATCCATAGCGCCATTCTCCTCGATTTACCGTCGTAAATCAATAGAGATAATCTACTATACGTGTTCGTATAATGCAATACGGTGTCCGACTTTTATTTTGAGATGGAATGATGTCCATGAGACTATTCCTCGTGGAGGAAAATATGCGCGGCCAAACTGTTGTTTGTAAAGACTTTATAGGAGACATGATTTGCTTGATCGTCTGGGAGGATAGTGGGGCTCTAATTTTCGTTCATACGGCTGACCAATATAAAGCTCATAGCGAAGGGCTTCCACATCTTGATCCTGTCGGCTTTCCTGTTGAAGACGTATTTCTGTGGAAAGCCGAGAGTGAAAGTGGAAATCTAGATCGTAATGAACTAGAGCCTTACTGCCCTGTCACGGCATTGACAGAGTGACCTAAATCATCTTCTGTGTCAAGGGGATAATCTTCTTCCGAGCAGTAGGGAGCATATGACGGTGACAATAACCTTATGTGCTCCAATGGTTGAGGATCCGTGCCGCAACAAGATAACCGGTACGGCCAAAAGCTGCGCTAAGAAATACGTTGCGAATCCATATGCGCTCCAGACTCGCTTACGCAGGATACCGACCCCGGCACATAAAGGAACAATCGCGAAGGGAAGGAGGACAATCGGTCCCGACAACCCGGATAGAACGATAATTCCAGCGATGATGAATGCGACAACGGACGCAATTCTGGGCAATTTCTTCAGGGGTTGCATTGATGAACGATTATAGGTTTCGGATAAATGGAATCGCGCCGAAGAGCTGACGGCGCGAGGGTAATCGCATGAAAAAATCTACCGACAAAACTACTCTCAGAAACCTTCCACGGAGTTTGCAGTTTAATTCGTGAAAAGGCGGACAATGAACTCTATGGCCTCCTCCGCGACACAAATACCACAGCAAACGGCACCGCGTCCTCAGACGGGGATGTACGGCCGGGGAGACCCCTGACCGGGGATGATTTACCCCACCCCTCCCCCCCCTTTTCCTCCCATACCAAGAAAACAATGCTGTTACGTCGAAAAAACCCAATACAGCCTGCGAATACAAACAACTTACGTCGCACAGCCTGCGGTCATTGAGCCACTTTGAACCTGAAATGCAGCAGTTTTTGGAAGCGAAAAGCCAAGAAACTTCCTATTTGCGCATCTTGGCCCTAACCCACAGCACTCCGAAAACGGGGAGCGCCACAACCAACACCAGCACCCCTGCCGGGAATCCAACATAGCGGTAGCTGTTGGCGTAGCTGACGGTATGGTGGCCGAAGACGTTCCAGCCCAGCAGCGAGAAAATTGCGATGCATGTGGATGCAAAAAACGTAAAAAAGGCCGCTGCAACCGACAGCAGCAGGCTGGTGAACAGTCCGAAGCCTTCCAGCGGGAAGCCAAGAACCTTGCCGCCGCTGATCCGTTGGTTCCGCTGCGCCTGCAGGGATGGTGTCATTCAGGTGGCCCTCATGCCTTAGAATACAAGTTCAATGTCCACGAGCGCACAAATCGAACTCTGGCACGCGGAAAAGGTCGCCACGCAGGTGACCGTAGCCCAGGCGCCCAACGGCATCCACTATGCCGCGTGGGGCGAGACCCGTATTTCAGATTCAGACCTGGAGAAGCTGGTGGGCGCCGTGCCGGCCACGCTCTCAGAAGCGCTGAAAAACCGCGCCTACTACTTTGTCCCGTTGGCCATTGCGGACACCGGCGAGGTTATGGTCGCCCCTTCCTATACCGTGGATCTGGGCGATAGGGCCATCTGCCATCGCAACGCGACATTCGGGGCGACGGAAGCTGTTTTTCTATCCACACGCCTGGTTGAAGACCGCTTTGGGCTGGCTTTCGAGTTCTTTATCAACGTGGCCCACAACTTTGTTGAGGCCGCCGGAGTACCGGAGAGCTTTTCCGCGCTGGCGTGGTCGCAGGCTGAGGCCCAGGTGCGCGGAGAAACCAGCCAGGACGCTTGGGAAACCCGGCGGCGCGCGCAGGATACCCGGACTGGCGACAGCCACGATTCGAAAAAAGTGATCGACGAACGCTCGCGCAGTACCTACTACGAGTCGGCATTCTCCGATTCTCTGGCGGTTTACATGCTGTCACTGGCCGTGGATTTCGACTACCACGACCTGCGTGAGCGCGAGTATCCGCTGCTGGCTGCCCCGGCTCTGGCGGAGCGCCTGCGCCACGTTGCAAGCCTGTTCCCGCCGAACGCAGGCTACGAGTTCCAGATACTCTATCGGCGGAAGGGATAAGGGCAAAGGCCTTGCGGCTGCGGTCTATCTTGCAGCTTCTGTATCACTGAGGCTCTCCTTTGCGTCGAACCTGGATTGTCTACTGCCTGCTGATCCTCGCGTTCTGCATCCTGCCGCGCCGTGCATGTGCGCAGGCAAATGGCGCGCCTGTTGAGACTGCGGAAGCCTACAAACTCAAGGTCGCAGTCAATGAAGTCAGCCTCACCTTTCACGCCGCCGATGCGCACGGCCTGCCTGTCAACGACCTGAAGCTCGAAGAACTGAGCCTGCTGGACAACGGCAAGCCGCCGAGCAGAATCCTCGAATTTCATCCGCTGGAGGACATGTCCTTACGCGCGGGAATCCTCATCGATACCAGCGATTCCATGCAGCAGGATGTCTCCGCGGACCGGGCAATTTCCATCAAATTTGCCCAGCGCCTGTTGCGGCAACAATCCGACAAGGCTTTCGTAATGGACTTTGGCTACCTATCGAAGATCACGCAGACCTGGACCCACGAGCAGACGGCACTCGCGGCGGGCATCCACCAGGTTGTTACGGGCCGAGAAAATCGGCTTGGCGGGACGGCCATGCTCGACGCTATCTTTCGCGCATGCTTCAATGTGTTCGGCAGCAATGACCACGCGACCAGCGGAAACTTCATCCTGCTCTTCTCTGACGGAGACGACAACGCCAGCCACACTTCGCTTGAAGAGGTGGTCGATATCTGTCAGCGCTCCAACACGGCTATCTACGCTTTTCGTGCGGAGCCTGTCCCCAGCTTCTTTTCCTTTGGCCCGAAAACATTGGCGGAATTGGCGGCCGAGACCGGCGGCCGCGTCTTCCCCAGCGACGATTCTGAAGCTGGAATTGACAGCGACCTTCGCATCATCGAGGCCGATCTCCGCAATCAATATCGGCTCATCTACAACCCGGCAGAGCTGAAGCACGATGGATCATTCCATCGCATCCAGTTGAAGACTCCGGAGCGCGTAGAAAGCGTCAACATTCGATTGGGGTACTATGATCCGCCGCGGTGATCTAGAGGCATCTCATTATTCGAACAGTGGGGCCAGCAGGGCAAGAGCTTCCTTGAGGATGGTGTCGGGAACGCTCTCCAGCCAGCGAGCTTTGCGGGCTCCGAGGTCTACAGGACGCGGCTGGTCGCACCGGATCACCCCAGCAGTCCGCGTGCCTGAACCGGTCAATGAAACTGTGAAACCCGCAATACGCGCAAAATTTCCACCTGTGGTGATGGGAACCACGATAGGCGCTTTAGTGAGCGCATTGAATCGATCGGGGGAAACCACCAAGACTGGGCGTGTACCCTGCTGTTCGTGACCTAAGGTTGGATCGAGCGATACCAGGTAGATGTCGCCTCGCTTCACAGTAGTTCACGACCTACCGGCGGCAGATTGAGCCAGAGCAGGTCTTCCTCGGAAGGCTCCGGCATCGGGCTGGAATAGTCGCATTTGGCTAGCAATTCATCCAGCGTATAGCGCGGCTTGGTCTGCGGCTGGAGGATCAAGCGGCCTCCATCGATGGCCAGACCGACGGTTGCTCCAGCCTTTAGATGAAGCTGGTCCAGCATTGCCGGTGGAACGGCCACCATGACCGAGCCGCCAACCTTTCGAAGATTTGTGGTGTGCATCGTGGGCTACCTTCTAGTTATATTCAAATATAACATGCATTAGAAAGCATCAGCGGCGAACCCCAGTTTCGCCGCCTTGATGCCTGTCTACCCGCTACCCTATGCCGCTGCTACGAGGTTCACACGTTCCGCGATGCTCGAGAGAATCTCATCCGCATTGGCTTCTTCTTCTTCGATAGATTCGAGAATTGCGGCGTCGTTGTCGAGGCCGAGGAGCTCGGCCCAGCGGCGCAGTGTGCCATAGACCGCGATTTCGTGGTGCTCCACCTGCTGCGCTGCGCCGATGAGAGCGATGTCGCGAACTGAAGTGTCTTTAACGTCCGTGATCGTGTCAGAGGCTTCAGTCGACAGGCCGTTTATGACCTTGCAGGTTTCTGCTTCAGCTTCTCCGGTGAGGTCGAGGAGAAGCGATTTGACTTTGGCGACGTGGCCCTTCGTCTCTTCCAGATGGGTAGTGAAGGCTTGGGACAGCTCGGCATCTGTGGCGCTCTCGATCAGGTCAGGCAAGGCCCTGGCGATCTTCTCCTCCATATCCAGGGCTTTCTTCAGATGCGAAACATAGAGAGTTTGCAGATCCTCGATATTTGCGGAAAACAGTTTCATGATATTACCTCGAAATGTTTGGAATGTTGTGGGTTTTCGCCGGATTCGGAATGCATTTCGTCCCGAGAGATTGAGCGCCTAAGAGCAGGAATGCGTGCCCGACTAAGGCGATCTTCTTTGCGATGAGCTTCATCGTGGCGTTGTTGGAGCGGGAGGCCTCTTTGGCGCTGCCTCGGCTCCCCTACTGAGAGTGCCCTCGACAGCGGAGGGTTGCCTCTGCCGGCGGCTTGGCTGAGCGGTGCTGCGATACTGTCAAAAGAAGTTGCGGTGCGACCTTTCTTGAGGGCTTACGCGGTCTCCGGAATGGCGGATTCACGCATGCTCCTGTCTTGGCAATTCGGGCAGAAAAAGATTGCTCGCTGGTCTCTCTGTCTTTATGCTTGTCCAGCGTCCATCTATGCGCCGATGGTTCCCTCTTATGTGCGTGGATGGTGGCGAGGGGTAGGAGTCGATGAACAAGCGGGAATTTCTCAAATCGTCTGGTGCGATGGTGGCGGCCAGCATGTTTTCGCGTGGTGGGACGGGGCAGGAGCCGGCCGGCCCGCGCGAGAACTGGGCGGGCAATCTGACCTACAGCACGGACAAGCTGCACATCCCAGGGTCGGTTGAAGAGGTGCGGCAGGTGGTGAAGAGCTGCGTCAAGCTGCGCGCCCTGGGCACCAAACACTCGTTTAACACCATCGCCGACAGCACGCAGAATCAGATCTCGCTCAAGCGGCTCGACCAGATTGCGCTCGATGAAAAGGCACGCTCCGTGACGGTGGGCGCGGGAGTGACCTACGGCAAGCTGGCCCCTTATCTGGATGAGCACGGCTATGCGCTCCACAACCTGGCATCGCTGCCGCACATCTCCGTCGCGGGCGCCATTTCCACTGCGACACATGGATCAGGCGTGCACAACGGCAACCTGGCCACCGCAGTTGCGGCGCTGGAAATCGTCACTGCGGATGGAGAAACCGCTGTCCTATCCCGAGATAGAGACGCCGACCGTTTTTTGGGCGCGGTTGTGGGACTCGGAGCACTCGGCGTGGTCACTGCGGTCAAGCTGAATCTGCAACCTACCTTTCAGGCGGCACAGTCTGTGTATGAGCATCTCTCTTTCACCCACCTGCAAGAACACCTCGACGAGATCTTTTCCAGCGGCTACAGCGTCAGCCTGTTTACCGACTGGCAGAACCACGAGGCCACGCAGGTCTGGATCAAACGACGTCTTTCGCAGGGCGACAAGAACGATTGGCAGCCGGAGTTCTTCGGCGCCAAACTTGCTACTGCAAAGCTGCACCCCATCGCCGGACACGACGCTGAACCCTGCACGGAACAGCAGGGCATTCCCGGTCCGTGGTTCGAGCGTCTGCCGCATTTCCGCATGAACTTCACGCCATCGAGCGGCCGCGAACTGCAGACGGAGTACTTTGTCCCGCGCGATCGTGGATACGAAGCTATCCTTGCTGTCGAGAAACTCCGCGACCAGATCACTCCCCACCTGTTTATCACCGAACTGCGCACGATTGCCGCCGACAGCCTGTGGATGAGCACAGCCTACCAGCGCGACTCCCTGGCGATCCATTTCACCTGGAAACCGGAGTGGCCAGAGGTCAGCAGGATCCTCCCGCTGATCGAAAAGCAGCTTGAGCCGTTCTCGCCGCGGCCGCACTGGGCCAAGCTGTTCACGCTAGCCCCGACACGTCTGCAGGCTCAGTATCCGAGGCTCGCCGAATTCCAGGCTCTTCTGAAGCGCTACGATCCGCAAGCTAAACTCCGCAATGAGTTTCTGTCCAGGAACCTCTATTCGGCTTGAACAGTCAGCGGACCTCGAATTTATGGCCTAAGGGTGAAACAGCGCGATCCCGCCTCCGCCGGTGCACAGAATCACCAGGTTCATGACCACGAAGATCAGATCGTAGTGCCATCCCATGGACTTCTCACCCCAGAAGCCGGTCTTCCACTTTATGACCTTCATGTAAATGGCTCCGAGCATGGTGAGGATCAGCCCTAAAGCAGCCCATTGGGTCAGGACGCCGACCACGAGCGCAATCGCCGCAGCCAATTCCGACCCACCCAGAAAGACAGTGGAGCCGACGCTCAGGCCCAGGCTTTCAGCACGTTGCTTGGGTGACTTCAGGTGGAGGAATCCGCTGCTTCCGAAAACAATCGCGACCATCACACGCAGCAGGAACAGGCTCCAGTCCGCAAACGCCAATGCAGCCGGAATTACCAGCATCCAAGACCTCCGTACGCCTCCAACCACTCAAAGCGCTTCGATGCGAATTCAGTATTTTCGATTCTGGTTTTTAGCAAAGCCTGGATGCCGAGCGCCAATTTTCCCGATGGCCTCGGCTAAGAATTGCGGGTTTACAACAAAGATTCGCCCTATGGCATTGCCTCTTCAACCGCGGGAGTTGTTCTGTACCCTGAAGAGGATGGGCGGATTGTCTGCCTATCTGAGAGGAGAGAGTCCCAATGGCAGAGACGGTTAAGAAAGCAACCACCCCCAGGAAACCCCGTACGACCGCGCCTCGCAAGAAGTCGAATCTTACTCAAATGAAGGCTTCATATGAACAAGTAGCGCAGCTTGCACATCGATTCTGGGCTGAGCGGGGAGGCACGCACGGGCAGGATGCGGAGGATTGGTTCCGCGCAGAGCGGGAGCTACTCGGTAAGGCATCCTGATCGCAACGCTTCGCTCGCAATTAAAAAAGATCACACGCTGGCGAAAGCGATGCGGCCCTCGCTGATAGTCCAGCGGACTTTGCCTTGCATGGTCCAGCCATCGAACGGCGTGTTGCGGGCTTTGGATTTGGTTTCGCGGGCACGGAAGGTCCACTCCGCTTTGGGGTCGAAGACCACCACGTCCGCGAAGCTGCCTACGACGAGAGTCCCGCGGCCCTTCAAACCGAGCAACGCGGCGGGCTGGGCGCTCAGCAGACTGAGCACACGCCCCAGGGGAAGCTTCCATTCCTTGTGGAGCCAGCGCAGACTCAGGCCCAGCGCTGTTTCCAGGCCGGTGATGCCGTTGGGCGCGTTCTCGAACTCCACTTCCTTCTCATGGATGGCGTGAGGCGCGTGGTCGGTTGCAATTGCGTCCACCACACCGTCGAGGATGGCTTCGATCATCGCGTCGCGGTCGGCAGCCGAGCGAAGAGGCGGATTCATCTTGGCATTGGTACTGTAGAACCCTACATGCTCTTCGGTGAGCAGGAAATGGTGCGGAGCCACCTCGCAGGTGACGCGCAGGCCACTGCGGCGAGCCTGGCGCACGGCGGCCAGGGCAGCGGCCGTTGAAGTGTGGGCCACATGAAGGTGGACGCGGGCGTCGCGGAGCTCTGTAACCAGGCGAATGTCGCGTTCCACCATGCCAGATTCGGCCTCTGGCGGCATTCCGCGCAAGCCGAGTTTGAAGGCCATCGGGCCGGCATTCATGCTGGATCCCTGGGTGAGCCGTGTGTCTTCCGCATGCTGGATGACGCTCAAGCCAACGCGGGCCGCAGCTGCCAAGGTCTCACGCATGATGTTGTCTTTGAGGATCGGGTAGCCGTCGTCGGTCACAGCTACTGCGCCGGCGGATTTCAAGGCCGCGTAGTCGTTGATAGCCTCGCCCTTGGAGCCGCGGGTGGCTGCCGCAATCGGAAACACGCGAATTGAAGCTCCGCGCTCCGGCGCCTGCATCCAGCGAGTGATTTCGGGCGAGTCGTTGACAGGGCGGGTATTGGGCATGGCGGCTACGGAGGTGAAACCTCCCGCCGCTGCAGCCGCCGTGCCGGTAGCGATGGTTTCCTTGTAGCCTTGCCCCGGTTCGCGCAGGTGAACGTGGATGTCGACAAGGCCGGGAGCAACGGTGAGGCCGGTTGCATCCAGAACCTGGGCTCCATTGGCGGATTTCAGCTTGCCCGGTCCGGCAATCTCGGCAACGCGACCGTCCTTAAGCAAAATGTCTTTGGGACCGTCCACGCCGGCTGCCGGATCGATCAGGTGGCCTCCGCGAATCACCAGGGCAGTCATGCGCGTCCTCCTTGTCCTGCCGTCGGCAACAGCGCCCGCTCCACTACAGCCATGCGAATCGCAACACCGTTTTTCACTTGTTCGAGGATGACGGATTGAGGCCCGTCGGCCACACCTGCTGTCACTTCAAGGCCGCGAATGATCGGGCCGGGATGAAGGACAATCGCCTCCGGCGCCTGTGTGGCAAGTCTCTGACCGGTGAGCTGATAATTTGCCTTGTACTGTTCAAGATCGAGCGCCAGGCCGGCCAGTCGCTCAGCCTGAATGCGTAGCATCATCACGGCCTGCGACTGGCGCAGCGCTGCCTCAAAATTGCGTTCAATTATGATTCCAGGGCCGGCATTGGCTGCCAAGTCAGGCAACAGCTCTTTGGGACCGCAGAGCAGCACGCGCGCGCCCAGGCGGGGCAGCAGCAGCATGTTGGAACGGGCTACACGGCTGTGCAGGATGTCACCAACGATGGTGACGGTGACGCCAGACAGTGTTTCCGCAGTAACTTGATGAATGGTGTGCTGGCCCCCGGTTGGAGAAGCAGGTCCTTCGACTCCGCTGAAGTGCGCTCCGCTCAGGATGACATGCCTTTTGTTGGGATTACAGGTCCTTGTGACCGGGTCGAGATGGGCCAGAATTGTCCGCAGATCGAGCAGGGCCTGGGTTGGGTGTTCGTGCATGCCGTCGCCGGCGTTGAGCACCGGCAGACGGGTCTCGGCTTCCAGGAGCCACGCCGCGCCGGAGGAGTTATGCCGCAGAATGATCGCTTCGGCGCCCAGGGCTCGCAGTGTTAGGCCGGTGTCTTTGAGCGATTCGCCCTTTTCGATGCTCGAGGACAGGCTTGAAACCAGGGTGGTGTCCGCGCCCAGACCCTTGGCGGCCAGTTCAAAGCTGGTGCGCGTGCGCGTTGAGGATTCGTAGAAGAGCAGGGCCACGCGGCGCTTGGCCAGGATGCGATCGCGTGTGAGCGGGTCCTGATCCTCGAGAGCCGTTGCACGGGTGAGAATGTGGCTGATCCCTTCCAGCGTCAGGTCCGAGGCCGAGAGCAGCGATCCAGAATTATAGGGGAAAGGCGAGGCGGGAACGGGCGGAGGATGAAGCTGGCGGCGGACGGGGCTTGCGGTCGGATTCATTTCTTTCTCAGCTTCTAGCTTCTCAGTCACAGGCCCTTAGCTAAAAGCTGAGAGCTGATGGCTGAAAGCTGCCTTTCTTAGTCCACGCGCTCGACCAGCAGCACCTGCTCGTCGTTGTCTACCTCGCGGAATTTCACTTCAATGATTTCGCGGCTGCTGGTGGGCACATGCTTGCCCACGTATGTCGCTTCGATAGGCAATTCACGATGGCCGCGGTCAATCAGCACAGCCAGTTGTACGCGGCGCGGACGGCCGTGGTCAAACAGAGCGTCAAGTGCGGCGCGAATGGTTCTGCCGGTATAAAGCACGTCGTCGCAGAGCACCACGTCACGGCCTTCCACATCGAAGCCGATTGCCCCTTCCGTGACCACGGGGCGCACGTCTGCAGTGGTTAAATCGTCGCGGTAAAACTGGATGTCGAGCATACCCGTATCGACAGGATGCTTCTCGATGCCGGAGATCAGCTTGCCCAGACGCTCGGCCAGGGGAATGCCGCGGCGTTTGATTCCCACCAGCGCCAGGTCTGCGCTTCCGTTACTTTTCTCCATAATCTCGTGAGCCAGGCGCACCAGGGTGCGCTCAATCTCTGAGGCGGACATCAACCTGCCCTTGATGCGCAGGCTTGGCGTTTTCTCTGTTTCACTCATCTGTTATCTCTCGGGGATGATACGAGGGGTTGCCGGTCAAGAGCAAGTTGTGAAGAATTTGGCCCGAAACTGAAGGAATTTTACCGAGCAGTCAAGCCGGATTCAACGGCGAACGGCAAATGCTCTTCACACCTGTGGCCGCCGTGTGCGGGCTTGCAAGCGTGCTCCAATGGCGCCGCCACCCACCGCGAAGAAGATGAGCCCAGTCACGAGCAAAAGAACGGCACTCAGCATTGAGCCCGCGCGTCCTTCCGGGGAGAGCAACCAGCCTTTATAAAGGGCGATTGTCTGCGCATCTACGCCGGCGGCGGTCCACTGGCCGGCAACCTGGTCGGCGATCATGGTCTGCCAGGTGTCGTCGATCGTCTTTCCTTCATGCAGGACGAAGCGCATTACGAACAAAGTAATGCCCGAAGCCGCGGCCGCCATCCAGCCGCCAAGCAGTCCGGTGACCAGACCGATGCGGGCCCCTGCGCCGGTTGTAATCCAGGCGGGCCGTTGGCTGCGCAGGTAAAGTGCCACCGCCCACGCAGCCGCGACAGCCATCCAGAGCAATCCGAAAATGCTGACCGGGGAGAACAGGGAGCACAGCAGCCCGGTCGGAACCGCAAGCGAAAGGGCCGAGCGGCAGGCCCGCTTCCAGTCGACCGTGCTTGCATCCCGTATTGGCTCGTTGAAATGCTCGGGCGCCACCTGACCTGGCACGTTTTCTGCCGAATACAACAACTGCGGCAAACCGCACGCTGGGCAGTACAAGTTGTCGGCCGCAACGGCCTGATGGCAGCGGGTGCAGGTTGTTTCCATACATCTACGAGCCTATAGCATTTCGCCGCTTTCTGGGAGTTCGAATGTCTCGCTCCGTTCTCAGAAGCTTTCAAGACCTTGACTCTTGTGAAGGTTACGGCCTTCAGCCCGTACATCGATCCCTAAAAACTGATTGGGCTTTGGCCTCCGAGGGAGTGCATTTGGGGAGTTTGCATTCCCTCAGTGGCTAAAGCCGATACCGAAGTTCGCAGTAAACGTACGGGATGAATCCCGTACCCTTCAAAGCAAAATAGGTTCTGGATTGGTTCTCAAAGACGAAGGCCATTATCGATCTTGGAAAGCCAGCTTCAGCTTCGAAGACACGATGCGCTCAGCCGCCGCGACAGCCTCGTTCAGCGTCATATTCGTGGAATCCAGCAGAATAGCGTCGGGCGCGGGTTTCAGCGGGGAATCGGCGCGATTGCGGTCCCGTGCGTCGCGGGCGCGGAGATCGCGGATCACTTCTTCAGGGTGTACGGCTGGGCTCGGTCCAAGCTGGTCGAATCTACGCAGCCCACGCACTTCGGGAGCCGCGTCCAGGAAGATTTTTACCTCGGCATGGGGAAACACCACGGTGCCGATATCGCGGCCTTCCATCACCACTCCGCCATCGGCTCCAAGTTGCTGCTGCAGACGGACCATCCATGCGCGAATCGGGGGAAATACGCTGACCCTGGAGGCGGCGTCGGTAACTGTCTGATTGCGCAACAGATCGGTCACGTCCTCTTCGTCGAGGAGAACCTTGTTGTGCTCTTCGCCCGGTTCCAGGCGAATGCTGGTTTTCGCGGCAAGCCTCTCCAGGCCGGAAGGCTCATCCAATGACAGTGCCCTGCGCAGCGCCTTCAGGGCGAAGGCACGATACATGGCGCCGGTTTCAAGGTTGAGCAGGCCAAAATGCTGGGCCAGATGGCGGGCAATGGTACTTTTGCCCGCCCCGGATGGCCCATCAATCGCAACAATTACCTTACGCTCGGGAGAAATGGCGCCCAAGAGCCCTTCAGCCTCACTCATCCGCGCTTCTTCGTCTCCTGCTTGGGCCGGGCCGTGAAGCCATAGGTCTTGCTGTTCCCTGCTTTAGCACCGGCTGCCAAAGCGGGTTTGCGACTCGCTGTCCGGGAAGACGACCTCGGATCGGGCCGCGCATCCTTGCGAGGTACGCTGCCATTGCGTGCGCTGGTGGACCCGGGCTTCACTGCGGTCTTTGCACCGTTGGAATGCCCATTGCGCTGTGTCCAGGCTGGAGCGGTCGGCTTTGCGGAGCGCGAATTCGAGGCGCCATTGGACGGGCGAGCCGCACTTCCATTGGAGCGAGTTCCGTTGTTTGCGTGCCCACCAATGTGCTTCGCCTTGGCGCCGGCAGGTGCATTCGGAGTCCATCGCGCACCGTTCGCCGGACGGGAACCCGTTGCCGAACGAGAGCCGGCTGGCCGTGGCGATGCTGTGCGGGAATCGGCGCTGGAGCGGCGAGCCGGACGGTTGCTTGCGGACGACTGCGCCGGCTTCCGATCCCGCGAATGGGTCGCAGGGCGGCTAAAGTGAGGCCTTGGCGCCGCCGGTTTTCCATTGGAGGCAGGCTTCCGCGACACCACAGTGCGGGTGGCCGCAGGACGGGGAGCGTGAGCCTCCACCGGCTGGTGCGTTTCAACCGGAACTGGCGGGACTGAGAATGAAGGTGCTGTGAAAACAGGGGCTGGGGCCTCGATTTCCGGCAGGTCCTCTTCATGGTCGTGCGAGCGCATGAAATACGCTGACGCCGGCATGGACGAGCTGGTATAGAGGGAGGTAGCGACAGCAAACTCAGGCAGCGTCCCGGCAACGTAGAAGTGCGGAGCATGGCCCATAGAGATGGAATGTACCTGGCGCGTGGCGACCAATCCGCGGAGAACTTCGCGCACCTTGCTGCGGGCCGTGAGCGGAGCCAGAAACATCTCAACCTCTTCCATGCTGGCGGCGATAACTGCCTGCAGGTAGATGGAGGCAAGCACTGAGATTGCAGTCACCTGTGAGGTGGATGCGCCCTCGGCGATGGCTTTTTGGAAGCGGTGGCGAAGCAGTTGCCACTTGGCGGGCACACCCGGCGCAGCGACGACTGGAATAATGCGAAGCTGCTGCCAGAGCTCAGTGATGGCGCGCAATACGGCGGTTTCGCTGACTTCCCGGCCAAGAAGATGCTTCAGATCGGTAATGGCCGTATCGCCGGCTTCAAGATGCTTGTAAGCCTGCACTGCCAGTGGCGAAACCTGGCGGGAGCCGGTGAGTTGCGGGCTGCGGCGCCAGTCGCGATCACCCCTCAATGCATACACATAGGGCAGAACCCAGCTTGCTACAACAAAGTCGGGCTGTTCACCGGGCTGTCCAAGCAGGTTCAGCCGGACGGCCACATCTTCGAGCTCAAGACGCACAAGCAGTTCTTCAGCCAACTGAATATGCTGTGCCTCGGGGGTTGCATTCTGACGGCCTGCTACGGCCTCTACAAAAGACGGCGCGATCGAGGACGAAAATTGCCGCCGGGGTAGGAAAAGACACAATCCGGTCTCTTCAATCCACGTCTTGGCGTCCTCAAATGTGAGTGCCCCATGTCCGTTCTGACGCATCCTTTCGGCGCGCGATGCTTCCAATTGCTCTGCTGTCAAAGAAAAACCTCACTTCCAGGCTGACGTTCTAGCCGGGCAACCCGATCTCCTGAGAGGGGAGGGTTGCCACCTTCCTAATGTTACCTGCGAATTAGATTCGATGGAAGGCCCGCTGGATCTCCTTCCAAGAATACAGCAAAGCTATTGGACGTCCATGCGGGCAACTTGTTGGGTGGCTGGTTTTTGCCAGTTCCAACAGTAACCACTCCATTCGAGTCCGGTCAAGAGCGGTATTGACCTTGATGGCCGCGTGACAGGCGATGGAGGCGGCTATCCGTGTGCGCAGCAAGGTAAGGTCTTCATTTTGTGTTGTTTCGTCCGAATCCGCGCTTGACTGATCGATCACTTGCGCCAGCATTCGTTCGAGGGCCGCGCCCTCCAGACCGATGGGTGCTGCCTTGACCGCAAGTGTTTGTGGGCCAAAGGGTTCCACTTCAAAGCCGTTCCGCTCAAGCTCCTCGGCAATCCCCGCAAATACCACCATTTGGGATGCTTTGAGTTCCACCAGCATGGGCATTAATAACCTCTGCCGCTGAACTTTTTCAACCTGCCGGTCGCGCAAAATTTTTTCGAAAAGTATGCGTTCGTGTGCCACATGCTGGTCGATTATCCACAGCCCGTCATCGCCGGAAGCCAGAATAAAAGAATCCCGCAGTTGCGCCAGCGGACGAAGCGACCCCAGGTGGTTCAGGGTTGCCGCCGCCTGCTCGGCCTCCACCTCGGCAGTGGCCGTTGCTGGGCTCAGTCCGTTTGTCAGGACATCACCCAGAGGATGGCAGCAATTGTCGGTTTCAGAGCCTGGGCCAGGCCTGAAAAGAGCCGCAGCTGCCTCGCCCCACACTTTTTGATCACCCCACCCGCCTAGGCCGCCCAATCCTCCTGGGTTGACGCCCGGTGCATCGAAGGGCAGCTTGCCGGGTACGGGCAAGGGTTGCCGCGGAGTCAGTTGGAAGGGTGCTGCATTCGACGATGCGGCCTCGGACATCACGGGATCGGAGTCGACAGCAACCGTGCCGCCGGGAGCATCTGGGAGCGGCGAGAGCGCCACCGGCATCAGCGAAGGACTGGCGACAGGCGAGTTGTCCAGCGCGGCCAGAAACCCCGCTGCGGGACGAGACTGGATCAGCGCCGTCCGCAAGCTGTCGCGAACAAAGTCGTGAATCAGGTTTTGCTGCCGAAAGCGCACCTCGGTTTTGGCCGGATGCACATTCACGTCCACCTCTTCAGGCGGCATCTCCAGGAATAGCAAGACTACCGGGAAACTGGTGGGCGGAATCACATTGCGATAGGCTTCGGTGATCGCGTGAATCAGCAGACGGTCTCGAATAAGCCTCTTGTTGATAAAGATATAGATCGAGTTTCGGTTGAGCTTTTGCAGCTCGGGCTTGGAGTAGAAGCCGGCCAGGCGCATCACGCCTGGATCACGCACTGGCTCGTCCGGATCTTTCTTCCACGGAGGTGGCTCGGGCAGGCCTGCGTGGGCGAGCGGGATTTCGGCGGCCACAGGGAGCAGTTGCGCCAGTGTGTCCTTGCCGAAGATCTGGTAGATGCGCTCGGCTGTTCGGGCAACCGGCGGTGCGGAGACGATGGTGTGTGTGGCCGAAAGCAGCTCGAAGTGTATTTCCGGGTGCACCAGCGCATAGTGCGTGACCAGGGCGGTGACGTGGGCCAGCTCCGTGCTTTCAGCGCGGAGGAATTTGCGACGCGCTGGCGTGTTGAAGAATAGATCGGCGACGGCAATGGTGGTTCCCCGGGGCAGAGCGGCGTCATCCACATGAAGAATCTTGCCGCCGGCAATCTCGAGCCGGGTTCCGGATTCGTTTTCCCCCGGACCCGTTTCCAGCGTCACCCGGGCCACCGAGGCGATGGAGGGCAGAGCCTCGCCTCGAAAGCCGAGGGTCGCGATGGAGAGAAGGTCGTCGGCGGTGCGCAATTTTGAGGTAGCGTGGCGCTCGAAGGCCAGCAGGGCGTCGTCGCGATTCATGCCGTGGCCGTCGTCGGTCAGGCGAATCAACTTCCGGCCGCCCGCTTCAACTTCTACTCGAATGCGGTTGGCGCCGGCGTCGAGAGCATTCTCCAGCAGCTCCTTGACCACGGAAGCGGGCCGATCGACCACCTCGCCAGCGGCGATCTGATTGGCAACCTGGTCGGGAAGAATGCGGATGCGGCCCATAACTCCTTAGCGTAACCCAGGAAGGCAGGGAAAAGGGATTCGGAGCACGGAACAAGGCAGGCCGCAGAGCCCTCTAGTATTGTTTCGGTCCTCGATTGTCGATTTCGCTAATTTTCCAATTTGCATGTGAATCGAATTCGTCTCCGCGGCAGTCAAAGCCAGTGTGTTCTCGGAGACGAGGAACGGCGTGTTGCGTCAAAACGTACAGGTCTCTGTCTACGCAAAAGGGGCTTAGGTGAGTTGCTCGCTGTTCGTGCCTGAACAGACGTGTTCGGAAATGAACGTTGCCGCGCCGGCTAACAATCGAATGCATGTCGCCGTTCACCGCTAATCTACACCAACGATTCGGGATGCGGTCGGAGCTAAGGCCCGCACATGTGGAAGACTGATTGCAGTAAACGAACCGGCGCTGGCTTTTCCCCGGAGGTCCAGTCGGATGAAGCAGTTTGAGTGTTTTGGGCTGGACACAGCAAACCAGTGTCTACTCCGCAATGGTGCGTCCATCGATCTGGCACCAAAACCGTTCGCGGTTCTGCGTTACCTGGTCGAAAACCCTGGACGCCTGATTACCCACGATGAGTTGCTGGATGCTCTCTGGCCAGAGACCTACGTGCAGCCCCAGGTGCTGAGGACGTACGTGCTCGACCTGCGCAAGGTGCTTGGCGACGACGCCGGACAACCCCGGTTTATCCAGACACTGCCCAAGCGCGGTTACCGATTTGTCGCGCAGGTGACAGAGCGAAACGGCGCTGTTCCACATCCCGCAACGGGATTCAAGCCACAGGATCGTGCGGAAGTCGCGCCAATTGTGGGCCGCGACGGTGAACTGGAATCTATGCGAGCACAGCTGCAGTTGCTGCAAAGCGGCCACCGGCGGATGGTATTCGTCACCGGAGAAGCAGGGATTGGAAAAACTGCGCTGGTGGATGCCTTCTGCAGGCAACGAGTGCCCTCAGTGAGAGTAGCGCGCGGACAGTGCATTCAGGGGGTCGGTGCGAAAGAGGAATATTACCCAGTTACCGAGGCGCTCTGCCAGCTTTGCGCGTCGCCGGATGGGGACGCGGCGTGCAGGGTCCTGGAGAGGATGGCGCCTGCCTGGCTCGGATCAGGTCGGGAAAATGGAGCGGGAATCACCCCAGCGACACGCCCCGCAGCGCAGGAAAGAACGATTGGCGATCTCTGTGGAGCGCTGGAAGAGCTGGCAGCCGAGACACCGCTGATCTTGATCTTCGAAGATCTGCACTGGGCGGATGAATCCACGCTGCATCTCATCTCGGCGCTGGCGAGGCGACGGGCACCGGCAAAGCTTATCGTGATTGTTACCTATTGCCCGCGGAATGGTGCAATCAGGTTGGGCGAGGATCCACTCCAGGGATTGAAAGAGGATCTGTTGATGCGGCGCTTGTGCATCGAGATGCCGCTCGACCCACTCAAGAAAGCCGCAGCCCGCGCATTGATCGGAAGAGAGTTGGGGCAGGAAGGGCTGCCGCCGGGGCTGGTTGATTTTGTTTACCAGCGCTCGGAAGGCAACCCGCTGTTTGTAATCGCCATTGTCGAGCATCTGGTAGCGCAGGGCGTTCTTGTCCGCTCAGAAGCGAACCGTTCCGGGCCAGTGGGGCAGACAGGACTTTGGGAGCTCCGCGTTCCTTTCCCGGAGACGGAAGCTGGATTGCCGGAACAACTGGCGCGGATGGTTGAGCTGGAGATTGAGCGTCTGAGCGAAGATGAACAGCGCATGTTGGAGGCGGCGAGCCTGATGAGCGTTGCGTTTCCGGCCTGGGCCGTGGCGGCGGCGCTGGCCAAAGATCCAGTCGAGATTGAGGAAGCGTGCGATGGATTGGCGCGGCGATTGCATTTCGTCGTGCGCGCCGGACAGGATGAACTCCCGGACGGGACCAAGTCGGCCTTCTATGTTTTCGCGCACGGGCTCTATCGCGAAGTGTTGTATCAGAGGCAGGCGGCAACACGGCGCGCGCGGAGGCATATCCGCATTGCGGAGCGGCTGGGCGAGTTATTTGCCGGACGGGAAGCGAACGTGGCGCGCGAGATCGCGATGCATTACGAGGCGGCGGGAGAACTGGAACGCGCGACGAGTGTGCTCGAATCGGCTGCACAAAAAGCGCAGCAGGCGAGCGTTTGCTGACGCTGCGAAGCTTATCGCAAATCGTGACCGTGCGAGATCGGGATTCATCCACCAAAGATTGACAATTTCTAGACGGGAACTTGATGCCTTTATTCTTGCGGGACGCTACTGTGGGCTCTGTAAGCAGGAGACCCCACCCATGCGAAGCAAACTCAGCACTTTTGTTCTGGCGTCCGCAGCTTTGGCGGCAGCCGCGTTGTCCACCATCCCCGCAATGGCCTCAACCGCGACAACACTCAACGTCCCCTTCAGATTTACGGTCGATGGAAAGAACCTGCCCGCCGGCAAGTACATGGTCGTGCGCGAGGACGGGCACGATTTCGTCAGGCTTAAGAGCGTGGACTCGTCTTACAGCTTCGTCTGGATGGCCAGCCCCAACGCTAGCCGCTCAGATCGCGTGATTCTCAAGTTTGAACCACAGGGCGAAACACATGTTCTGGAATCCGTTCAGTCCGGGCCGCTGGTTACTCGCATCCTCAATCGGAAGTCCAAAACGACCGAAGACGTGTCCGCGCAGGAAGCGCCGGGACAATAGCCCGATCGCCAATCCCTCCCCCTGGGGCGTCGTTTAACGACGACAAAAAGAAGGACCTTCGCCGCGGCGAAGGTCCTTCTTTTTGTCGTCGAAGCTGGGAGGGTCCCTAGATGCCCATTCCAAACTCGCCCGCCTGCTGCTCGCCGGCGTTGGCATAGAAGTCGTAGGGCGTGCGGCGCTTGAACTTGTAACGGCTGCGCAATTCTGTGCCGAGGTAGATCCCCAAGGCGGCTACAGCCATTCCCACGGAGAACCAGCCGATCACGCGGAGAGTGTTGCTCTCGCCCTTTTCTTCGATGGCAATCTCATTTGCGGACTCAGGAATTTCAGGTTCAGCAGACATTGACTTGCAGCCTCCCACACGACCATGATAACCCACTTTCTTTTTTGACCGGCCTTTCTGGCGAAAGTTAGCTACCACTTTTGTTTACTGCGTGGAACCGATTCGGGAAAGGTACTCAGCTTTTGCGGGTTCGGGCAGGAAGCTGGCGCGGATTGAGTTAGCAGCCAACTGGCGCAGCTCGTCGCGGGTAAAACCCTGCACGGTGTGGGCCAGCAGGTATTCGTTGGCCAGGTCGGAACCGAAGAAGGCAGGATCGTCGGAGTTGAGCGTGACCAGCAGGCCTGCGTCGAAATAGCGCCGTAGCGGATGGTCGGCAAAAGAGGCGCAAACGCCGGTGCGGACATTCGATGTCGGATTCAGCTCCAACGCGATGTTGCGCGATTTAAGGACTTCGATAAGGGCGGCGTCCTGGATCGCCGAGAGAGCGTGCCCGATCCGCTCCGATCCGATGGCGAGCGCCTCCCAGATTGCTTCCGGACCGGTGGTTTCGCCGGCGTGGTTGGTGAGCCGCAAACCGGCCTGACCAGCCCTGGCGTAGTGCGCGCGGAAGGGTTCCGAGCCGGCACGGCGCTCGTCGCCTCCGAGCCCGATGCCGATGATCGATGGGAAGAACGGGCGCATCTCGGCAGCCTTGCGGAAGACCCGCTCCGCCTCCTCGACCGTAAAGTGGCGCACGGCATCGAAGATCCAATAAAGAGACAGGCCCAGCTCGCGTTCGCCGCGTTCCCGAGCACGTTCCAAAGCGGCAAAGATGGGCTCAAGCGCGCGCGGATCGAAGTTGCGCCACATGTAGATGACCCCCACGGAGATGTAGACCTCCGCGTGGACTACACCTTGTTTGGCCAGTTGCTGCATCATGCGCCAGGCGGTCAACTCGTAGTCTTCAGGGTTGATCAGCCGCCTGGTGACGGCCTTGAAGCCTTCGATGAAGGAAGTGAAGTCGTCGAAGCGGTAGTACGATTTGGCTTCGCGCAGCTTCATGGGGATGGCGTCGTTGCGGGCGCTTAGCTCTACCAGCGTGGAAGGCAGAATGGTGCCTTCGAGGTGCAGATGCAACTCGGCCTTGGGAAGCCGGCGGATGAAGTCTTTAATGTCCGACATATCTTGAGTCTACCGGGAGCTGTCGAGGCAGGGTTGACCCCGCGAATGCGGTCTGCCATCAAGCTCGATGATTGGTTTCGAGAGCTGCCATGAACCGCTTCGGAAGAGTAGTAGCTTCCGGATTGGTGACAGCTCACTCAGAAAGCCTTGGGCCTGCTGCGCGGCCTCTTAAGCGAGTTAAGAGTCGTTCCGCAGTAATCGCGGCAACTTCGTAAATTGTGGCGATGCCAACAATGAATATCGCGGTTCCAAGAATCCAGCCAATTCCGGAGATCGGATGGCTCGCGTGAGCGTCAAACCGTCGGGCTTGATCAGCTAAGAAGGCATCACGCCCAACGAGGAACCTATGAGAATAGTCGAACGCGAAACGGCTGCCGAAAACTGCGCCAATCGAGGCCGAGAGCAAGAACCGAACAAGAATCTTAGCGTTCATGGAGATATGCTAACAGTCTGGCTATTGAGGGTTGGCGGGCGAGTCACCGGCTAACTGAAGTAATTCTCCCTTAACGAGAACAGTCCGACGAGCTCGATCGGAGTTGCCCCACGGGGGCGGGAGACGCTTCTACCGCTGTCTAACGGGGTTTTGCGAATTCCGACCGGTGGCGGCTGTAGAAGAAGTAAATCACCAGCCCGATGCCGAGCCAGATCAGGAAGCGCATCCAGGTAATGATGGGCAAACCGGCCATCAGCAGGAAGCAGAAGATCACGCTCAGCGCTGGGATAATCGGACCGAAAGGAACTCGGAAACCGCGGCGGCGGTTCGGCTCTCGATAGCGGAGCACAATCACCCCGACGGAAACCAGCACGAAGGCGAACAGTGTTCCGATGTTGGAGAGGTCAGCGAGAGTGCCAATGTCGAAGAGCCCTGAGGGTATGGCCACCACGAATCCTGCAACCCACGTTGAGAAAGCGGGCGTCCGAAAGATGGGATGGACGTTCGAGAAGACCTTGGGCAGCAAGCCGTCGCGGGACATGGAAAACCAGACGCGCGACTGGCCGAGTTGGTAGACCAGCAGGCTCGATAGCATTCCCATAATTGCGCCGAACAGGACCACCAGCCTTATCCAGTGAAGCATGTGTCCGCCGGGAAGAATGGATAGCTTTTTGAGCGCGTTTACCACGGGAGCCGCATCGCCGACCATCGATTGCCAGGGCACCAGTCCGGTGAGGCAGACGGCCACCGCAACATAGAGCACTGTACACACGATCAGCGTGGCGATGATGCCGATGGGCAGGTCGCGCTGCGGGTTGCGGCACTCCTCGGCGGCCGTCGAAACGGAGTCGAAGCCGATGTAGGTGAAGAAGATGATGGAGCCGCCGGTCAGCACGCCGCTCCAGCCGTTGGGCATGAAGGGATGGTAGTTGCTGGGATGGATGAAGCTGATGACGGCGAAAACGAAGATCAGGATCGCGATCAGCTTGATGCCCACCATCATGTTGTTGGTTTCGGCCGACTCGCGAATGCCGCGCACCAGGATGACAGTCAGAATGAGGACCACTAGAAACGCCGGGATGTTGAAACCGAAGTGCCACCCTGGGTGATAGAGCCAGTTCCCCGCAAGGTCCTGCAGACCGCCTGGCAGATAGGCGGGCGAGATCCACGTAGCCGCAGGGTGCAGCCCGAACCAGTCGAGAAGATCCACGACGTGCGCGGCAAAACCAACGCTGACCGTCATGTTGGAGCCTGCGTATTCGAGAATCAAATCCCAGCCGATGATCCAGGCAATGAGTTCTCCCATGGTGGCGTAAGTATATGTATATGCTGAGCCGGCGATGGGAATCATGGACGCCAGCTCGGCGTAACAGAGACCGGTAAGCGCGCAGACAAAGGCCACGAGAACCAGCGAGATGGCGATCGCAGGACCGGCGCCGGGGCGGCCAGCCAGTGCGGTGTGGGTGATGAGGTAATTCGCCAGCGGCGTGTTGACGATGCTGGTAGTGTCGAACTGCTCCCCCGAAATGGCGGTGCCAATCACCGTGAAGATGCCCGAGCCAATGACGGCCCCAATGCCGAGCGCGGTAAGCGACCATGGACCAAGGGTCTTTTTCAGCGCGTGCTCGGGTTCTTCCGAGTCGCGAATAAGCTTATCGATCGATTTGCGGGCAAGCAGTTGGCTGGCCAGTCTAGTTCTCCTCATCCGGCGGGTTACAGGGCACTGTCAATGCGGGCTTCTGACGATTGGGGTTGTGTCGCCCGATGCAGGATGCCTTCGCCGCAGTGTACAGGATGAGGTCTCCGCATGGAACTCCCCACTCTGCAGTCTGGGTTCCTTCAAGAGCACTCCGCACAGTCATGTGGGGAGAAAAGCCAAGTTTTTAAGGGAATGGGTTCCGGCGTTGACCATGGAAGGCCGGCCGGAACCTTGTTCGAATTCAGGATCGGCCGCTTACCGCTTGGACTGTCCGCGTGCCAACTTCTTTACCTTCTTCTTCTTCTCTCCGCGGGCTCCGGTTCGGGGCGCCTTGGGAGCGGCCTTCTTGCGCGCCGCGCGCTTCAGTTTCTTGCGTTCCAGCTTGTCTTCAACTTTGGTGGTGTCTGCCACGTATAACCTCTTTCACTGCAATCTTTTCTCGGTTTCCCGCAAATCGGGTCGATAAGACTTATAGGATAACAGGGAAATGAAATCGACGAAAGCGCCAACTCCGCTTGTTATGCGCCTTTCCGGTGAAATCAGATGCCGCATCGCAGTCGTTTCCAGCGTACAATGGAAACAGACACGCATCTGGAAGAGACCAGCCTGCTCGGCTCCGGCCGCCCACCGCTTCTGACGAGCTTCGCACTACACGCAACAAAACCTGTTTGCCGGAGTTCGCCATGCGTTCCGACCAGATTCACCGCGCTCTTGCGCAGGGAATGAACCGTTTTGAAGTTTGCCAGCTTGTGGCCAAAGGCGTGAAAGCCACCCACAAGACTGGCGCACGCTTTGAAGATTCGATTAACGATGTGCTGCAATACCTCGGCACCCACGATACTGTCAGAGGAAGCCTTCATCCGACGATTCCGCAGGTCAGTATGAAGAGCCTCAAGCCGGCGGCGTAGCGACAAGGTTGTCTGTAATCAATTATCGCGAGCCTGGGTTTATAGATGTATGCAAGTTTGTGACCCGCTCAGAAGGTTTGGTATCTACCCTAAACAAAAAAGGGACGGCAGCTTTGCCGTCCCTTTTTTGTTTGGTTCCGAACTGATTGCTCGGCTATTAAGCCTTAGACAACCTGAACGTTCTCAGCCTGCCAGCCCTTGGGGCCCTTGGTGACGTTGAACTGAACGCGCTGGCCTTCCTGAAGCGAACGGAATCCGTTCGACTGAATGGCAGTGTGATGAACGAAGACGTCCTCGCCGTTTTCGCGGCTCAGAAATCCAAAACCCTTGGCGTCATTAAACCACTTGACCGTACCCTGTTCCATTGTGTGTTACTCCTTCGATATTCATTTACCGCGAACGCAATGTGGAAGTTTGCGAGTAGGCGGTAACCGGAACAGGCAAGAACTTCAGATCGAATTCTACGATTGAATAGAGTGTAGCACGAATTTGCAAATCGACTACAAACGGGAATTGGACGGCATTCCCTGAGATTCCGTTTCGGGCCAGTTGGGCCTGACACGTTAAACTCTCTGTGGTCTGGAGCCTGTGAACATTTGAGCGACGAAACCAGCAGAGTACTGGTCCTGAATCCCGGGTCGACATCGACGAAATTGGGAGTGTACACCGCGCAAGGGTCTGAATGGGAGCGGACCATCCGGCATGGAGATCAGGAACTGGCTCGCTTTCGCGGGCGGCCGATGCTGGCGCGCCTGGACTACCGGGCTGAACTGATCGAGCGCGCTCTCGAGGGGGCGGGATACAAGGCCGCAGCGTTTGCAGCGGTTTGCGGGCGAGGCGGGTTACTGCCGCCAATGACGTGTGGCACCTACCTGGTGGACGAGGCCATGGTGGAGGAACTCGAGCTCGCGCGGTTGGGTGAGCACGCGTGCAATCTTGGTGGCCTGCTCGCGCTCAGATTTGCGCAGGCCGCCGGAGTGAAAGCCTATATCGTGGACCCGGTGACGGTGGATGAGTGGCAGGATTGCGCACGCCTCTCCGGCTCGCCGCTGGTTGAGAGGACCTCAATCGGCCATACGCTAAATACGAAAGCCGTGGCCAGACGGTTTGCGCGGGCAGAGGGACGGCCCTACGAGTCGCTGCGGCTGATTGTGATTCACATGGGCAGCGGCATCACGGTCTCAGCGCACCGCGATGGCCGGATGATCGACAGCAACACCATCGAGGAGGGCCCGTTCGGTCCCGATCGAACCGGTGGCCTGCCGGCGCGGGCGCTGGTTAAGCTCTGTTTCAGCGGGACGTATACCGAGAAGGAAGTCGATCGCCATGTTTTCGGAGATGGCGGGCTGTTCGCGTATCTCGGGACCAGGGATTTGCTGGAAATAGAGCACCGGATCGACGCGGGAGACGCCGAGGCGTCGCTGGTATTTGAGGCCATGGTCTATCAGATTGCGAAAGAGGCTGGCGCAATGGCGGTGGTACTGAAGGGCCGGGTAGACGCCACGCTGCTCACAGGCGGAATCGCCTGGTCGGATCGGGTGGTTAAGCTGCTGCGCGGGTATATCGATTGGATTGCGCCCGTAGCCGTCTTTCCCGGTGAAGACGAGCTGCAGGCGCTGGCCGAAGGGGTTTTTCGCGTGCTCAACGGCGAGGAGCAGGCCAGGCGGATCGACTCTTAACGAAGGGTTCACTGGCTAGGCTGATTGTCTCCGGCGAATATGCGCGTCTCTGACCCGAAACGGCGGTATTGGATAAACTCCACATCGTTCAGATAGGTCTTTGCCGGGCCCTGAAAGTTTGTATTCGATGTCATGCCCTGCTGCATGGCGATATGCGCCTGATAGAAAGAGACGCTCTTTGCGGGACAGATATAACTCTTGCCTCCGATCTCCACGGAACCGTATTCGAGGGCGATCCCGGCATTGGGAACGAGTCCCTTGGGCGGCATTTCCGCTTGAATTGTAAGGCGCAAAATGGAGCCGTCCGCCGGATTGAAGGTGATCTCCCCGTGATAGCTTGCGCGCTCGTTGAAGACTTTCAGATCGGCCTGCCCGGTGGATGTAAACCCGTTTGGGACGCAGCAAAACTTTACATAGTAGTTCGACTTCGCATCTGGGACCTCGATGTTGAAGACCGCCAGCTTTGCGCCCGCATCCTGTTCCCAGCGCTTCCAGGTGATTCTCCCTTTGAGCGCGTCTCCCACTACCGCGCTCAGGAAAGGCCCGAACTCCCCGGAAGTGGTCATGCCGACGATCGTGCCTCCTTCCTTCAGCCCAGCTTGCTTCAGAGATTTGGTAGCGCCCTCGTCAACCACCTCCTTGCGGTCGCGGTACGAAACCGCGACATTGGATTTGCCCACGAAGTGAATAGGCAGGTAGCTCAAACTGACCACTCCGGTTGATTCGAGGGAATCCGACGCCGGCCGGTCTTCAAAACTGGTGGTTTCGCGCACCGCCATCAGATTCGGCAACTGGCGGACCGTGTTATTGACATAGTTCACAATCTGGACCAGCATTTGGCGGGTTGCAGCCGCATCGGGCGCTGCTTCCTGGACAACTTCATTGTCTGGAGGAGGCAGAAACGCCGACTGGTCAGCCAGAATGAGGAGCGCCTGCTGAGACTTCTCGCCAGGCAGATTCGCCTTCAAGTGCGCGAATCGGGCTCCACTGAGGCGCTCGGTCAATTCGAGCCTCGTCAATGCTTGTACCGTCTCAGCATCTGATTTCCCACTGGAAGCCAACAGGGCCTGCTCCAACTGGACGACCGTCACCTTTTCCGGCGCGTCGGATTTTGGCGTAGACGATTTTTGCGCGAAGCCGGAGAGCGCAGAAGATGCAAGGAGCAGTGCAAAGATGAATTCGCGCACGCTGTTAGTTCCTTCTGATTAACGGTGGAATCCTATACGTTTTGCCGCGAGATGGACAAATCATCTCCACCTTGAGTGTCTTTCGGGATTGCCGCGGTATCTCTTATGCAGGCTGGTAGCCCGCTAAAAGATGGGTTTTCCCTGCGCGAAGTGGTCGATTTCGCAAGCGAAGAACTGGCAATGAAGCGGGTGAAGTAAGCTAAGTCTCGGATGGCATGGCTGGAAAGGATCCGGGCAGATGGCTAACGTAAGCGACTACCTCGCCGCCGAGCGTACGTTTCTGGCCTGGATTCGAACCGGTCTGGCACTGATGGGATTCGGATTTGTTGTTGCGCGTTTCGGGTTGTTTCTCCAGCAAATCCAGTTCCTGCAGCACGGCCAGTCGAAAACCTCCTACGGACTATCGCTTTGGTTTGGCACTGCGCTCATTGGGTCAGGAATCCTGGTGAACGTTCTTTCCGCTGTGCGGCATCTCCGGCTGGTGCGCGAACTGGACCAGGACAAATTCGCAGGCGCTCGATCGCCGATCCTCGCCATTGCGACGGCCTTGTTTCTGGCATTGATTGGACTGGTCATGGGCATTTATCTTCTTTCCGTTCGGGGATCGTGAATTTTTTACTTCGGCATCGGCCAGGAGGAATCCATGGAATTCGAAACGAACAAGGGGATCGTCGACCTGCCGAGCGGCCATTCGGTGGACGAAACAGTGGAACGGCTCAACGCGATTTTGCAATCGAAGGGCGTGACTCTGTTTGCGCTTGTCGATCACAGTGGGGAAGCGGAGAAAGTGGGGATGAAGATGAATCCCACCAAGCTGCTGATCTTCGGCAGCCCGAAAGCTGGCACGCCGCTTATGCTGGCGTCTCCAAGTGCCGCCATCGACCTGCCCTTGAAGCTCCTGGTCTGGGAAGACGGCCAGGGGAAGGTCTGGGTCTCGTTCAACGACCCCCATTACCTGATGGAGCGCCACAGTCTGCCACAGGATCTGCTTAAAAACATCGCCGTCGTGGAGATAATCGCAACCAAGGCAGCCGAATAGATCGTTTGATCGATGCGCTCTTGGGCAAGTTAGATCTTCTGCAGGTTGGCGAACTTTTCCATCAGCTTTTTCATGCCGTGACGGCTGAAGAGGACAGTGAGCTTGGCGTCTTCGCCGTCGCCTTCCCGCATAAGAATAGTGCCCTCTCCATATTTCAAGTGGCGCACACGCTGGCCCTTCTTCAGGTTGGCTGCGCCGGACGGAGCAGGGATGTCCATCGTCGGTCGAGAGGATGCGGGACGCGGAAATGCGCCTGGCTTGATCGATCCGGGTTTGCCCCCGAAGAAGCGGGCGATGTTG
This sequence comes from Occallatibacter sp., assembly GCA_049508975.1. Lineage (GTDB taxonomy): Bacteria > Acidobacteriota > Terriglobia > Terriglobales > Acidobacteriaceae > Telmatobacter. The sequence continues at coordinate 13,442 of JBELAI010000013.1, read as the reverse complement.
TCGATGGACGGCGCTTCAGGCCCCGCGGAGATTTCCGCTTCTGGATTTGTTTCCGCATTCGGCGCCGGAGCCTTGGGCTTGGCAACCATCCACGAAGCTACGAAGGGCTTGGATGAGCCGCTCTTTGCACCCGCTCCCTTGTTGCCGGCTGCGACCGAGTTACTGGATTCCTGGCTTTCATCCTCGTAGTTGTAATGCCGGTCGGCGAATTCGCTGAACTGGCTTGGACGGCGGGCAGGTCCATAGCCGGTGGCGCGCGAACTGTAGCTTTGCGTGGACCAGGCTGGGCTGCGGCCGCTCAGGTTTTCGACGAGCTGATTCGGTACCTCTTCAAGAAAGCGGGAGGGCACACTCTGCTCCGGTGCGTCGTTGCCGTAACGCCTCCGATAATGGGCGCGAGTGAGGATCAGCGTGTTCATGGCGCGCGTCATGCCGACGTAGCAAAGGCGGCGCTCCTCTTCGAGCTCTTCAGGATTGTTGAGCGTGCGCGAGTGGGGAAAAAGGCCTTCCTCTAGTCCGGCCAGAAAGACGAGCGGGAATTCGAGGCCCTTGGCAGCGTGCAAGGTCATGAGCGTCACACGGGCCTCGGGGTCGAACTGGTCGGTGTCGGAGGCCAGCGCGGCATGGTCCAGGAATTCAGCCAGAGTCTCGCCACGGGTCTCGGCGTCGTGGGCGGCGTTGGCCAGTTCCTTCAGGTTCTCAATGCGGCTGAAAGACTCCGGTGAGCCTTCGACTTCGAGCGCCTTGATGTAGCCGGTGCGGTCGATGATGAACCGGATCAGTTCGGGTAAGGTGGCTGCGTCGCCGGGGGCGCGGAAGGGCGGTTTTTCGGGAGATTCCGTCTCGGAAGATTCTTGTGGGTGAGATTCATTGTTCCCTGGTCCCCAAGTGCGAGGGACCAGGGGCACCCCGGACTTGGATTGAGAATCAGAATCCTTTGCCTGCTTAGGCATGACCAGGAAGGGGCGCTTCGGCGCAGCCGCGAAGGGCGAGAAGCTGCTGGCGTCGAGCAGCGGCAGCTGGTTGCTGTCGCTGGCTCCGAAGTCGAAGCTGACTGCTGAGTCGGCGCTCGATGAATCTGCCGTTGCGGCGCCAAACTCGAATCCGGTGTCCAGATCGGCGCCCAAGCCAGCTTCCGCACCGGCGGCCACGTCAGCCGAGAGCTTGCCGGCAAAGTCGGGGTCCATCATGGCCTGGGCATCGAGAATCAACTGGCGAAAGGAGTCCAGAGCCTGTAACGCGCGATTGGGAATGAGCCGGTTCTTCACCGCCGCGGCCAATGCGTCCCACGAGGACACGCCCGTCTCGAGCGCAAGCCGCTCCAGTGTTTCAAGCGTTGTTTTGCCGATGCCGCGCACCGGCGTGTTGATGACGCGATTGAGCGCCATCGAGTCGTGTGGATTGCGCACCAGGCGCAGATAGCCGAGCAGATCCTTGATCTCGGCGCGCTCGTAAAAGCTGAAGCCGCCAACCATGGTGTAACGGATGTTGTAACGGCGCAACGCCTCCTCGACCAGGCGGGACTGGGAGTTGGTGCGATAAAGAACGGCGCAGTGCGCTTCAGTGGGATGCTCGCTGGCTTCGGCTTCGCGCAGGAACTTCTGAATCCGGTCGGCGATGAAAAGCGCTTCGTTTTCGCCGTCGGGGGCCTCGTAGTAGCCAACCAGGCTGCCACCCTGGCGATCGGTCCAGAGCTTCTTCCCCTTGCGGCGCAAATTGTTGGCGACGACCGCTCCGGCAGCTTCAAGGATGATCTGCGTAGAGCGGTAGTTCTGCTCTAACCGGACGATGCGGGCGTTGGGAAAGTCCTTCTCAAACTCCAGAATGTTGCGGATATCCGCGCCGCGCCAGGAATAAATGCTCTGGTCTTCGTCGCCCACCGCGCAGACGTTCTTTGCCTCGCCTGCCAGCAGCTTCATGATTTCGTATTGGGGCCGGTTGGTGTCCTGGTACTCGTCGACGAGTAGATAGCGGTAGCGGCGCTGATAGCGCTCGCGGACCTCCGCTGAAACCTTGAGCAGGCGGACAGCTTCGAGCAGCAGGTCATCGAAATCGAGGGCATTGTTCTTGCGCAGTTCGGCCTTGTAGCCCTGGTATATGTGCGCGATGCGCTCGTTGTTAGGATCCTTGCTGGACAGGTAGTATTCCTGCGGATCGACCATATGGTTCTTGGCCCAGCTTATGCGGCCGAGAACCGTGCGCGGGGTGAGCTGCTTGGTGTCCAGGCCCATGCGGCGCATCACCTGCTTGACGATGGCTTGCTGGTCGTTTTCGTCGTAAATCGCAAAGGAGCGGGTCAGGCCTTCGCCACCCACCTTCAGCGCCTCAATGTCGCGCCTCAGCATGCGGACGCACATGGAGTGGAACGTGGCGATGAGCGGCTTGGCCAGCGACGAATGGCCGAGAAGCTTCTCGACACGCTCGCCCATCTCGCTGGAGGCCTTGTTGGTAAAGGTGACGGCGAGAATGGAATCGGGGGCAACGCCCTTTTCGCGGATCAACCAGGCGATGCGGCTGGTGATGACGCGCGTTTTCCCAGAGCCGGCTCCGGCCAGAATAAGCAGAGGACCTTCCGTGGTTTCAACGGCGGCGCGCTGTTCCGGATTCAAGTTGTCGATGAGCGGCTGCACGGGCGGGTCCAGGTGGGAAAGTTCCTTGCTCTAGTGTACCCGGCTGGAGGGTGGAGCGCAGGCCGGATGCTCTTGACGCGTGGAAGTCTTGAGCACAGTTTGAGCTGGGAACAATTTTGAATTTGCCCATCTTCCTTTCCTGATCCAAGCGTTGATAAAGTGGGGACTGCGGCGCTCAATTGTTGCCCGCTTACCCCGGTGGGGAGAGACCCAGGAGCAGTCATGGATAAACAATTCATAGCCAAGCTGTTGAAGTCGTCCGCCAAAGGCGGCTGGACCTTTGTGGTGATGCCTGATTCGGCAAAGTTCTTTGGGACCAGAGGGTTGGTCAAGGTTCGGGGAACGATTGACGGACACCCGTTTCAAGGCTCGTTCATGGCGCTTGGAGATGGCACGCATAAACTCCCCGTGAAAGCGGACCTCCAAGAGCTCATTGGCAAGAGGGAAGGCGATAGCGTGAAGGTTCACTTGACCGAGAGATTATCCAAGTGACCAAGTGAAGAAAAATGTATAATTTGTCTAATTTGTACAAAATATACATTGCTGATAGGCTGTAATCATGCCCACCGTTTCAGCGACACACGCCAAGCAGAACTTCGCCGCAATCGTCGACCAGGCTCAACGGGAACCTGTGCGGATTCAGCGCCATGAGCGGGATGTGGCTGTTCTGATCTCGGCGGAGGAATACGAGAAGATGGTGAGAGAGCGGTGGAGGGAATTCGACCGCTTGTCGGCGCTGGCGTCCGCCCAGGCTCAAGCCAACGGCCTCACCGAAGAAAAGCTCCAAGAGATTCTCGCTGAGCGATGAGCCAACTGCCACGGCTTGTCCTGGACACAAATGTTCTGGTAGGCGCTGCTCTTCGCAACGGGTCCATGCCGCATCGCGCACTGCTGAAAGCCCGCATGGAGTCGCGGTTGCTAGCTTCCGATGAGACGCTTGCAGAGTTTGGCAAAGTACTGCTGCGGGACAAATTCGACAAAGCCATCGATCGGGCGCTTCGCGAGGAACTGATCGAGGAATATTCACGGCTCTGCACTCTCGTTCCGATCCCCAGGCCTATCCACGCCTGCCGTGACCCAAAGGACGACAAATTTCTTGAGGTCGCCGTGCATGGGCGCGCCGATGCAATTGTTACCGGCGACAGCGATCTGCTCGACTTGAATCCATTTAGAGGAATTGCGATCCTGACTCCGGCTGAATGCCTGGAACAAAAATAAAACTGGCAGCCGACCCGTTATTCTCGATCTATCATGACAACCTCTCAGAGCCCTCTTCGGCGCGTGGCCGTTTATTGCGGATCGGCTAATGGAAACGATCCCGCCTATCTGGCCGAGGCACGGTCGCTGGGCGCGGCAATCGCAACAGCCGGCCTGGGACTGGTGTATGGAGGGGCCAGCGTAGGGTTAATGGGCGCTGTCGCCGATGCGGCCCTAGCCGGCGGCGCGGAAGTCATAGGCGTTCTGCCGGATGTTCTCGCAGGTAAGGAGATTGCCCACGCTGGACTGACGCGGCTGGAACTGGTTTCAACCATGCATCAGCGCAAAGCTCGAATGGCCGAGCTGGCCGACGCATTTCTGATTCTCCCCGGCGGCTACGGGACGCTGGAGGAACTATTGGAGGTGGTGACGTGGGCGCAATTGCGTCTCCATGCCAAGCCTTGCATCCTCATTAACACGGCGGGGTATTGGGATGGGCTGCTTGCGTTTCTTGACACGGCAGTTGCGGCGGGGTTCTTGAAGGTCAAGAATCGCGCGCTGCTTCGCGTGGCTGCGGATGCGAATAAGGCAGTTGCAATGGTGATTGGCCACGATTCGGAATCCAGAAGCGCAGAGCGAATCCCCCAATTCAAAGGCTGAAATTCACGGAACGGCTCGGGCCTCCGCGGCGTATTGAAATCGCAAGGGGGTCAACTCATGGTCAACACCCAAAGTCGTTCACGGGTGATCGCAATCTCCGCCCTGGCGCTTCCCATAGGACTCTTCGCTGCATACATCGCGTACCTGGTCGTTCCTGCGATCCTGCGCGTAGTGGTGCCGACGGTTGTTGAGAGCGTCCTGACCCAGTAATCGAAGGATTGCGCTGGCTGTTCCCCATCCGGCTCGATGTGAATTAGTATGGTTTGCGCACCATATTCCAGGCCACAGGCCTGCATTCCCGGAGATAAGGCCTAATTCGGCGCGCCGGCTGCCTCGTCTTCGTTAAATGTGCATTCGGCGCACTGGCAGACGCGACGCAGGTACTCCCAGGAATAGATGCCAGCGGTATGTCCGTCCTGCCAGTTGAATTGCAGGGCATACCGGCCTACGGCGTGGGCGCTGGCAGGCTTCGGCGGCGGCGTGTACATGGGCAGAACGGCCGCAGGTTTGGACTTCGGCTGCCCCGGCTTTCGGCCCTGGTTGGCGCGTTCTTCGTTGCAGGTGGCGCAGGGGCAGGCGTCGCGCAGCCAGGCAAACGTCCAGGCGCTGCGGTGACCATCCTGCCAGTCGATCTCCAGTCCCTTGCCCTCGGTGAGCAGAACGCGGACCTTCTCCGGTGTTATGGCAATACGGGGAAGCGGGCGGTTGTCTTGGGAATCGCGCGCCGCATGTTCCTTGTCGACAAAACGAATGCCTTCGTGGCTCATAAAGACAGTTTACAGGGGTCAGATTACAGATGACAGATGACAGGTTCCAGATGACAGTTTCCGACCCGTCCAGGCGTATGTGCTCTCGTAGCACTTCATGGCTCGCGGAAAGCAATTGATCCTTCGACTTCGGGCCTTGAGACCGTCATCTGTAATCAGTCACCTGTTTCGCCAGAAGAACCACGCCGCCATCCCCAAGCCGATGAAGACAACAAGCCCGCGCAGGATTGGCTGCGGCACCTTGCGGGCGAAGCGGGCAGAACTGTAGCCGCCGACGGCACAGGTGACCATGGCCAGCAGGCAATAGCGCCACTCCACCTGGCGGCCGACGACAAAGATAAGAAACGCCATGCCGTTCGCCATAGTGGTGGAGACGACCTTGAGGGCATTGATCTCATTCAGGTCCTGAAAACCGAAGAGAGACAACAGCGTAATGAGCAGGAAGCCGGCTCCGGCGCCGAAGTAGCCAATATAAAAGCAGACAAAAATCGTGGAGAGAAACACATAAAGGAGCCGCGGCGGACGGGTCGCGCCGCCGGTCGAGCCTTGCTTCATCCGCGCCAGCCAGCGGGAAACCGGCCCGGTGGCGGCAAAGATCAGGGCGGCCACCAGCAGCAGCCACGGAACCAGGTGCAGGAAAGTCAACTGCGGCGTATTGAGCAGGACCAGCGCACCGGCACTGCCGCCTAGCAAGCCGGCAAGACCCATGGGCAAGGCCAGACGCCGGTTCTTGCGGATGTCGTCGCGATACGCAGCGACGGAGGTGAGTTGGCCGGGCCATAGCGCGACCGTATTGGTAGCGTTGGCCTGAACGGGAAGCATTTTCATCCCGAGCATGGCGGGAAACAGCAGGAAGCTTCCGCCGCCAGCCACGGCGTTCAGCACTCCAGCCAGAAATGCCGCCACGGAGAGCCAAAGCCAGTGCCAGTCAATGAGATTGAACACGCTGTCGAACGAATTCATCTTTAGTCTTGATTGTATGGGGCGACCGCGAGATCCAGAGTTTGAGCGGCCATTTGCCCTTTTTCGCTGGACGAGCCTGCCGGCAAATGGCCGAGACTAAGGCCTTCGGCCCCGTCACATCAACAATCCATCTGGAGGATATGAAGTATGACAATCACTCGTTGGTACCCCTTCGGGGAAGTAGCAGCACTGCAGAGCCGCGTGAACTCACTTTTCCGCGATCTGAATGACGGGCAGGATACAGTTTCCGCGACCGGCTTTGTGCCTGCTGTCGATGTCTACGAAGACGCGCAGAAGATCGTTTTGAAGCTGGAAGTACCGGGGATCGAAGAGAAGGACCTGGACATTCGCGTTGAAAATCACACGCTGACGGTCAAGGGCGAGCGCAAGTTCGAAGCCGAAGAGAAGGAGCAGAACTTTCATCGCATCGAGCGGCGCTATGGGAGCTTCTTCCGCTCCTTTACGCTGCCTTCGACGGTCAACGCGGAGAACGTGCAGGCCAGTTACAAAGCCGGCGTTCTGAAACTGGAACTGGCCAAGAAGGCGGAAGCGCAGCCCCGGCAGATCAAGATCAATGTGGGCGGCGAAAAGAAGGTAGAAGAAGCGGAACTGGCTGGAGTGCGGTAAGAGCTAGCCTTCAGTTTTTCAGTTTCACTGCGGCCGGGTGGGAGCAAAAGTCCCGCCCGGCCGTTCATTGATTGAAACCGATATTGGATCTGTGGCATCTGAAACTGACGTTCAGCAGCTGTCACCTGTAATCTGTCATCTGTAATCTGAGGTAAGCATGGCTATTCGTTGGGAAAAATTTACGGTCAAATCGCAAGAGGCAATGCAGAAAGCGCAATCGCGGGCGGCGGAGCTGGGCAATCCTGAGGTGCAACTTGTGCACCTGTTGCTGGCCCTGATTGAGGACCGCGAGGGAGTGATCCCGTCTGTTCTTGAAAAGATTGGCGTGCCTACCGAACGGCTGGAGAGTGACCTGCACCAGATTGAGGAGAAACTGCCTCGAGTGGCTGGCGCGGCAAACCAGCCGGGATTGAGCCAGGCGCTGAATCGCGCACTGGAACAAGCATTTCGCGAAGCCGCGAATTTCAAGGACGAATACGTCTCGACGGAACATCTGCTAATGGGTGCGGCACACGCCAAAGGGGACCCGGCACAAGGCGCGCTCCTGGCTGTGGGCGCTACGCATGAGGCTATTCTGAAGGCGCTGACTGCCGTGCGCGGATCGCAGCGCGTGACGGATCAGAATCCTGAAGGAAAGTTTCAGGCGCTGGAAAAGTATGCCAAGGATCTCACCGAACTCGCACGGCGCGGCAAGCTGGACCCCGTCATTGGCCGCGATGAAGAGATTCGGCGTGTGATCCAGGTGCTGAGCCGGCGCACGAAAAATAACCCCGTCTTGATTGGCGAGCCGGGAGTAGGCAAGACTGCCATTGTTGAGGGCCTGGCGCGGCGCATCGTCTCCGGCGACGTTCCGGAAAGCCTGCGCGACAAGCGTGTAATCTCGCTGGATCTGGGCTCGATGCTGGCAGGCGCTAAATATCGCGGTGAGTTTGAGGATCGGCTGAAGGCAGTTCTGAAAGAAATCGAAGAATCCAACGGCCAGGTCGTTCTGTTCATCGACGAACTGCATACGCTTGTGGGTGCAGGCGCGGCCGAGGGAGCCATCGACGCGAGCAACATGCTCAAGCCGGCATTGGCACGCGGCGAACTGCGGGCCATTGGCGCAACCACGCTCAATGAGTATCGCAAATACATTGAGAAAGACGCGGCCCTCGAGCGGCGTTTCCAGATCGTGTACGTCGGCGAGCCGAATGTCGAAGACACGATTGCGATTTTGCGCGGCCTGAAGGATCGCTACGAGGCGCACCATGATGTCCGCATCAAGGACTCAGCCATTGTCGCTGCCGCGACTCTTTCGCATCGCTATATCAGCGACCGTTTCTTGCCCGATAAGGCCATCGACCTGGTGGACGAGGCTGCGGCTTCGCTCGCGATCCAGAAAGGGTCAAAGCCAACGGCCATCGATCAAAAGGAGCGCGAGAAGACCTCGCTCGAAATTGAACGCGAAGCCCTGAAGCGCGAGACCGACCAGAACAGCGTTGCACGCCGCACTGAAGTGGAGCGCGAAGTGGCCGAGTTGACCGAGGAGATTACGGCTCTCTCGGCGCGATGGACAAAAGAACGCGAGGCAAGCAGCCACATCACCGATGTTAAGAAGAAGATCGAGGCGCTGCGTTTCGAGGCTGAAGAGCAGACGCGCAAGGGGCAGTTGGAGCGGGCCGCGCAAATTCAGTATGGCGACTTGCCAAAGCTCGAAGCAGAGCTAAAGAAGTTGAGCGCCGCACAGGAAGGAAATGCCGGTGTTGCGCGGATGCTCAAAGACGAGGTCGACGAGGAAGACATCGCCGGGATCGTGAGCAAGTGGACGGGGATTCCTGTTTCACGGATGCTTGAGGGCGAGGTCAGGAAGCTTGTCGAAATGGAGACACGGCTGCGTGAGCGCGTAGTGGGCCAGGATGCGGCGCTGACGGTTGTGGCAAATGCGATTCGGCGTTCGCGTGCTGGATTGAGTGATCCGCGGCGGCCGATTGGATCATTCATTTTCCTGGGACCAACAGGCGTGGGCAAAACAGAAACGGCGCGTGCGTTGGCGGAGTTTCTCTTCGACGATGAGCAATCGATGATTCGCATCGACATGAGCGAGTACATGGAGAAGCATGCCGTTGCGCGGTTGATCGGCGCGCCTCCGGGCTACGTGGGTTATGACGAGGGCGGCCAGTTGACTGAGGCCGTACATCGCCGGCCTTACTCGGTGATTCTGTTTGACGAGATCGAGAAGGCTCATCCCGATGTGTTCAACATCCTGCTGCAGGTAATGGACGACGGGCGACTGACGGACGCGAAGGGGCGGACGATTGATTTCAAGAACACGGTGCTCATCATGACGTCGAACCTGGGCGCCGCGCTATTGACCGGAGACACGCTCAAAACAGAGCATGACTTCGACATGGCGCGCGAGAGCGTGATGAGGGTGCTGCGCGAGCATTTCAGGCCTGAGTTCCTGAATCGCGTGGACGATACGGTGATCTTCCATTCGCTGGGTCACTCGCAGATGGAGCACATTCTGGAACTGCGGCTGAACGAAGTGCGGAAGCTGCTCGAAGACCGGCAGATTTCGCTCGAACTCACGGAGCCGGCACGGCAACTGATTCTGGCTTCGGGCTCGGATGCGGCGTATGGAGCACGGCCGCTGAAGAGAGCATTGCAACGCATGGTGCAGGACCCGCTGGCCATCAAGATCCTGAACGGCGAAGTGCTGCATGGAGCGCATGTACGCATCGACGTGGATCGCAAATCGAATCAATTGCGATTCGAGCCAATGGGCCGTGAAGCGATGGCGTAAGAACAGCCTCTTGACTAAACCCGGGGCGGATCCGCCCCGGATTTTCATTAAAAGAAAACAGATAGTCGGCATTGAGTCAAGGGTGCAAATAATCGCTCTTTGATAAACTTTTCTTGCCACACGGTCTCCTTCGTGGCTAGACTCAAGCCCATGAAATTGACGCCGTTCTTCCCCTTCAAATTTGTCGCCGTCGTTTTGTTCGCTTTGTCGGCTGCCGTTTCAATCCACGCTCAGGACTGGGCAAAAGCCCGCCTCGAAGCTTCGCCGCGCCATCACGAATACGTCCCTCTGAAGCACGGAACCCGCACCGTGCAGGCATTCGTTGTTTACCCGGAGATTAAGACCAAGGCACCGGTTGTTATTCTCATCCACGAAATCTTTGGCCTCAGCGACTGGGCAAAGGAGATGGCCGACGAGCTTGCTGGCGAGGGTTTCATCGTCATCGCTCCCGACCTGCTCACTGGCTTCGGTCCCAATGGCGTTGGCTCCAGCGAGTTCCCCAGCCAGGATGCAACGGTGAAAGCCGTTTCCGGGCTGGACCCGGATGTGGTCGCAGCCGACCTGGACGCGGCGGCCGACTATGGCAAGCATTTGCCCGCCGCCGACGGAAAGATCGCCGTTGCCGGCTTCTGTTGGGGAGGTGGCAAGTCCTTCGCCTTCGCAACCCACCGCAAAGACCTCTCGGCTGCATTTGTCTTTTACGGCCCGGGGCCCGCGGATGTATCAGCCATCAACGCGCCGGTGTATGGCTTCTACGCGGGGAATGACGCTCGCATTGGCGCTACCCTTCCCGCAACTGTGGAAGCGATGAAGGCCGCTGGGAAAAAGTATGAGCCGGTCACTTATGACGGAGCCGGACATGGGTTCATGCGCGCTGGCGAGGACCCGGGCAATACGGTTCCCGGCAACAAGACTGCGCGTGAACAGGGGTTTGCGCGGCTGGTCCAGTTGCTCCACGAAATGAAGAAATCGACTCTGGCGAGCACTGGGCTCGAAGGCCCGATGACCGCCGGCAGAGCAGGCGATCATCCAGTGGTTTGCCATGACGCCGCAGCTGCTGCCGGGGGCGCCTCGATGTAGTTGGTTCGTGCTATCCCAGGTCTCGAAATCGAGACCTGGGGTGCCCAGATTTGTGCATTGTTTGGTGGACTACTGGCCGAGCGCGCCTTCGATGGCTGCCTTGACTTGCGGATCGTCCGGCTTGACATTGGGCTCAAAGCGCGCCACCGGCTTGCCGCTGCGGTCGAAGAGAAACTTGGTGAAATTCCACTTGATGTCGCCGGCAAACTGCGGATCTGTCCCTTTTGCGGTCAGGTACGAATAGAGCGGCGTCTGGTCGTCACCCAGCACGGAAACCTTGGCCATCATCGGGAAGGTCACACCGTACTTGCTGCTGCAGAACTTCTTGATTTCATCGTTGGTGCCCGGCTCCTGCTGGGCAAAGTTGTTGGCCGGAATGCCGACAATCACGAGTCCGCGATCCTTGTAGGTCTCGTAGACCTTTTCCAGCGCCTCGTACTGCGGCGTGAAGCCGCACTTGCTGGCCACATTCACCAACAGCACAACCTTGCCGCTGTAGCCGCCCAGGCTCACCTGCTGTCCGTCAATCGATTTCATCGTAAAGTCGTAAATGCTCTTCGGCTCCGCCGACAGGCCGGCACAGGCGACACAGAACATCAGAATCAAAAACAATTTACGCATCGGGACCTCCCCCAAAAGCTGATTGTGATGATATCCGATCAAGCTGGCCGGATTATCACGGAATTGTCAATCGGGATCGCGGTTCAGGAATTTGCGGTTTGGCGTTTCGACTCGGCTTCGCGCAGAGCTTCATGAATGATCATCTTGAGGTAAGTCTGATACCGCAAGCCGCGTTCGGCGGCGAGAACGCGGGCTTTGGCGATGTCGTCTGGGTCGAGCCGGATGGTGGTGGTGGGAGTGGGGCTTGGCTCCTTGAACGGAATGCCCTTCTCGGCGAACAATCGCCGGATGCCTCCACGACCGAGGCGGCCTTCCTTGGCGGCCTTCTGAAACTCCTTGAAGGTCAGTTCCTGGTTGTCATACCACCACTTCGCCTCCTCGGCTTCTGTGGCGAATTTGGGAATCTTCAAATCGCTCTTGTACGTCTTCGTTTCGATCATTGCGAACCCACCTTTTCTTCGAGGAAGAAAACCTTCAAGTACTTTTCCGGCTCGAACGCTGTGACTACCCGCATTCTCCTATCGCGGAGAGTGATCGTGACCCACAGAATTCGTCTCTCATTTGTTTCGCCCAGATAGGACCAGCGCTCTTCTCCGTCGACGATGTCGAACCCGATATCCAGTGGATCGCCGAGAATGACCCCTTCGGCCTCTTCGGGGAAAACATTGTGTTCAGCGATGTGTGAAACGTTCGCATCATCCCAATCAAAAAGTGAATTATCCATGGCTTCTCAACCTTTCAAGCTATCGCTCTATTCGAGCAATTGCCGAATTACGGTTGTCGAGGCCATGCGGTAGCTCCCTGAAAGCGGGAGGAGGCATGGAATCTCTACGATCCAATGTTTCCGGCGTCCTTCGAGTCACATGAAGCTCCATTGGACGGAGGCAGGAGTAGTCGAAAGGCCGACTTCTAGAGACAATGTAGCTACATCGTAGCTATTTGTCAACTGGAACCCTACTGCCTTAGCTCCACCAGCGTTGCTCCCTGCCCGCCTTCGTTCTGCGGGGCTTCTGCGAAAGTGGCTACATGCGGGTGGCTCTTCAGGAATTCGCGAACGCCGCGGCGGAGGATGCCTGCGCCGTGCCCGTGAATGACGCGAACGCGGGGAAGGCCGGCGAGAAAGGCGCGGTCAAGGTAGGTTTCGAGTTCGCCTGTAGCTTCATCGACGGTGCGGCCGATGAGGTTGATCTCCATGCGCATGTCGTCGGTGTTGGCGCTAGTGACCGTGACGTGGACGTTCTTCTGGCTGCGTGCGGCGGCTAACGGGTCAGCCTTCCTGATTGCGGAAGACTCGCTCGACGTCAGCGGCTCTGTCAGCTCATCGCGTTTTACGCGCATCTTGATGGGGCCGAGGGCTACTTCGAATACATCTTTCTCGATTTCGCGCTGCACCACCGCGACTTTGTTCATGGACTTGATGCGGACTTGGTCGCCGGCTGCAACATGCTTGAGCAGGTGGGGCTGGGCGTTCGCGTCTCCTTGATCGGCGCCGGTGCGGTGCGCGACGACGGTCTGGTTGAAGCTTTCCTGAAATTCGCGGCGCAGGCGGGTCATGCGGCGCTCCGCTTCCTTCGACAGCTTCTGCTGGGCAGCGCGGTCTTCAATGGCGCGGACGGTCTCACGCATCTGGAATTCGAACTCTTTGAGCAGCGAGGCCAGCTTTACTTCCAGTTCGCGTGTACGGTTGCGGAGTTCAACGTCGCCTTCGCGGGCTAGCTTGGCGCGGGCCTGGTTCAGCGCATACTGTTCCTCGCGCGCCGCCTTGCGCTCGGATTCAAGCTGTGTGACCTCGTTGTGCAGCTTATCGAGAAAACGGGCAATGTCGACCTGTTGCGAGCCGAGGCGTTGACGCGCGGCTGCGACAATGTCCGCATTGAGGCCGAGCCGCTCAGCGGTCTGAATTCCAGCGGACGCACCGGGGACGCCGAGCCTCAGCTTGTAGTTCGGCGCAAGAGTGCTTTCATCCACGCCGGCGGCCGCATTGAGCACGCCGGGAGTGTTCGCCGCATACACCTTGAGCGAAGTGTGGTGCGTGGAGATCAGCGACCATGCGCCTGCGGTGAGGAAATGGCTGGCGATGGCAACCGCGAGTGCCGAGCCTTCTTCAGGATCGGT
>JBELAI010000129.1:0-16089 GCA_049508975.1 Occallatibacter sp. | reverse complement strand
CTGAACTCGGCAGTCTGCGCACACCCGGCAATGGCGTTTTGCAACAGCTCTTCGAGATACTCTCCATAGAGTTTTCTGGGGGCGAAATGTCCGTGTGCGGCCTCTGCAAAGCCACGCAAGTGCAGCCAATCCAGAAAGTGAGAAGGCTCGTCGGGGAGCGCGCTCATCTTCCCTGCCGGCACGTTCAGCAACTGCTCTTCAAACGGCGTGGAGTAGGCAAGCCCTCTGCCAAGATTGCGACGGGGCTCAACAATTGTAAGGGTGCCGCGGAATCCCCTCCGCAACAACTGGACTGCCACAAGGAGCCCGCTGCAACCACCACCGACGATAACCAAGCTTGCTTTAGAGGCCACAGGCCTCCACTCCTTCTTCCTTCGATGGCATCATTGCAAGATAGCTTTCCCGCTCCCGATTGATCGCTGAACGAATCTTCGCGACGCTCTCACTGATGGACTCCCGATCGGTATGGCACTCCACTTCCGGATCGAGGGGCTCTTCATACGGATCGTCAATGCCGGTGAAATGGTGAATTTCCCCATTGCGGACCTTCCTGTATAGGCCTTTTACATCTCTGCCTTCGCAGATGGAAAGTGGCGCATTCACATAAACCTCGATCAATCGTCCGAGCCTTTCTCTGGCCTGCTGACGGGCGTTGCGATACGGCGCGATAGCGGAGACCAGCACGATGGCGCCCGTCTCGGCGAGCATACCGGCCGCCAAAACCAGACGTGCAATATTCTCCGTCCGGTCTTCCCGGCTGAACCCAAGGCCCTTGCAGATGTGGGTTCTCACGATGTCCGCATCCAACACCTCGACCCTGGAATGAGAACGGAGCAATCTTTCCAGGTCGCGGGCAATGGTCGTCTTCCCTGCCCCGCTGAGTCCCGTCATCCAAACCGTTACGCCGCGGATTGGGCGCTCCGGATTTCCGGAGGAATCGACGTGTGCCGCGCACATTGCGACTGCCAACCCATTCGCGATGGGCTCTCGACCGGGGCCAGGGCTAAGGGTAATGTGCCGTGCTTTGCTGAACCGCATCGCCCCTTCCGCGATCGAGGATGGCAACTCGAGTTCGCATATCGCGATGGGCTGTGGATGTGTCCCTGATTCGATTGCGATGGTTGAAACCGCTCGTAAATGCGCAGGGGAGTGCGGCGCGATCCGGAGCCTGGCGGGGGCCTGGAAATCCCCGGAAACTAGATCGACCTCCTGCCCCGCGTGGAGTGAGACGTCGGACAGCGCGACAATCGCTTTGACGACTAAGGTGGAATTGCCGGCGATCATAGGCTGGTCCCCCTTGCTGCCAATTCTTGACGGATTCTGCCCTGCTTTACCGAATCAGAGGTCGAACGATGCATCGTTATGGATTGTTTGTTAGCCGCAAATCATGAAGGAGCCGGAGCTTTTCGAGGGTTGAGCGAGCAACGCACACATTTCCCGATCTTCCAGTTCCCAGTTCAATTCCAGGCTTGGTTGCGCCATGAAAATCGGTGCCTCCGCTCATACCAAGACCAAGCTGTTCTGCGAGGTTAGCATAGAACGAAACCTCAGCAGGCGAATGATCGCTATGAAAAACCTCGATGGCCATAAGCCCCATCGCTTTCATTCCCTTTGCAATTTCACAAATCTCTGCCGGGTCACGGGAGACTCGCCCTGGATGGGGCAGAGAAGAAATGCCGCCGGCCATGCGGATTCTATCGATAGCATCGGCGAAGGGCGCTTCATCCCTGGCGACATAGCAACACGCCGACTCGTCGAGGAACTCATCGAAAGCAGCCCTTATTGAATCAACAAAGCCGTGCACGACCATGAGCCTGGCAATATGAGGACGTCCGGGCAAAGGGCCGCCTGTGCGCTCCAACTCATCCCAGGGGATGGTTACACCGTTTGCTTGAAGCTTCGCAAGAAGTTCGCGATTGCGCGCGTGGCGGGATTGCTGAAGACCCAGAATCCAGTGACGGAAGGCCGGCCCGGGGTCGCCTTCAAGAAAATACCCCAGCAGATGCACCGATCGGCCTTCGTAACGAGTGGACATTTCAATGCCGCATACCAGTTCGAGACCAATTTCCTGGGCAAATGGCCAGGCCTGATCGAAACCGGAAAGCGTGTCATGGTCGGTCACCGCGAGCGCCTCCAGGCCGACCGCCCCGGCAAGATTCACCAGTTCCGCTGGCGAAAATGTGCCGTCCGACTCGGTTGTATGCGCGTGAAGATCGACCATTTTTCCTGTGCCCGCCGAACAGTTTGAGTTGTTTCTTGTGTAAAGACAATTCAGTGGGAAGTCTCCATTGCTATGATCGAGCCGCTCCGACGGTCTTCTAACCCGGTGCGAAAATAACCAGTTCATTATTTACAACGTAATAAGATTGGCTCCAACCCCACGTTTACCAAGTAATAACATCGAAGGTCGGACTTATAACTGAAACTTACCACAGAACATGGTAGCCTCCGTGCTTAATTGGATAATATCGCTGGTTCACCGCAGCGGCGAGGGAGACACTGACCAATTTCCCAAGATGCTCGCTGGCCGCTGGCAGAGCCAATTTTAGGCCATGCACGTAAATTCCGTCGATCCGTCTCCGGACCAGTTGATATAAAGATTCCATAACTTCTGCAGGCGGTCTGAGTATGCGAATCAAAGACTTGAGCTATCCTGGGAAGTACCCTGCGGGCAAACGACTGCGCGGATCGCAAGGAACACCGGGAGTGCAGATTCCCAGCGCAACCGGAGATGAAGATTCGACGACATTTCGAGAATGGGTCAATTTAGTTCTTGACAGGGAATAAAAACGTAAGCATATTTAAGGGAGTTCTCGTGTTCTATATAGGACACCGGTCCTCAACTTCCCTGCAGTCATTCATTGAGAATGCAATCAGTGGAGATTCTGAAAAGAGTCTCCTCCTTATGAGACATAGGTTTGCCCCGTGACTTTCGTTCTCCCCGTGGGCCTCAGCTCAGGACCTGTCGTGAAGAGAAAAGCCTCTGGGCGAAGTTGTTACAGTGCATCACTAGGCTACAGACTCGCATATCAGATATCAGTCTTGAACTACACAATCTTCGACCGCAGTGGGGTCCCCAGGAGAGATAAAGAATATGGCAATATCAGCTACAGTTTCAGGCGGTGCACAGCATGGCGCGTCGATTCTGACCCATGCACAGCATGTGGTTGCGCAAAACGCGCTTGACAGACTCAATGCTCTTAAGCCGACCAGTGCTACTGTGTTTGGCGGAGTCAAGTCCTCCGGGTTGGGTGCTTCCAACCTGGTTCATGGCCAGGGGAATGACACGTTCCTCAGTGGTGCACGCGCCGTTTCCACCCATGCGCTCGCGAACATCGGCAATGACACGGTTGTCAGCGGCTCCGCTGCAAATCCCGGGCACATGAAGCCGGAAGGGCATCTAGGCCACAGCGTCCCGAACTTCAGCCTGAGCAGCGACACAATCAGCGTCAAAGGCACAACGGCCGAGGATATCAAGGGTGCCCATCAGGAGGGGACCACGACAACCTCGCACACGATTGCGCTGTCGGACAAGACGAAGGTCACGATTTCGGGCCTTACGCACCACGATGTGAGCAAGCTTCCTCACTAATCGCATCCCGTGATAGAGCCATGCTCTATTCCATTCAACCACCTGGACTTGTTCGGAATGTCAAGCAAGATCGAGCGACTCGAGCTTTTCCGCCACAAGTCAGGGGTAGGTCGCCTGGCAATTCTTCTCGCAGAGATTTCCCAAGCATTGGAACAAGGTCGCCTGCTTGATGCCTTCCGGCTTTCCGACTGCGCCTGCAGAATCGCGCCGGAAGATGCAACCTGCCTTCTCATTCACGCAAAATTGTTGACCCGGATTGGCAAAGGCGCGGAGGCTGCCCTGCGACTGAGCGGCAGAACAGAACCTGCGCTCATGGTGGCGCGCGGCCTGGCCCTGTGCCAACAAGGATTGTTTGACGAAGCTGCGCCGATAGGAGAATGGGCGCTCTCGCGATTCGCCGTCGATACGTTGGATGGCGCGGAGCAGTTAGCCTTCACACTCTGCTCCAATGGCGGAGCCGCGAAACCCCACCTTTGGGTCGGCATTGATTCGAAACTGCGCTTGGTCGGCCTGATCTCGTCAGGCTTTCGACCCACATTTTCGATGCAAGGCAATGACCTGGCGGCAGAGTTCTTCCCTTCCAGCCATGATGGATTTCAATCCTTTCGTGTGAATATCCCTGCCTGGTCATCGGGTCTCGTTTCAGTAACCGTTAGGGATACGCCGCAACGAACAACCAGTCATTTCTGGCCGCCCGATTTTGGCGTTTCCGGTTGGGTAGTCTACGAAGAGGGATTGCTTCGGGGAAAGGTGGGAATGGAATGGGCCCCGGCGCTGAAGTTTGCCATTGTAATTAGCCAGAGCGGCGACGAACGGCTGCGGCACACAGTGGTTCCATCGACTGGCGCTTCGAGCGAAGCGGAATTCTCTTTGCCGCTGGAGCGCTGCGTTGGCGACGATACCCCGGTGGAGGTCTGCGCAGTATTGCCGGATGGCAGGCATCAGGCCCTGCTGGGAAGCCCGGTTCAGCTTCACCCCTGGCGGCCAATCATCTTCGCGACAAACGCTGGAACCATACTTTCGATGAGAAGTAATGCACCTGCCTCAACCGAGAAGATCGATGTTGTCATTCCCATCTATGCGGGCATGCGGGAGACCATGGACTGCATTGAAAGCGTACTGGCGACGACCAGCGCGACGAATGTGGAGCTGGTGGTTGTCAATGACGCAAGCCCGGATTCCGAGTTGCACGATGCGCTTGCTCGGCTGGCGCAAACCGGCCGCATCACACTGATCTCAAATGGAGAAAATCTGGGTTTTCCCGGCTCTGCCAACAAGGGAATGGAGCTTCATCCGCAGCGAGATATTGTGCTGCTCAACTCCGACACTGAAGTTTTTGGGGACTGGCTTGCGCGATTGAAGCGTGCCGCTTACGCAGCAGAGGACATCGGGACGGCTACGCCGTTGGGAAATTGCGCGTCGATTGTAAGCTACACGCAAAGCCCATCGATGACTCGCTCGGCCGCGGCGGAAATCGATCGTATTGCCGCAATAGTGAATGAAGGAAAGCTCGTTGACCTTCCCGTCGGGGTGGGCTTTTGCCTCTTCATCAAGCGCGCCTGCCTTCGTGAGACAAATCTTTTTGACGAAACAACTTTTACGAAGGGCTATGGCGAGGAAAATGATTTTTGCTTGAGAGCGTCCGCGCTTGGCTGGCGTCATGTGGCCGCGACCGACGTATTTGTCCGACATCGGGGTGGCGTTTCATTCGGGCGCAAGAAGTCCGCGCTGATGGAGCGCAACGGCCGCATTCTGAATATGCTGCACACTGGATACGACGAGTTGATCGCGCGCTTCGTCGCGCCGGACCCTTTGCTTGATGCGCGGCGAGCCATCGACATGGAACGGCTGATTGCAATGGCATCCTCGCCCGTGTTGATCGTTACCGGGAACCTGCTCGGAGGAGTGAAGCGCCATGCGGATTCGCGCCGGGCGGCACTCGAGGCTGACGCACACACAGTACTCATGCTGCAACCCTCGGAAAGCGATATGGTCGTTTCCACCGTGCGGCTTAGCGTTGCCGGCGAAGCGATGGAGAACCTGGTATTTCGTATTCCGCAAGACGTCGATATATTGCGCGGCTTGCTGAACCGTATAGGGCTCGAAGCTGTCGAGTTGCATCACTTCATGGGGCTACCTTCTCCAGTTCTCGAAATGGTCCGGGGGCTGGGTTGCCCCTTCACGATTTATGTGCACGATTATTCATGGGTTTGTCCGCGAGTTTTTCTTGTAAACGGAGACGGCGTCTATTGCGGCGAACCCGCGATTGAGGAATGTGAAAAATGCATTCAAACGCATGGCAGCTTACTTGATGATTCGTTGAGTGTGCAGGCGCTGCGCGATCGCAGTGCGCTTCTGTTTCGCGACGCAAAAGAGATCGTTGCGCCTACATTGGAAGTCCGCACCCGGCTTTCCGTTTACTTCCCGGGCGTTGCCGTCAAGGTGATGGCGTGGGAGTTGCCGATTGTGCCCGTACAGGGAGTGAAATCGAGAGCCTCCGGGCGAGTCCGAGTAGCTTTGATCGGCGCCATCAGCATTCCGAAGGGTTATGACGTGCTGCTAAAATGCGCTCAGGACGCGGCGGCAAGAGATCTCGATTTGGACTTTGTGTTGATCGGCTATTCGAGCAGCGATGAAGAGCTGCTGGCGACCGGGCGTGTATTCGTGACCGGACCCTACGCGGACGAGGAAGTAGAAGCATTGCTTGCACGGGAGCAATGCCAGATCGCCTTCTTTCCATCCGTGGTTCCCGAGACCTGGTGCTACGCACTGAGCCACGCGCTTGCTCAGGGGCTCGCAATTGTCGCATTCGATCTGGGTGCAATTGCGGAGCGATTGCGCGGCCATAGCGGCGCCGAGATTCTACCGCTATTTACGCCAGCCAGCGAAATCAATGAAGCTCTCCTGAGAGCGGCACGGAGAGACGCTCGACTAGTGAACCAAAAGGAGCCAGTTATGGACGATGCTTCAACCAGCACTCAAACCCCAACTGCCGAATGGCTTGAAACTTCGATACAATTTCTACCTCTTCCCGCCGGTACATATGTCTTTACAGTGAATCAAGGCGCACCGTCGACCGCCCAGGCGGAGGAACTGCTTCTGCCGGCCGTGCAGGTTGGCGTGGCTCCAATGGCATCGGAAGCAACGGTGGAGTTTGTCTCGCGCGTCACCACCACGGATCGCTGGCTGAGCCGCAGGCGCGACATGATTCTTGCCAGGATATCCGGCGGCAGCGCATCGCTGGCGCTGACTTCGTTGAGCGCACGGGACCTCCCGGTTTTGGACATCAATATTCAGCGGCTCAATGCCGACATGGCAGCGGAGGGAGCCGAGTTGGGAAGCGCCGCATCCAGTGAAACTCCGGGCCTGTTCCCGGCACGGATCATCGCGCACATTCAGAGGATTGGGGACGTTCCCTTCGCCGACGGCTGGGCAGGCTGCATTGGTGAGCGCCTGTGGATTGAGGCGTTCGCAATTGGATCGGCCGGCGCAATTACTCCCGACCTGATTGAGTATTGTGGTGTAACGGCGGACGGCCTGCAGACACCATGGCTTAGTAACCAGGTATTCTGCGGCAGCCGTGGCCGGGGTACGCCGATGATGGGCTGTGCGATTCGCTTCAAGCCACCGGCCGCGGAACAGTTCGACTGCATCTACACCGGCCAATTCGTTTCCGGCAAAGTCATTGGGCCGTTCAAGAATGGAGATCTGTGCAGCTCCGATCAGCCCCTCGACCCACTGTGGGGAATCGAGGTCTACGCCGCGGAGCGCAGCCGCACCGCGGGCGAAATCCCGAGTGGAGATGCTCAAAGCGCCGTCATGGCCTAATTATCCTAGCTATTCAGGTGATAGATATTCATGGCTTCAAGGAAAAGTGCACGACCCAGGCGGCGCGTATTTCTGAACGCCGGATGCGGTACAAAGGGAGACTCACGGCTGCCTCCACTCTTTCGCAACTGGGACCAGGTGCGCGTAGATTTGAACCCGGCAATGGAGCCGGATATTGTGGCGAGCGTCGTCGATCTCTCGGCGATTGAAGACACCTCGGTCGATGCGATATGGTGTGCGCATTGCATGGAGCATCTGTATGCGCACCAGGTCCCGCTGGCTCTGGCGGAATTCCGGCGCGTTCTGAACGATGACGGCTTCGTCTGCATCGTGGTTCCGGATCTGCAGGAGATTGCACAGTGGGTTGGAAATGACCGGCTGCATGAGACCATCTATGATTCGGCGGCGGGGCCGATAACTGCGCAAGACATGATTTGGGGCTTTGGTCCTGCGCTCTCTCATGGAATGATGGGAATGGCTCATCACTGCGGCTTTACACCCACGGTGCTCTTGAATCACTTGAAGAATGCGGCATTCGGCGAGATTGTTCTTCGGCGAAAACCGGAAAGGCTGGAACTTGCTGGCCTGGCTTTACAGAAACCATGCAACAGTCCGGAAGAGCGGAATCTCAAGATGTCGGAACTTGGGCTATAACTATGATTATTCTTTTTATTCATCAGAATTTTCCGGCACAATACCTGCATATCGTTCGACATCTGGCCGCGAACCCCGAGAACCAGGTGTATTTCATCACCCAGGAGAACCGCAGCGAGATGCCGGGTGTTCACAAACTCGTGTATTCCCCGGTGCGGCCAGCGGTGTCGACATGCCACCCGTACACGGCGACCTTCGATGCCGCGGTGCGGACGGGCGCAGCTGTGCTCGATACCTGCATGAGGATGCTGGAAGACAACATCGTTCCCGACCTCGTGGTGGGACACAGCGGGTGGGGCGAAACGCTCTTTGTGAAACAGGCTTTTCCGAATACCCCCCTCCTTTCCTACTTTGAATTCTTCTACCATTCGTCCGGGGCGGATGTTGGATTCGATCCGGAGTTTGCTCCGTCATCGGCCGGTGACGAGGCGCGACTGCAGGTGCGAAACGCGGTAACTCGCCTGAGCTTTGCCGAAAGCGATTGGGGACATACGCCGACGAATTGGCAGCGAGGTCTTTTCACCGTTTCAATGCAGGCTCGCATCACTTCTATGCATGAAGGCATCGACGCAGAACGAATCAAGCCCGATGACAATGCCTGGATCATGCTGGGACGGGAAGGCCTTCGACTTACTCGCTCCGACCAGGTCATCACTTACGTTGCGCGCAATCTGGAACCGTATCGAGGGTTTCACGTTTTCATGCGGACACTGCCTGAGATTCTTAACCGCCATCCATCGGCACATGTGCTCATTGTGGGTGGAGACGGCTTGAGTTATAGCGATCCACCGCCCCATGGAGCCACTTATCGGGAGATGCTGTTGGCAGAGGTTGGCGACAAGTTAGATCTGAGCCGCGTGCATTTCCTCGGGCAGGTTCCGTATGAAACGTTTGCCAATGTGCTTCAGGTATCAACGGTTCATGTTCATTTGACTTATCCGTTCGTTCTCTCCTGGTCGTTTCTTGAAGCGATGGCGGCCGGGTGCGTCGTTGTGGGTTCCGCAACGCCCCCGGTGCTTGAGGTGCTTCGAGATGGAGAAAACGGCCTGACAGTAGATTTCTTTGCTGCGGACCAGATTGCGGACCGAGTGAGCATGGTGCTGGATCATCCGGACCGGATGCAGGCAATCCGCGAAAATGCACGGGCAACTGTGCTCAGAGATTTCGATGTGCATACCGTGACGCTCCAACGATGGGATCGCTTACTGAATGAACTGGCCGCGGGGACACTTCCGCAAGAACAACCGGCATCCCCAGGACTGGCCATGCAGGTGAATCAACGTTGACTCCCGATTCGCACCGCTCATTTTTCGATGGAGCCAAGGTTCTTGTGACCGGGGGCTTGGGATTCATCGGCTCAAACCTGGCGCGCCGCCTGGTGGAATTGGGAAGTCAAGTGCTGGTGGTTGACTCGATGACACCAAACACCGGCGCTAATCTGGCCAACTTGGAAGATATTAAAGACAAGCTGGAAATCCAGACAGTCGATCTTCGCGATGCCGAAGCGGTGGCTTCACTGGTGCCAGGACACGATTTCGTTTTCAACCTGGCCGGAAAGTCCTCGCACATTGACTCAATGACCGACCCGATGGCCGACCTTGCTTCGAACGTGCATGCGCACCTGGTACTTCTGGAAGCGTGCCGTCGATCGATCCCCAATGCCCGCATTGTTTTCTCATCGACCCGCCAAATCTACGGCCGCCCGGATTATTGTCCCGTGGACGAGCATCATCCGGTGCATCCGATCGATGTGAATGGGATCAACAAAGCCGCGGGAGAAGGCTACCACTCGCTGTTTAATCGAGTCTACGACCTGAACACAATTTCTCTGCGGCTGACAAACACGTTTGGCCCGCGGATGCGCATCAAAGATGCCCGGCAGAACTTCCTGGGAATATGGATGCGACGGGTGGTAGAAGACAGCGTCTTTGAAGTATGGGGCGGCCAGCAAAAACGCGACCTCACATTTATCGCAGATGCTGTGGATGCATTTCTCGCAGCAGCTGCATGTCCTATACCCGAGCATCGCATTTTCAATCTTGGCGGAAGTGCCACCGTAACATTGGCGGACCTTGGCAAGTTGCTCGTCGAGGTGGCCGGGACGGGGCAATTTGAGATCAAGCCGTTTCCAGCCGAGAGGCTGCGCATTGACCTGGGCGACTATTTTACAGATGACGCGCTGTTTCGGAAGACAACCGGTTGGGAGCCGAAGGTGAGCCTGCGCGAGGCGCTCGCCCACACGGTTGCATATTACCGGGAGCATATGAGCCACTATGTCTGATCGCGTGCAACTCCTGCCGAAGATCCCGCAAAACTCGCCTGGCGGGTTTTTTCAAGAGCACCGCGCAGAAATAATGAACGCATTGGGCCGCGTTGTGGACAGCGGATGGTACATTCTGGGCAAGGAAGTGGATGCTTTCGAACGGGAGTTTGCGAGCAGGTTTGAGCTAGGCGGCACAGTGGGCGTGGGCAATGGCACGGACGCCATTACGCTCGCGCTACGGGGCCTGGGAATAGTCGCCGGAGACCGAGTGGCAACGGTTTCGCATACCGCGGTTGCAACAGCGGCAGGCATCGAATTAGCGGGAGCAACGCCGATTTTTGTCGATATTACACCCGATACCTACACCATGAGTCCCGAATCCCTGCTGCGAACGCTAGATGCGCATGGTCCCATCAAGGCGGTGATCGTCGTCCATCTCTACGGACATGCGGCGGACATGGACGCGCTGCTACCGATCGCGAGAAAACTCAACGCTGCGGTGATTGAAGACTGCGCACAGGCCCACGGCGCAAAACTTGGCCACCACTACGTGGGAAGCATGGGAGACGCGGCGACATTCAGCTTTTATCCTACGAAAAACCTGGGTGCGCTGGGGGACGGTGGGCTGGTTGCAGCATCGGACAGCGAACTGATCCGGAAGGTGCGTATGCTTCGCGAATATGGATGGGAGCAGCGTTATATCAGTGAAGTGACGGGGATGAACAGCCGCCTCGATGAGTTGCAGGCGGCCATCCTGCGCATCCGGTTGAACTACCTTGAAGAAGGAAACTTGCGGCGCGCCGCAATCGCTCACGCGTACAACGCTGGCTTCGCCGCTTCAGGGCTCGTTTTACCGCTGGCGAAACCCGGCTGCGAGCATGTATACCACCAATATGTGGTTCGACACCCGGAACGAGACAGCTTTCAAGCGCGCCTGAAGCAGGCAGGGATTGGCACAAACATTCACTATCCTGTGCCGGTCCATGCACAGCCCGCCTATGCGGGCCGGTGCGCCATGGACCCGGCGGGCCTCAAGAATACCGAAATGGCTGCAGCCGGGATTCTGAGTTTGCCCATGTATCCGGAGTTGAGCGACGAGGTGGTTTCAAGGATTGTAGACACAGTACGAAGTCAGGCATAGCAAGGATGCGGTCGATGGAAGATATACAAAAAGTCACGGGTTCGAGTGGGGCGATGCCAGATAGCAAAGAGGCGGCTCCGGAAGAAGCACGCGACCCACTCAGCACTATCGACATCACCAGTTGCTTCCAGCTTTTCCTCGGCCGCACACCCGAGCCATCGCTAGTGAACAGCCGTGCCTTGGGCGCGGTTCGAGAGCTACTTCACGAGGTGCTTCAATCGGAAGAATTCAGGAATGAAGTTTTGCGGGCAGTGCTGCTCCGGGAGCGCATGCCGCAGCACAACATGGCAGACACTCCGCCGCTACCTCTGCTGGACTGGGCGCAAAGAAACTTGCCCATCGCTGTGGCTACCCGTCGCAGTTGCGGGGCGGCACGCACTTGGACACAATTGCTGGAACTGCTGCTCTCCGATGCCACGCTGACAGGGATCGCTCCGCACCTTGTAGCGGCCGAAGTTGACGGCGTGTTGCGCGACAGGCTCGCGACCGAGCCATGGACAAAAGTCAAGCGCTGCGTGATTGGCGCGGTGGATGCGGCGTCTGGTTTCGAGATTCGAGGCTGGGCTGTTGACCTATGCGACAAGTCGATCCCTGTTAATATCGAGTTTTACGCGGACAGTCACTTTCTCGGCTCCATATCCTGTAACGAGCCGCGAGCAGATGTTCTGGAAGCGGTTGGCGGAGACGGCAGGCTTGGATTTACTTTCAGGATTCCGGCAGTTCACCGTGCGAATTTTTCCGGAGGACGCGCGCTTATTGCTCTCGATTCGATTTCGCGCGCTCAGATTGGCAGCAGTTCGATGGTCTACTCGGACGCGGCCCGACATTGGGATACGATCCGAGCCACACGCAATGAGATTGCGCAGTTGCGTGGGGTACTGGAGCGCGTGGAAGCTCAGCTTCCGGAGATTGGCCGCCTCGCCAGCGTACCCATTGAGGCTTACGAAGAGTATTGGGAACGGTTCTACCGTCTCTCTCCGGACGCGATTGCGGAACAACGAAAGCGAAGTGCGGAGCTCACATATCGGCCCCTGATTTCCGTGATTGTACCGACGTGGAACAGCGACACGCGCTTGCTGTCGAAGGCATTGAACAGCGTGTGTTCGCAGACTTATGACAACTGGGAAGTAGTGATAACCGATGATGCCTCGATCAGTGACGAGCTGCGTCTAATGCGCCGCCGTTATTCCATCGAGGCGCGAATTCGGTGGGTCGACTCAACCGTTCGCGGTGGCATTGCAGTGAATACCAATCGCGGGATTCAGGAGGCAAAGGGTGAATACATCGCCTTTCTCGATCACGACGATGAGCTTGCCCTGGACGCACTATTTCATGTGGCCGCCGCGATCGGGCAACGGCGGTACGGACTGCTTTACTCGGATGAGGACCGCATGGAAGAATCGGAGACAGGACGCTCGATTCACCATACCCCCTTCTTCAAGCCGGACTTTGATCCGGATCTTTTGCTGGCCATCAACTACATTTGCCATCTTGTCGTGATACGACGAGATGTAATTGCTGCGCTCGGTGGACTGCGGCCCGGTTTTGAAGGCGCACAGGATCACGATCTTCTACTTCGCACGGTTGCTCAACTCCCGGCGAATGAGATTCTGCACCTGCCGCGCATTCTCTATCATTGGCGTGTCACTCCGGGTTCGGTCTCAAATGCTCCCGGGGCCGGACTTGCGATCCAGAAGAACATCGTCGCTGCCGTTGGCGAGCAGATACTGCGGCTCAAACTTCATGCGAAAGTTGAGAATCACAGCGACCCGGTGGGCAAGGGACGCGAATACGCCGCGCGCATCCGCTGGTGCTTGCCGGAGCAGGCACCGAAAATATCCATCATCATCGCGACTCGGGACAAAGTGGATTTGCTTCGCCCCTGCCTGCTGAGCGTTCTGAAATCGCTCGACCACTATCCAGGCCCGTGCGAAATACTCATCGCAGACAACGACAGCGTTGAACCTGAGACCAAGGAGTTTTTTGCGAGCCTCTCCGATTTCCCGCAGATACGATTGGTTCCCTTCCGCGGTCCCTTCAACTGGTCGGCAATCAATAATGCCGCTGCGCATGAGGCCACCGGCGAGATACTGATCTTTCTAAACAATGACACGGTCGTGCTTTCGCCGGATTGGTGCACGGAGCTTGTCGCGAATGCGCTTCGTGAGGACGTGGGTGCAGTTGGAGCGCGGCTGCTCTACCCTGACGGCACAATTCAGCATAGCGGTGTGGTGCTCGGCGTGGAAGGCGTGGCCGGGCACGAGTGCGTGGGCGAGTCGCCGGAATTTGGCGGATATTTTGGCCGCAGCCATTTGCTGCGCAGCGCCGCGGCCGTTACCGGCGCATGCCTGGCCACGCGACGCGTTTTGTTTGAGGAACTCGACGGCGGATTCGATGACTTGAATTTGAAAATCGCGTTCAACGATGTCGACTATTGCATGCGGGTGCGGAAGGCTGGGTTTCGCGTCGTCTACAATCCATTCGCCACGCTCTATCATCACGAATCGCGATCGCGTGGGCGTGACTGGTCAGAGAGTCAGCGCGCCCGCAATCGCCAGGAAGCAAGTTTCTTTCTCTCCCGATGGCGCGGAGATGCGATGGCGGACCCGTATTACAATCCCCATTTTGAGCGATTTGCGCGGCCATTTGAGCGACTCAAACCGCCACCGGAGCTGTCGCGGTAAGAAGACCAGAGAAATACGAGAAGGATTGCCATGAGCCGCGGCTATGGTCAATCCGCAGAGTCAGAGCAAATGGACCGGAGGGGACTCATACGCACCATTCGGAAGAAGTCTAAACGATGCAGGATCGATGGAGCGGCGCTGATCAACACAATTATAGATTTCGACCTTGATCAAGTTGAACTTGCTTGGACCCATTGTTGGAGTGCTTCGTGTAAGCCGAATGCGCGCAGAATAGAAAGTGGGAAATGTAAGCTTGGCCAATGAGGAATCGCCATCTGGGCTCACGAGGCCCGCGTTGGAAAATGGAAGTCGCCAAGGTACCAGGTATTCCACCTGGCCTAACAAAACGGGAAACTTGGTACCTTCCACCGGCTCGGCACTCAATGTCACTTCCACCGTGGTAAATCCCGGACTTCGCTGATCGCGCATCCTTTCAAGTGTTGTTTTCCATTGCTTGACAATGGAAAACCTGGACGAGATAGACCTGAGCGGTTGGCCGAGCAACTTTAACACCTGCTCTTGCCGTCGCAGAGACAACTCCTTTGACACATTTCCATATGCTTTCTGAGCGCGTAAGAAGGATGTTTGCAAGAGTTCAATTTCGGACTCCAACTGGCGAAGAATGGACTCAACAATCTCGAGGTCGATGTTAAACAGCGATTCCTCGACTGGCCATCCTAGGGAACGATCTAGAATGGCGGTGCGAAGACCATCCAATGCAGTCCTCGCTTTCTGCAAATCAACTCTGCAAGCGGTGAGAATCGCTGAAGCTTCAGAAAGCGGAGCGGGCTCCGAGTTATTGCGAGCCAATGACAAATCGATACACTCAGTGCAGATCTCCTCCCAGCCGCCCATTTCAAGCCCGAAGCCGAGCTCATCGACAGTTTGCCTTTCAATTACGATGCCGTTTAAAAGGTGTTCGGCAACTCGCGCGTCGTGCGTGGCCATGGTCTGAACGAATGCGTGCAGTCGTTGGGAAATGTGCCAGCAATTGCTTGCGGCGGTGAGTTCTTTGACAACCGGTTCTGCCGCGCTACTGAATCCAGACGGTCCATCGACTGCCTCCATCCGTGCGGCGAGGCGCTCCTTGGATTCAAGTACTCCGAGAGCCCAGTTGCAAGCCAACTCCGCCGGATAATGATCTGCTTCCACCATGGCACGCGCAGCTTTTTGAATGCGATTCGGCGCGGTGGCGATTGCACGATCGGAATACCGATCAAACCATCCTTTACGATACAGTGCCTGCACGAGATTGCGGCTCGAAGCCTGATGTACCTTGACCGAGGGGTGTGCGTCCGATGGGCTTGCTCTGAGTTCAGCGGGAGTGAGATTCAATTCCCGCAGGTGGTTCCAGGTATTGAGGTAGAAGAGGGCGCGTTCGGCGCACAGGTCCGAAATGATTTCGCCCATCTGCTGATACTCGGTGAGGGGACCCGTGACGTAAAAGACGATAGCCACCGGCAGAGAGTTTTTCGCCGAGAACTCAGAGATATCGTCAAAGCAGCATTCGACAGCGCGGCCAGTTGCACGAGTGCTCTCCCAAGCCGAAGACGCAGGCAGAGGGTAAGGCACTCTCAGGGTGATTCCAAATAACTCTGCATCGTTGATGCAGACGATGAAGACGACCCCATTGTAGACTTGGGGCGACCGCTTGAATTTGAGCCAGCTGTTCCAAAGGTTGTATCCCGGGACGCCGAGGTTGACTACCTCAATAGGCCATCCGGGCAGCAATTCGTTCATCTGGCGCTCAGCATTGGCGGGCAGCGTCTGATCGGGGGTCACACCCGTCCCGTACGCCATGGAATCGCCGATGAATGCGAAGCGGAGCAGACCCTCGATGCGGACCTCGGGCAACCAGGTGCCCTTTCTGAGTTGAAGAAACATACCTGCCTTCGGTACGAAAGAAAAAGTCTGGTGATGACCCGAC
>JBELAI010000128.1:0-19160 GCA_049508975.1 Occallatibacter sp. | reverse complement strand
CATCGGGGTCCCCGGCGACAGGTCCTCGTCGCTGGGGTGATTACATCGGGGTCCCCGGCGACAGGTCCTCGTCGCTGGGGTGATTACATCGGGGTCCCCGGCGACAGGTCCTCGTCGTTGGGGTGGTTGCGTGTACCCTTAAGACCGGAGTCTATTGATGCGTTGGATCTCAATCCTGGCTTGTTCCCTGCCTTTGCTCGTGAGCGCAACGTCCGCCGCAGCACAAGCCGCGCCGCCTGAACCGGCAGCAAAAACCGCTTCCGTTACCAGGATTATCCTGCCTCCAGTCCCGGTCGCCCTTCTACCCGATTCATTCGCCGGATGGATAGCAACGGACAAGCCGAAGGCCATCACCGACCCCGCTCAAGCGGACCCACCCAACGCCGCGGCCCTCAAGGAATACGACTTCAGCGACGGCATGCTGGCCGAGTATAAGCGCAGCGGTGAAACGCTCAATCTGCACGCATTGCGCTTCCACGACGCAAGCGGTGCATTCGGCGCCTATTCGTTTTATCGCCAGAACGGCTGGCCCAAGGAAGGCATCGGGACGGGAGCAACTTCCAACCACAACCGCGTGCTCTTCTGGCTGGGAAACACAGTGATTGACGCGAATTTCTCCCGCATCGGTCCCATGTCCGGTTCGGAGCTTCGCGAACTGGCCAGTCACTTGCCTGTTCCTGACGGCTCCAAAGCGCTGGCGCCTCCCATCCTGAGCAGCCTGCCCAAGGATTCGATGGACGGACAGACGACCCACTATGCGCTGGGACCGGCAAGCTACGCGGGATCGGGCGGAGTGCTGCCGCCGGACGTCGTAGGCTTCGATCGTGGTGCGGAGGTGGTCACCGCAAATTACTCGCTCCGTTCCAACCCGGCGACGCTCACTATCATCGACTACCCCACGCCGCAGATGGCCGCTGCTCAGGAAACCAAAATCCGTGCCTACATCAAAGCCGGCAGCCAGGCGCAGCCTGCGTGGCCCAAGCCGCTCCAGGACTCCGATCAGGCCTCTCTCGAAGTTCGCCGCAGCGGCCCGCTCGTTGCATTGGTCAGCGGCGATGCCATCCCCGAGGAGAGCCATAAGCTCCTGGCGACCATCCACTATGAGGCCGACATCACCTCCATTCCTCAACCCAGCGGAGACTCCGAGGTAAAAAAGACAGCCCAGTTGCTCCTCGGCATTGCCAGCCTGGTGATCATCGGGGTCAGCGCGGCGCTGCTGCTCGGCTTCTTCCTTGGCGGCTTCCGGGCTCTCTACCGGATGGCACGCGGCAAACCGATTTCATCGGTCTATGAAGAGGAGTTCATCCATCTCGATCTGCGGGAAGAGTGGGTCGAATCCACTCCAACTCTTGACAGCCCGCATCCGAAGGGTTAACGTCAGCCCTTAAACCTGTGGAAAAATAGACAGAAACCCTAAGAAAACCCCTAAAAAACCCGAAATACAAGGGTTATTAAAGGCGAACAACCGTCGAAGATGCGCCGTAGGCTGCTCATGGGGAATGGTTTGTAACATATTGAATCAAAAGCAGTTATTTCCTCTTCGATTTATCCTTGACACTCCCTTCCCTCACCCCTACTATGCAGCCAGAAAGTTCTGATGGTTTTGCCTCCGTTGGAACTATTCTCCCTGAGGAAAGAGCTGCCCTGTTGCCGGGTGGCTCTTTCCGTTTTCCCAAGGGCTGTAACTCGCCTCCCTGGGTTCATCGCCTAGCCTGACGGGGATTCTAATCGGCGTCTGCCTCGGGATCGCTCCACTGAGCGCCACACGCCTCGCAAAGCCACGCATTGGTCGGCTCCGCACTCTCCAGCACCGGATCTTCGGTGCCGCATTTCGGACAGGTGGGCGGAACATACGCCGGCACTTCAATCTTGGACGCCTCGAGAATCTCCTTCGGGATTGGCTGGTTGGCAATCTCGATCGCCTGCTCAAGCTGGTCGGCGGCCACCACCACTCGGGGACTACTCATCCCAAATGAATAACGCGACGATCCGGGCACTTCCACCCAGCTGTCGATTCCAGCTCTCTGCAATACCGCCTTCAGCTGATACGCCTCTGCCGAGGTGTCGCACTCGCACAGCAGCGTCTTCCAGGTGTAGTCCGTGGGAGAGTCGTCCTCCTCATCTCCATCTGTTCGGGCCGCCTGGCCGATGTTCGCGTCCGGATCGACATCGCTGGCAAACCGCGAAGAAGTGGACGGCGCCTTGTATCGAGCCGCCGTCTTCGGCGACCCGGACCCATCCAAACCGCGGCTTCTCAACTCGTTTCGAAGGACCTGCTGCGCTGTTTCCGTCAGGTCTCCGAAACTCTCCGCCAGTTGTTCAAGTTCCCCATCCAGCATGCCGCGGTAATGCTCGGTGAGCCTCTGCCATTCTTCCGCCTGGTTGATTTGCATGACCAGCAGTATAGCCGTATTTCGCGGCTCTTGACCTTTACCTTCAGCCAACGCAACGATACAATCGGAAGAGCAGTGGGCCGACGTAGCTCAGTTGGTAGAGCAGCTGATTCGTAATCAGCAGGTCACCGGTTCGATCCCGGTTGTCGGCTCCATAGAATCAATAGCTTAAAGAATCGATAAAAAACCAACCGCTTTCCCGCGCTACTGACATGAGATTGAAAAGCATCTTGGCGTTTGGCAAGCATTGGCTCACCGATATTTGCGGCCACAATCCGCCCTCCTTCAGTGCCGCGACGCACCTGAAGTCGTGAACCCCGCGAATGGTGAGTTCCTGCAGCTCGACGCCGGTCTTTACCATTCCGAGATGGGCAAGCTATACTCGCCGGGAAAAAGAAAACATATTCGTGCCTCCTGTCTCATTCGGTTGAGACTCGCGATTAAGAGGCGCTTCTCCCCGTGGACTCGGTGGAAATGAAAACTCCTGGCGGTATCAGCAGTGATCTTCCGCAGGGGTGCGGAATCGGATGAGCTATCGTTTGGCATCGAGCATGTTGTTGGGCGCTGGTCTCGCAGCTTCGCCTTTCTTCGCCCGCGCGCAGGAGCTAATTACGCCTCCTGCTCCGGCCTCGCCGACCGCTGTCGATGCCATGCAACTCTACCTTGTCGTACATGACAAGAAAGACAAGCCAGTCCTCGACCTCAAGCCGGACGATTTGACCATCACCGACAACGGATCTGCCATCAAGCTCGATAACCTTCGGCTTGTCGACCAACACCGGGCCAAGCAGATGGTCAGCTTTGTTTTCGATTCATTTCCTCCTGAAAAGGACGAGCTCCCCCAGAAGCATTCTTCGCGGATCGCGACCGCCCGCGATGCAGCCTTGAAGATTCTCTCCATGCTCACCGAGAGCGGTTTTGAATTCTCGGTATTCGACATCGATTCGAGGCTCCACCTTCAGCAGGGATTTACCCTCGACATTGGCGCGATCGAAACCGCCATCCAAAGGGCCACTGGACCGGTCGCATCCAGAAATAAAGATCATTCCTCCGGGTCCGAGAAGGAACTCGTCTCGATCGCTCTCAGCGGAGTCGATTCCACCGGGAAAAAGGTCCCGGCGCATGAACGCTCGCGGGCGCAGTCCATTTATTCGGCCATGCAAAACTCGACGCGCATCGCGCAGGACCGCCACATCTCGACGTCTCTCTCGTCCGTAATGGCGCTCATAGAGTCGCAGCAGAATCTCCCGGAACGCAAAACGATCGTCTATCTCAGTTCAATGCATCAGGAGCAAATCAACGAAGCTGCCAGGCAGGCCATAGATTCCATCGTCGGATCGGCGAACCAGGCCGGCATCGGCATCAATGTGGTCGACGGCACTGCGCTCGGCCACCACGGACGGCAGATTGGGGGAATGGATGTGTCGAGCCAGAGTGCCGCCGTCAGCTTGAGTCAGGCCAAAGTAGCTGGAAATACGGCCACCTTCGGCTCCGGCCAAGGCACCCTTGAAGTCATAGACGACGCGCCCATAGACACAGACCTCAAGCATCTGGCCGAGGCAACAGGCGGGACCTATTTCAATGGAGATGGCCAGAAGGCCATGTATCAACTCATCGGGGATATGACGACCTATTACCAGGCGTCCTTCATTCCCAAAAGTGAGGAATACGATGGGAAACTTCATCCGCTCGCGGTCAAGCCGCTCCGCACCGGGCTCAGGATACGCACGCAGACTGGCTATATTGCATTGCCTCCCAGCACCGCGGACGGGAGCACCTTGCAGCCGTTCGAGCTGCCGCTGTTGAAGCTGCTCAAAGAATCGCCCTTGCCTTCGCAACTCGATTTCCATGCGGCAATTCTCGATATGGGCGATAGCGAAGAGGGCAGGAGGACGGCGCTGGCCATTGAGGTTCCGATTGAAGACCTCGATATACGTAAGGACGCAAACTCTCCCAGTTCTCTCGCACACCTGACAATGGTGGCCTATGTAAAGGACCAGGCCGGCGAAATTGCCGCTCACTTCAGTTCCGACACCCCGAAGCGCGTAGCCTTCCACCAGGACGGCGCGAAAGGCGGAGAGCTAATCTCGCTGCATCGTCACTTCGTCCTGCCTCCAGGCAAATACACGCTGGAGGTCCTGATCGCTGAAACCACGACCGGCAAGGCTGCGGCGCAACGCATTCCCTTCGAGGTATCCAGCAAATCCGAAGCGCCTTCGCTCAGCAATCTGGTCCTGGTACGGCGGACCGATCCAGTTGCCGTCAACGATGCCGACAAGACCGATCCCCTTCGCGACGACAAGAGGCGCGTCACGCCGAATCTCTCCGGTACGCTTCCGCCCGGCGACAACAAAGTCTCCATCTTCGTGGTTGCGCACCACACCCCCAGTGCGCCGCAACCGGCAAAGTTGGAGATCAAGGTACTACACGATGGACGGATTCTGGGTGACGCCCCGTTGTTCGCGCAAGAGGTTCACGGAGGAGAGTATTTTTCCTACCTGGGCAGCTTTTCCCTCAATTCCGCAACAGATGGCACATACCTGGTGGAAGCTATTCTCACTCAGGATGGAAAGACCGCCGAGTCGGACACTTCCTTCACTCTCAACGGCATGGAAACCGCAGATGCTGCTGCCCCCTCAGGCCCGGCTCTTGAGTCCATCTCCCGGCCTGCCGGTCCGCTGGCCATTGCCGTCTCTGCCAATCCCGTCGAGCGTCCCCCCGACGGCGAACTCAGTGCCCTCCTCGTCGAAGCCGCGCAATACGCAAACGATTATTGGGATTCCCTTCCAAACTTCACGTGCCAGCAGGTCACCGAGCGATTTGCCGGTTCCAATCGCGAAAACAGTTGGGAACACCTCGATACGCTCACCGGACAGCTCAACTACTTCGACCGCCAGGAAAACTGGGACTTTGAAGAATACGAGAAAAACCACAAAAAAAGCCGCGATAGCAGCTCCAGTCCTGCGCTTGGCGTCTCCAGCGCCGGAGTCTTCGGTGGTGTGATTCACGGTCTCTTCCGGCCCGCCGCCAAAGCGGAGATCTCGTGGCTTGAAACCGATGCCCTCGGGGACGGAACCGTGCAGGTCTTCAAATACCGCGTCGCCAAAGAGAACTCGGATCTCTCTCTCCGAGCCAGTGCTACCCAGGTGGCTCTCGTCGGCTATCACGGTATGGTCTACATCGACAGCGCCACGCACGGCGTTCGGCGCATCACCCAGATCGTAGACGACGTACCGAAGAAGTTTCCCATACAGGAGGCCCTCGTGAGTGCGGACTACGACTACGTCTCCATCAGCGACCAGCAGTACCTGCTCCCAATCGGTGCGCAAATCATCATGCGGGAATTGAGTCACAGGAACAGGTTGGAGCTGAACCAGATCCGCTTCCGCGACTTCCATCGCTTCCGCTCCACGGCGAAGATTCTGGACAGCACGCCTATCTCTGAACACTGACCCTTGTGCAATTTCTTTCCCCGCCACTTCATCTGTCCATGGGGCTCATCCCGCCGGCTCATTGCAACTGCGCGAATTCGCGTTTGGCGTCGGCAAGAATCTTGAGACCGGGGTCGGCGTCCTTCCAGGCATCGAAGAACGCCCGGTATTCGCTGCGCGCTTCGTCCGTTTTTTTTTCGAGCGCCAGCACGCGCGCCAGGCGAAGATGGGAAATTGTGTGCTCCGGCCAGATGGGGCAATTCCCTGGATTATCGAGAATCAGTCGATAGTCCTGCGCCGCCTGGTCGAGCATTCCGGCCTCAACCTCTGCCCGCGCCCGCTGATAGGGCACGCCGATATCGCGTAGCTGGTACTTGCGAGCCGGCTCCAGTTCCTTCACCGCATCCGCCGGACGATGGTTCTTCAGCGCCAGCAACGCGCGCAACTCGGGCAGATTGAAGTAGAGGTCCAGGGTGCTCTTGGATCCGCTTCCTTCCATCTTT
The DNA here is from genome assembly GCA_049508975.1 of Occallatibacter sp. Taxonomy (GTDB): domain Bacteria; phylum Acidobacteriota; class Terriglobia; order Terriglobales; family Acidobacteriaceae; genus Telmatobacter. The sequence continues at coordinate 12,833 of JBELAI010000128.1, read as the reverse complement.
GCAATCAGCCGTTGCGCGGGACCAAGATCTCCCAGATCCTCTCTGAAATAAGCCGTTGTTCCCTCGTCAATGGCATCGCTCTGCATCTTGTTCAATGTGGCTGCGGCCTCGGCGGGGTAGCCGTAATCGATGTAAATCCCGGCCAGAAACATCGTTGCGTCATCTGCAAAATCGGTATCGCCGCGGCGCAGACCTTCCTGGCGCGCTCGGGTAAAATCGTCCACCGCTTCGCGCAATTTGCCGGAGCTCGCTGCCACAAAACCCAGATCGGTGAGCGGCTGGCCTGTTTGCGCATGCGTGAATCCCCAGTCCCCTTCGGCCTTCATGCGCGTTGCATCGTGTTCGATAAACGCCATCTTGAACAGCAGGCTATGCACGCCCCAGCGGTCTTTTCCCTCGGCAATGGCTGCCTCCGCGACCCGCTTCGCATCTGCAAACCGGTTGGCGCGCATATAAGCGTTCGCCAGTATTTCCGCCCCGCTACCCGAGTGAGGCGCCAGGCGATACCCGAATTCTCCCGCTTCAACGGCCTCCTGGGTCTGCCCGAGCCAGTAGTAGGTTTTCGAGAGCTCGAACCAGTTGGAGGCGTTGTTCGGGTAGATCGAGTTGTAGAGCCGCATGCTGTTGACGGCCGCTTCATAGTCCACGGACGCATAGACGTTGCATGCGATCTCGATGGACATCCGCTCCCGCTCGGTCGTTTGGTCCCGCAGATCGTAGGCCTTTTGAATCAAGGAGGCTCCCTGCACAAAATCGCCTCGGTTGTGCACGCTGATGCCGAGTTCTTTATAGGCTGATGCAAAGTTGGGATCCAGTGCAATGGCTCGTTTAAACAGCGCCTGCTCCGCCGCCGTGTCGCCCCGGTCCGCCGCATCCAGAGCCTGCGTATAGGCTCGTAGCGCATCGAGAGAAGCGGTGGTAGCCTGGGCAATCGGCTTCTGGAATCGCTCCAGGGATGTGCTCGACTCACCCAACTGCCTTCGCACGCGGCTGGCAGCTTCATCCAGCGCGGACAGTACTCCTTCCTTGCTTCCAGCTTCAGCCTTGTATCCCGCAATCTGCTTTCCGCTCACGCAGCTGTCCGCGTCGAGAATCAGCACATACCTGCTGGCCAGTTTGGCAATGGTGCCGTGCAGCATCGCCTGTGCGTTGTTGCGCTCGCATATCTCCCGCGAGAGCGCCGGTGTCAGCGTCGAATCTTTGGGCTGCTGCATCTGGACAAGCGTTTCACCGATTCTTGAACGGGTCAGGATGTTGAGAAAAGGAGATTGCTCCAGATCGATGGTGAGCGCCCGGTTCAGAACCCGGTCGAAATCAGTGTCGCCGGTTGTGTTTTCCAACTCCGCAAGCACCAGGTCGACATGCTCCCCTCGAACCGGATGCGTCCATCGCCAACCTAGTGTTGCCGCAAAAAGCAGCAATCCAGCAATGCCAATGGAAATCCAGATAAACAGCAGGCGGCGCTTATGCGTATCCGGCAACAAGTGCCATGCCGATGCCTCATCATCGCTCTCCTCTTCCACCACCAGCCGCGTCACCGACTGAACGGCATGCAGAACCAGCTCACCCTGGCCATTGTTTGCCAGTTGTGGCAGCGCCTGCTCTACTGTCGCCGCAAACTGGTATCCCTTGCCTGGAATGGTCACAACAATCTTGTCGGTTTGCCCGCTGTTACCGAGGGCCTTCCGCAAAAGGAAAACATGTTGTGAGAGATTGCTCTCCTCTACAAAGGAATCCGGCCACACCGCGGTCAGCAACTGTTCTTTGGTGACAACCTGATGCGGATGGCTGGCCAGGAAGAACAGGAGATCAAACGTTTTCGGACCCAAGGGGATCTGGCGCTCTTCATATTTCAAAGTGCGCGCAGCTGGGTCCAGTTGATAGCCCGCAAATCGAATTGTGACGTTATGGGCCAAGGAAGAATACCAGGTTGGCCTGTGCGCCACAGGCAGGTCCAAGTTTAACCCGAAACCGCACAATCCATTACGAGTAATCCTGCAAAAGACTTAGCCCTGTTCGTTGAAACTCCGCTTGACCTATCGTGCGGAATGAACACCCTTAAAGACCTCAAGGCTCGGTATGGCCGCTCCGGCGCTACAAATCGGCGCCTTTTCTCCCTCTGATTACGGAAGCACCCGATTCAGGCTTCGCGCGGGAAAGGGAAGCGTTTCTTATGAGTAGCGAACCGGATTGAGAAATATTGAGATCGCTTGAGCAGCATCTTAAAGACATCTGCTGCAGAGTCGCGCACAACTGTTGAAGTAGGATCGAAGACCTTCCCCGATGAAACGTTCCGGCACCCATTCGCCCTATTCCACGATCGTGTGATTGTGTAATTCGCCTTCCAACTGTGCATGCTCCCGGTCTCGCGTTTGAAACCTGGGAAACTACCAGTCCATACGGTCTCAGTACTAGACGACCTCATTCCATCCGTTGCCGAGGCGTCTGACCGCAGCGCGGAGGACTCGTGAAAAAGAAACGAAGAGTCGAGCTCCATATCGAGCACCGCGAAATCTCTGTTTTTGCGAGGCCAGGTCAGTCCCTGCGACAAGTCATCGAGATGCCCAGGTCAGAAGGCGCCGGCCTTTCCCAGATAAGGCGCATGGCGTGCCCAAACTGTGGCTCTGACCTGATTTTGTTAACTGACGCTGTTACCCACGCACATCTGGATCTGGCTCTGCTCACACTGGGAATGCAAGAAGGCAGGATCCACTTTCACCGCTCCAATTCGGGCGACTGGTGGATATGCACCAAGTCGTTTCAACAAGGCTGAGCAGAGCAGCGATGGCCGGCTTTTTCGATCCTGACGGAAAATGAGCTCCCCCGGAAGAGATTGCCCAAAACGGATGTTATAGGGAGGATGCGGGGAGAATCGATTTGCGTCCGAATGGCTATGCTCGCGGGCTAGTATGAACTTGGGAATGAGTCTCGCCCCCGAAATCTTCGTTGGAATGGTTCCCAACAGCACAATGAACGAGCTAGCCGCTGGAAAACAGGTTGAATTATCCGTCGTCATGCCGTGCCTCAACGAACGAGAGACAGTGGGTGTGTGCGTTCGCAAGGCGCTGGCGAGTCTTCGTAAAGCCTGCATCCTCGGCGAGGTAATCATTGGCGACAATGGCTCAACCGACGGATCGGTGGAAATCGCCGAGAATGAAGGGGCACGCGTAATTCATGTCGCGGATAAAGGCTACGGTAACGCTTTGAAGGGCGGCATTCTTGCCGCACGCGGAGAATACGTGCTGATGGGCGACTCCGACGACAGTTATGACTTCGGCCACATCATGAGGTTTCTGGAGCAGCTACGCGCAGGCTCGGACCTGGTAATGGGCAATCGATTTCGGGGAGGCATTGCGAAAAATGCGATGCCTCCGCTGCACCGGTATCTTGGAAATCCCGTACTAACCGGCATCGGGAGAATGTTGTTTCACTCGCCGTGCGAAGACTTTCATTGCGGATTGCGCGGGTTTCGGAAAGACAGCTTCCTGCGCATGGACATCCGTTCCACGGGAATGGAATTTGCCAGCGAGATGGTGGTGAAGGCGAGTCTGCTGCGGATGAAGGTCAGCGAGGTCCCCACTACGCTGGCCCCTGACGGGCGCAGCCATCCACCGCACTTGCGAACGTGGCACGACGGTTGGCGGCATCTCCGCTTCTTGCTTATGTACAGCCCGCGCTGGCTCTTCCTGTATCCAGGGGTTCTCTTGATATTGCTTGGACTAGCTGGATGCACCTGGCTCTTGCCTGGTCCGCGGGTGGTGCATGGCATCGGTTTCGACGTGCATACGTTGTTATATGCGTTCGTTTCAGTGCTGCTGGGTTTTCAACTTGTCGCCTTTGCCGTGTTCACCAAGGTCTTCGCCATCTCCGAGGGCCTGCTGCCCGAAGATCCGCGCCTGAATCGCGTCTTTCGCTATGTCACTCTGGAAACCGGTCTGGCTGCCGGCAGCCTGCTGATGGCAATTGGAATAGGTGGATCGATCTTTGCCGTCTCCGGTTGGGCCAAAGGGAGTTTCGGAGCCTTGGATCCCGTGAATATGCTGCGTATCGTCATGCCGGCGGTTTTCTCGCTAACCGTGGGTGTGCAAATTGTCTGCAGTAGCTTTTTCCTGAGCATCCTCGGTCTAAGGCGGCGCGCATGACCGCGCGACGCTGGTTCCTTATGGTACTTTCATTCACGCTGGCCGCCGCTTTGATTATCCTGCTCGTAAAGTTAGGCAAGGTAGATCTTCGGGTAACGCTGCAACAACTCAAGAATGTCGGCGTTCTTCCCTTTGCCAGGATAGCCTTGCTCAACGCGTTTCTGGTCTACCTATCCACGGAAAAGTGGCGGAGCATTGACGCGGCATGGCGTTGCCCCTCAGATTCCGCTCAACCAAGGACAACATCTTATGCACTTACCAGCATAGGATTGGCGATGGGAAACTTTCTTCCCCAGCAACTCGCCATGGCGACGGCTCGCACGTTTGGAATCCGCGTGCATGGAGGAGCATTGAAGCGCGGCACAGCTGGCACGCTTCTTGAGCAGAGCTTTGACGCGATTACAGTGGGTTTGCTGGCGGTCGCATCGGGGATTACCTGGTTCTGTCATGGCGGAGCAAAGACCTGGACGCTCTGCGCCGCGGTCGCAACCGGGCTAGCATTGCTTGCTGTCGGACCTTCGGTGACCTTCATCCAATGGCTTGTTGCCTTCCTTAAGACAAGAACAATCTTGCGGGGAGGCCGTTTGTTTCGGACTGTCTCGGAGCTTCAGTATTCCGGAATTCTGAACACCAGTTTGGCGCGCCGTCTTGTCATGCTTTCCGCGCTTCGTTTTGGCACCGTCGTGTGGATGTCGGTCCAGACCGCGGAGGCAGTCGGTTTGCATATTCCTGCCTGGCAAATGGCTGCTGCAATACCGTTTGTAGTTTTTGCAACCATCATTGCGGTGACCCCAGGCGGAATTGGTCTCAATGAGTTGGCCTGCGCGGGTGCGCTCCAAATCTTTGGAACGCCAATGGCGATCGGAGCGCAGTGGGCCCTGGCCAATCGAGTCCTTATTTCCGCGTCCTACTTTTTTGTCGCGGCGTGCGCCGCAATTCTCTTGTTAACCGGTAAACTTTTCTTTACCGGCGCTCGCGAATCAATGCTTGACCGCTTGCGATCAGAAAAGAAGCTGGCGTCGAACAAGGCCAACCCCGTGCAAGATTCAGGGGCACAAGGAACAGCGGGAATCACTCCGAAATGAAATGCTACAACCTGCGCTATACGCTCATTGACCGCCTGAGAAACCAGTTGTACTAGAGGATATGTGATTATGCGCCTTTCCCCTGGCCCCATGATTCGGCGAATGTTCGGGCCCTACGAGCACGGAGTAGCTGAAATGTATCGTCGTATCTTTGTCGATCTCGATAATTTAGCCGAGCTTATGCGCATATGGGTTCCTCGAGCGCAAAGAATTCTGGAAGTCGGCTGCGGGGAAGGCGCCATGACTGAGCGGCTTGTAAAGGCCTATCCATCTGCTTCCGTAACTGCGATCGATATCACCCCCAAGGTCGGGAGGCTTTTCCGCGGAGATGCTTCCGCGGTGACCTTTTGTCAGGGTACAGTTGAGTCTGTCGCAAGACGCGAACCAGGGTCGTTCGACCTTGTCGTTCTGGCTGACGTCATGCACCACGTTCCGTTAAATGATCGAGGGGCACTGTTATCTGCGATTAATCGACTATTGACGCCAGACGGAAACCTGCTATTCAAGGACTGGGTGGCTTCTGCGAGCCCCATTCACTGGCTCTGCAACATTTCCGACCGTTATCTTACGGGCGACGAGGTTTGCTACTTCACAATGAACGGCATCAACACGATGCTCACGAGCAGTTTTGGCCCCGGCACGATCGGGCATACCGGTACTGTTCGGCCGTGGCGCAATAATGTTGCGTTTCTGGTTCAACGGCAGCACCCGTCATACGTCCGAGATGTAGAAAATGAAGATGCAAAAATGCGGAGTTAAGTTGTTGCCCGTACTCGACAGGAAACAGTGAATCCTCTTTTGTCAGTCATTATGCCTGTATACAACGGCGAGAGATTCCTCGCCGCAGCCCTCGATAGCGTGCGCCAACAGCATCGCGATGGAATCGAGTTGTTCATTGTCGATGACGGTTCCACAGACAGCACTGTCGAAATAGTGCGCGACTATGCAGAAGTTCTTCCCATCCGGCTGATCACTCCGGGGAGAATTGGAAACTGGGTGTCTGTCTCTAACATCGCATTGCGCGAGGCCAGGGGCGATTGGGCCTGCTTTCTTCATCAGGACGACCTTTGGCTGCCGGGAAGGATTGCGAGGCTCTGGAGGGAGATGGAGACCGCTGCAGGATCCCTCATAGCTCACAATTCAATCTTTGTGGGGCCAGATGGGAAAAAACTCGGACCCTATAGTTGCCCGCTTCATGAAGGAAATGTTCCGCCTGCGCAATTCATGGAACACCTTCTCATTCAAAACTTCATTGCAATACCTTCACCAGTGTTCAGGCGACAGGTTGTGCTTGATTCCGGAGGATTGGATGAATCGCTGTGGTTTTCGGCGGACTGGGACCTATGGCTGCGCCTGGGTGCACTTGGACCGGTTCGATTCCTGGCAGAAGCACTCTGTGCATTTCGCGTCCACTCCGCGTCGCAGACCTCGCGCCGCAAGCTGCAGCCGAATGAATGGGAACAGCAGTTGACGGTTGTGCTTGACCGCCATCTGGAAATCTGGAGTTGCACAGGGAGACGCAGAAAAGCGGTGGAACGAGTTGCAAGGTTGTCGATTGCAGTCAATTCCACTCTCGCTGCCGCCTCCCGCGGTGAGTCTTTTCGAATTTCTGAGGTTCTTCTCGAAATGCTTGCCCTGGGTCCCGCCGGGTGGGTCCGGTATTTTCGGGATTCCAGGATCGTGCAGAGGTTGGGATCGCGCGTGAAACTACAAGGGCGGCGAAGGCCGTAATATCGATGGTGGGCCGTTGCAGGAAAGGGGTCACACATTCATGAGTACGGAAACCTATGATCGGCTTTGGGCTGACTCCTGGGGAGACCAGCAGCGTTATGGACCTGTGCATCGACGTCAGCGCGAAGCAATGGTTAAGCTCATTAGCAAGCTGGAGGTTCGCACCGTGTTAGACGTGGGGTGCGGTGCCGGCGACAACCTTGCCGTCATGGCTCTCACTATGCCGCATCTGATTCTCTCCGGCACAGACGTTTCGCAGGAGGCACTCACGCTCGCCGCGCGACGAGCGCCGGGAGCCACTCTCAAGAAGCTCGACGTGCAAACGGAAAGACTCGACGAAAAGTTTGACTTGGTATTCTGCAACCAGGTTGTTGAGCACCTCATTGACGACACGTCTGGATTTCGAAACCTGGCGCTCATGGCGAAACGCTGGGTTCTGGTTGCCACAATGCGCGGTCGCATGCGCCGCTCCGAACTGGCCATCGGCCACATTCGCAACTACTCGGATATTGAGTTGCGCGCCAAGGCGGAGCACGCAGGACTTGAGGTGGTAGACATATTCGGCTGGGGATTCCCGTTCTATTCACCGCTCTACCGTACAGCGATCGAATGGATTCCTACTGGCCCTCCAGACGGTAAATTTGGAATCATGCAGAAGTCGATTGCGGATCTCCTCTACCATTTGTATGCCCTGAACATTCCGCGCCGGGGTGATGTGGTGACGATGTTAGCCCGCCCGCGCGAGTCAAATTTACAGGAGTAATCGGTTGCAATCATCCAGCGGAGTTTCTGAAGCTCAAATCGATGAACCCCGACGAAGCCACACATTGCCTGCAAGTCCTCGCTCCATCAATGATCGCGCGCTGTACATAATTTACGCCTTGGCCCTTGCAGTATCGATCTCCACCTGGTTCATCGCTGTCCGCGCACCGCTGTGGCATGATGAGACGGGAACTTACTATCAGATCAGTGCTGGATTCTTTGGGATACCCTCTCACCTGGGTGGCCTCTCCTTTCCCGCCTACGCCTATATTCTTTGGTTTGCAACCAAGATCATTGGAACCAGCGAGATCGCTCTCAGAGTTCCATCCATCCTGGCCATGCTCGGAGCGGTTTACCTGCTGTACCTTGCCGCACGGGAGCTTTTCGATCGCGATATTGCCATCATCGCGGCAGTAATCTTTTGCCTTCATCCCATTGTCGTTTTCGCTTCCATCGATGTTCGACCCTACGCGTTTGGAGTGCTAACGACGAATGCGGCTATTCTTGTCCTCTTTCGATTGCGGCGCAGCGATTCTACCTGGCTGGCAGCGTTGTTTGGCCTCTTGGGGGCATGGATCGTCTGGTTCCATTATCTTTTCGGAGTGATTCTGCCGGCCCTCGTTCTTTGCTTTTTCATCGGCGCGATTGGCAACCGCAGAAACTTTTGGAGACAGTTCGGCGTTGCTTTCGCCGCGTTCGCATTGGCATTCCTGCCGGTAATACCAGGTCTGCAATCCTTGTTCCACACCAGCGGTACTCATGTATTCGAAAAACCTCCGGTCCTGGCGGACTTGGCCGCGACATTGGCATCATCGTGGCTTCTTTGCATTTACTTCGGGGCCGTTTTAGCTGCCTTTCTCGCCTTCGCCGCAAGACCGGAGCGCTCTCCCTTCAATCGAATTAATGGCCGGCATCTCATCCTTTGTGCATCGTTGGCGCTCATCCCAATCCTGATCCTCTATGGTGTGAGCGCGGGAACACCGATTCACACTTTCGCACCCCGTCACCGTTTGGTTGCGATCCCGGGAATTGCCCTCTGCTGGGCTTTCGCGCTAAGTCTTGTTCATTCCCGCACTGTGCGATTGCTGTTCTGTGGGACGCTTGTGACAGCCACAGCTTACGCGTACTTCACCGCTCCGCAAGCAACGACACACTATTACACCTGGAAATATGCCTTGGATTTCGCGGACAAGGACGCTGCCGCCGACCGAGCTCCGCTGGTAATTTGTAGCGACTTTCCCGAAGCGGACTACGCTGTCATGCCACTGGATTCGGCAAAAGACAGCCCTCTTTTTGCACAGCTTTCCTATTACAAGGTCCGCGGGCCGGTTGTGCCCCTGCCCCGCGCGCTCAACGGCGAGGCGATGCGGGTCGGTTCGCGGTTTCTGCAAGAGGCCGCACAGAAGCACGAACGCTTTTTGGCCCTCGGAAATAAATACTCGTACAACACCCTTGATTGGCTCGCCCGCAATGCGGCTGCAACACACTCAGTTCGCCAGCTAGGGACATTCGATGGAGTTGAAGTCCTGGAGTTCCTGCCGCGAACCGGTCTGGCGCACTGAAGTCATTGAACTCCAATCTTGGATTACGCCACCCGGAGCCAGCATTTTCTCGGTCTGCTGAATGAATGGTGTGGGGCTCGCCCGGCCCACATTGTTGATCCCGCTAAAGTTTTCTTAAATACCTATTTCTAAAATAGGTATTTAAGCTTAGTATTGTTTTCATGGCGAAGAATCCCGAACATCGCGACCTTTTCCCCGGCGCGCTGGAGATCATGATCCTGCAATCACTCCGGCTGCGGCCGATGCACGGCTATGCACTGGTCAGGATTGTCGGCGAAGGGGCGTCCTACCCGAATCTACCGGCTCACCGATGCCGGAGTTCGCCACCTGGAGCAGGAAGTAGTCAGCTTCGAAAAGATGTTCAATGGAATCACGCGCGTGCTGGCTGTCGCCAGGGCATAGGAGGTCATCCATGCAGATGCTGAGCAGGCTTTTCAGCCGCCGTCGCCGCTATGACGACATCGCGGTCTCCATCAAGGAACACATCGCGGAGCGCACCGAGGAATTGATGGAAGAAGGAATGGCGCGCAAGCAAGCCGAGCAGGCGGCGAAGCGCGAATTCGGTAGCGTCACGCAGGTCGCCGAACGCAGCCGCGAAGAGTGGCAATGGCCCGCGCTCGAGTCTTTTCTTGTCGATCTGAAATTGACCCTGCGCCGGTTGAGAAAGTCGCCGGGGTTTGCGGCAACTGTGCTTCTGACCATGGCGCTGGGTATTGGCGCAAATACGACCGTGTTCAGTGTGATCGACAGCGTGCTGCTGAAGCCGCTGCCATATCCGGATTCCGGGCGGCTGGTGGCTCTTACATTGAAGGCACCGGGAGCCGGAGGTTTGGCCGACATTACCAACGGGTTGAACCTTTCGCCGTCGATGTATCTGACGTTCTCCGAAAAGAACCGGACGTTCCAGTCGCTAGGGGTTTTCACGTCAGGGACGTCGAATGTGACAGGGCTTGCGCAACCGGAGGAGGTGCAAACGGCAGGGATCAGCGGCGGCGTGCTTGAGACATTTAACGTGCCTGCCATTGCAGGGCGGTGGTTCACCGATGTCGACCAGGACCCGCGCGGGGCGAAAACGGTGATGCTGAGCTACGGCTACTGGCAGCGGCGTTTCGGCGGAGACCGGTCAGCGATTGGCCGAAATATCCAGGTGGATTCCCAGACGCGCGAAATTGTGGGCGTGATGCCGCGCGGGTTCAAGGTGGTCGATCGGGAATTCGACCTGCTGTTGCCCCTGAGCTTCGATCGGCACAATCAAAAGCTGGCGCCGTTCGGCTACGAGGGCGTTGGGCGGGTTAAACCAGGCGTGCCCCTGGCACAGGCCGACGCGGACATCGCGCGCCTGATTCCGGTGTGGATGGATTCCTGGACGAACGGCCCGGGCACTAACCCGCATTTCTACGAAAGGTGGAAGATCACTCCTGGTTTTCGTCCGCTGAAACAGCGCGTCATTGGCGATGTGGGCGGAGTGCTGTGGGTGGTAATGGCAACCGTGGGCCTGGTGATGCTGATTGCCTGCACCAATGTTGCGAATTTACTGCTGGTGCGGGCGGAATCGCGGCAGCAAGAGCTTGCGATCAGGGCCGCACTGGGAGCCGGTCGCGGACGCATTGCCCGCGAGTTGCTGACGGAAAGCGTGACGCTTGGCCTGATGGGAGGGGTGATTGCAGTCGGCGTGGCCATTGCAGGATTGCGGTTGCTGACGGCGATTGGACCTGCGGACCTGCCGCGACTAAGCGAATTATCGCTGGGTTGGCCTGCACTGGGTTTCACTTTCCTGCTTTCGATTTTTTCAGGATTGCTTTTTGGGTCGATACCCGTGCTCCGGTATGCGCGAGCTACGCCCTCGACAACGATAGGGAGCGCCAACCGGACCGCAAGCGCAGGCCGTGTGCGGCAGCGCTCGAGGAGCGTGCTGGTAGTGGCGCAGGTGGCCATGGCGCTGGTGCTGCTGGTAAGCGCGCTGCTCATGATCCGCACGTTTGTCGCGCTGCGCAATGTGGAGCCAGGGTTTGCAGACGCCGCGCACATCGAGACGATGCAGATCTGGATTCCGGATCTGCTGGTGCCCGATGCGCAAGTGACGACGCGCATGCAGAACAGTATCGCCGATAGGCTGGCGGCGATTCCCGGCGTCACTTCGGTGGGGTTTGCAAGCGCCGTGCCCATGGATGGGAACGATCCCAACTGGGACGAGATTGGCGTAGAAGGAAAGCATTATGAAGGCGGAGGACCGCCGCTGCACCTGTTCAATTATGTTTCGCCGGGATATTTCAAGACCGCGGGAACTCGATTGGTTGCGGGGCGCGATTTTACCTGGGACGACGTCTACGGCTTGCGGCCCACGGTGATGGTGTCAGAGAACTTTGCGCGCGAATCATGGGGCTCGGCCTCAGCCGCGGTCGGGAAACGGGTCCGTCAATTCTCTAGTATGCCGTGGCAGGTGGTGATTGGCGTTGTGGAGGATGTTCGCCTGCACGGCGTGGACCATGACGCACCGCCCGTCATCTACTGGCCGGCGATGCTCAAGAGTCCCTATACCCCGCAACCGAGCATCGAAGCGCAACGTGCGGTCACGTTTGCGATTCACACCAGCCGCGCTGGAAGCGAGGGCTTTATCAACGAGATGCAGCAGGCTGTCTGGTCCGTGAATCCAAGCCTGCCGCTGGCGTCGGTGCGGACCATGCAGGACATCTATAGCCTGTCGATGGCGCGCACTTCGTTCACGCTGGTCATGCTGGCGATTGCCGGTTCGATGGCGCTGGCGCTCGGCATCATCGGGATCTATGGCGTGATCTCGTATACAGTTGCGCAGCGGACGCGCGAGATTGGAATTCGGCTGGCGCTGGGGGCGCGGAGAAGCGAGTTGAAGTGGATGTTCGTTCGCTCCGCGCTGCTGCTTACGACGGTGGGCGTCGCAGTCGGCCTGGGTACGGCAGCCACGCTGATGCGGTTGATGAAGTCGCTTCTCTTTGGCATCAGCCCGCTCGATCCCTTTACTTACATCACGGTGCCATTGATCCTGGCCATTTCTGCAGCGTTGGCGAGCTATCTGCCTGCCCGCCGCGCGGCTGCGGTCGATCCGGTTGAAGCGCTGAGAGCCGAGTAGCCGAGCCGTGATCGATAAAACTGCACCGTGCCCCGTCCTTGCGATTTTTTCCTATCGCAAGGGCGGGAAAGCACAACTCTCGACACAATTCTTTGTTTGTTGAACTCACTTTTGGTTTCTTATCAGAAATTGAATGAGACCTGCAGATTTATGCTTCGATTGGATGCCGCCGACGAGAAGAATCCCCCGGAAAGTGCGGTGGATTTTCCGAACAGCGGCGATTCGAGCACTCCGACCGGCTGAGCAAGACTCACATTGTTCAGGATGTTTCGTCCCATGGCTGTAAAGCTCAACGAATACTTCCGCGCAGCCGCCTGATCGAACCGTGGCGGTCCACCGCTGCCGCTCAGTCCGCCGGGCCCAAGTCCACCACCGCCGCCGGGGCCGCCCGGTCCACCTCCAGGAGGCGGTCCACCACCACCGGGGCCGCCCGGGCCTGCGCCCG
>JBELAI010000127.1:0-16165 GCA_049508975.1 Occallatibacter sp. | reverse complement strand
GCGAAATCCTGATTCCTCCCAACAGCCCATCCGACGGCGTCCGCGTCGCGTTCATAGTCGAAAACGGCGCGCCCATCGAACTGCTCGAATTCACCGACCCCAACCATCCTGGCCGCCGCCAGTAGCCGGGCCGAGAACATGGCGTTCCGGTCGGTTTGTCGGCGATGGGGAAGTTTCGAGGGGCGCGGTCGCCGGGGCCAAAACGAACTGGCGTGTCGGCGCCAAACCGGTGGAGCGCTTACGGTCTACTAAGGTGGAGGGGCGTTGTGCGGGACGGTGGGCGTGCCTGCGGGTGGCTGACCCATGGCGTTTACCGCGGTCGCGAGAAAGTTTCCATCCTTGACTGCGCCCTCGGCGCGGACGGTGTCGCCTACCTGGATGTCAGCCAGCGTGATGGGGTCGCGGCGCTTGCGGAAGGTGGTGTTTTCGTCGGCGACAAACGAATGGGCAGCGTTGTCGATGGAGCCCATCAGGGTGACCCGTACGCCGTCGATCGCGGTGACCTTGCCCATGATCCAGGTTTTGCCGTAGTTGTCGCGCATTTCACGCATCTGTTTGGCGCGTTCGGGATCGATTTGCATGACCATCACCGCGCCGACGGATTTGGCGGTCGCGTCCACTTCACCCATGGCGGCAATGGCGTCGCCAACCTTGATGTCGGTGGGCTTGATGGCCTGGGGAGGGTTGCCGCCGCCTCCGCCCTGACCACGCTCGCCCCCGTCTCCTCGCCCTCCAGCTCCGCCGCCGGTGCCGCGTTGTCCGGCCAGCTGCTTGAGAATGCGGGTGTTGACGCTGTAATGGATGGTGTATGTCTCGCCGGTTTCGGTCTTGACGGTGTAGTGCTCGGCGGTCACTTCAGTCACAGTGCCACCGATGCCGCGGCCCATGCCGCCTCCGAAGCCTCCGCGCCCACCTCCACGCTGGGCTCCGCCGCCTTGTCCCTGTGCGGGCGAAGCGCCCTGAGGCTGAGGGGCGGGTGCATCCTGGGCGGAGGCGGTTAAGCCAAGAGCGAGGCCAAACAGGACGGTGGAAAAGATACGGACATTCATTGAGACTCCTTGGGCCAATCGTGCGGCCCCATAGACATAGACGATGGAATGGAGAGCGGGGACGACGATACGCTTTGACTCCTCGTGAACAAGGCTGGTTGAGGGCTGAGGTTTCCCGCCCTTGCGATAGGAAAATCGCAAGAACGGGGCACGGGGCTTGTGTGGCGAATCGTACAGGGGGTTCATTGCAGACGTAACTCGCCGAAAGCGAGTCGAGTTGCTCCTCATGTCTGATTTAGGATTCCTAATAGCTTCGCCGATGCCCGTGGAGGACTTTCGCTTGATTCGTCACCGCTTTGTTGTTGCCCTTCTTTGTGCAGGGCTGCTTCCCTTTGCTCCCGCAGCGTATTCGCAGACCGCGGCGGCGGCCCAGGCTGCTGCTCTTGTTCCGGCGCAACTCGAGGCCCTGGCAGGAGAATACACCGACGCGACCGACCCGGATACGCCGCTCAGCTTTTCTCTGGCCAGTGGCAAGCTGATTGTAGAGTCGGAGCGGCGCGTCCCCACGGAACTGAAGCCTATCACGGCCACGGAGTTCGGCATTCCCGATTCAAAGGCGACTTACAAATTCACATTGGATGCGGCGGGGCACGGTGCGACGGTTGTTAATTCATCCGAGCCGGAAGTGGTTTATAAGCGCACGGGCGAGCCGGTCCATCACCTCTTTCATGACTACCTGCGCACCGAGGCGATGATTCCCATGCGCGATGGGGTGAAGCTGCACATTGTGTATCTGAAGCCGGGAGACATCAGCACGCCTCTGCCGTTTCTCATCCAGCGCACCCCCTATGGATGCGACTGGGCGAACCGCGCGTCGTTCTTTGGCGGACGCCCTGAGTTGGCGCGCGATGGATACATCTACGTCTGCGGCGATATTCGCGGAAGATTCAAGAGCGAGGGCGAGTTCATCATGAGCCGGCCTCTTGCGGATCATAAGGACCCCAAGGCGGTTGACGAGAGCACCGACACCTACGACACCGTGGCGTGGCTGCTGGCCAATGTGAAGGGAAACAACGGGCGTGCGGGAGTTCTGGGTACCAGTTACCCCGGATTTCTGGCCATGATGGCGGGGATCGATCCGCATCCGGCAGTGAAGGCGATTTCGCCGCAGGCTCCGATGATCGACGTGTGGATGGGCGACGATTTCTTCCATAATGGCGCGTTCCGGCAAACCTATGGGTATGACTACGTCTACGGAATGGAGAGCAGCAAGGAGGAGACCGATGTCGACTACGGGAAGGACAAGGACGGCAAACCGCGCGACGGATTCGACTATTTCCTGGAGCGGGGGAGCTTTCAAGAGGACGTGAAGAAGTCAGGGTCGAAGATGTTGCCGACCTGGAAGCTTTTTCTGGAACATCCGGCATACGATTCGGTCTGGTCGTCGCGCGGAGTGGAGCACTCGTTGAACAAAGTTGCGGTGCCGACGTTGACCGTGGGCGGGTATTACGACCAGGAAGATATGTACGGTCCGCAGATTGAATACGAGAGCCTGCAGCCGCACGACACAAATCACATGAACTTTCTGGTGCTGGGTCCGTGGCGGCATGGATCTTGGGGTTCGTCCTCGCGGCACCTGGGCAACCTGGACTACGGCGAACCAATTGGCAAGGAGTACCGCACGCAGGTTGAGGCGAAGTTCTTTGCGCATTTTCTGAAGGACGCACCGGGAGAAAACAAAGGTGGGTTCGAGCTCGAAAATACGGCCAGTTTTCAGACCGGTTCAAATGCATGGAAGCATTATGCGCACTTTCCGCCGAAGGAAGCGCAGGTTACCAGCCTGCATTTACAGGGCGACGGCAAGCTGAGTTGGAGCGACTCGACCGCACAGGCCAAGACGACGTATGTGAGCGATCCGGCTAACCCGGTGCCCTATCGGCACAGGCCAATTCAGCCGACTTACGGGCCGGGCTCGGAGTGGTACAACTGGATGACTGAAGATCAGCGATTTGTGACGGATCGCTCGGCTACCAGCAAGGACGTGGCGGTTTGGACGCTGCCCGTGCTGAAGAAAGACATGGTGGTAACGGGCGAGGTGGTGGCCGATATTTTCGCCTCCACCAGCGGTACGGATAACGACATCGTGGTCAAGCTGATCGATCAGTATCCGGACGATGATACTGTGACCGACCCCAAGATGCGCGGGTACCAACTGATGACCAACGAGGAGATATTCCGCGGACGGTATCTGGAGGGGTTCGATAAACCGACGCCACTGCGGGCGGGGTCGGTGCATGAGTACAAGTATTCGCTGCACGATGTGGATCACGTCTTCAAGGCGGGTCATACGGTGATGGTGGAGGTGCAGAGCACTTGGTTCCCGCTCTACGACCGGAATCCGCAGACGTTTGTGCCCAATATCATGACGGCGAAACCGGAGGACTACAAGCCGGCGACGATCACGATTTATTCCGATCCGCAGCATGATTCGACGCTGCAGGTGCCGCTGATGAATGCGTGCGATCAGATTGAATGCTTTTGAGGGGTGGATCGAGGGAGCGTCAGGATTGACACGGGTTATGTGCGCACATATACTGTGGTAGTGAACATTACGCTGTCCATTGACGAGCAAGTGGCGGAACGCGCACGGGAGAAGCTGCGCGCGGTAGGCAAGAGCTTGAACCAGGAGATTCGTGAGCACCTGGAACACCTAGCGGGCGACGATGGGCAACTGGAGCGGGACCTGGAATTCCTTGAGAGCACGTCTGGATTGGGAAAACCCGAGCCCGGCTGGAAATGGAACCGGGATGAGCTTTACGAGGAACGGCTAAAGTGGCCCCGAGGTTGAGCACAAGCGAGAAGACTTCGCGCACGTTTTTCGATACAAATCTCCTCGTTTACTCTGACGATCCTAGAGACCCGGGCAAACAACAAACGGCTCTCAACCTGATCAAGGAGCATCTGCGCCAGCGGACCGGAGTCGTATCGCTTCAGGTATTACAGGAGTATTTCGTCTCGGTGACGAGAAAACTAAAGCTGGATGCGGAGTTGGCTAAACGAAGGGTTGAAGTATTCACGAGGTTTCACGTGGCCGAGCCCGTCGTCAATGACGTTCTCGCGGCCATCGATCTGCACCGGCTTCACGGCTTCTCTTACTACGACTCGTTGGTGTTGCGCATGGCTAGAGAAGCAGGCTGTCGCATCTTGCTCTCGGAGGATATGCAGCACGGGCAGGTTGTCGATGGAGTCAGGATCGTCAACCCATTTCTATGAGCAACCTTCAACCAAACCCAGTCGCCATCCAACCTGTCTTGAAATTGCCTTGAAGTTCGAGCCGTGGCTCGTGCGGCAAAAACCCTCCGTCGGGCCGCGACTTGCGCTGCCACACATCCTTGCGTATGCTGTTGTTACTTTGCAGTGCAAAGTTAATGGAGGTGCGATGACCCTCTTCGATTTGCTTTTGATTCTCCTGGTTTTCGTGACCGCCATCGCGGTTGTGGTCGCGATTGTTGCCCTCTTCTTCCGTCGCTGGGGTGTTGTTGGGCGATTGTTCGCTGGTGTCATCGTGGTCTGGGGCGTCTATCTGGGAGTTGGAACTGTCGTGGCCCTCAGAGCGCCGCAGCACATAATGAGGTTGGGAGAGGACCGCTGTTTCGACGAGATGTGCTTTGCGGTTACCGGCTGGACCCGAGTGCCATCGAGCAATGTGGGGAGGTCCTACTATCTCGTTACTGTCCGCATTACAAATCGGTCGCGGGGCAGGGCGCAGCGGGAGCTTGGCCGGAAGGGCGTGCTGATAGACCGATCCGGCCGGGTCTATGAAATATCCCCGGAGGGCATGCACGGGAATTCGCTCGTGGGTGGACCCCCTTTTCCCGGCCTGGATGCTGAAGTGGGACCGGGACAGAGTCTCGTGACTACGCAGGTATTTGACCTGCCAACCGATGTTGAATACCCCGGCTTCGCGCTGGGGAGCAATCTAGCGATCAATCCCGCGCGCATTGTGCTGGGCGACGAAGACCATTTTCTGCATTGGCCTACCGTGTGGCCGCTGGACTGACTCGGTGATCCTCTCTCTGAACTGGCTGCCCGGACGGCTTGCCGGTGGACATTGGGAATCGCCAATGTTAATCGCCTCATCTAAAAATCGGGGTAGAATAGAAAAAGCGCTATGGTTCTGCATCAGCCCATCCCGGCACTCCTCTAGCGGCGCCCGCCGCCTATACTGTTCTGCGCCTTTTTTCCTGCCCTGAATTTCAATGAAGAGTCTGCCCCACGCAGTGGGCGGCGAGGAGTTTTGCCATGATCGATCGTTTGGAACAGATGGAGCAGCGCTACGACGAATTGTCGGTACAGATGGGGCTTCCCGAGGTCATTTCGGACCACGAAAAATACCAGAAGGCCGGACGGGCGCTTCGCGAGCTTACGGAGCCTGTGGCGAAATTTCGCGAGTTGAAGCAGGTGCGGCAGGGGCTTGCGGAGGCGCGCGCGATGCTCGCCGAGAGCGATCCCGACCTTCGCGCGATGGCTGAAGAGGAAATTGCCTTGCTGGCCCCGCGCGAGCCCGTGCTCGAGGAGGAAATCAAGGTCCTGCTGCTGCCCAAGGATCCCAACGACGAGAAGAACGTGATCGTCGAAATTCGCGCTGGCACGGGCGGCGATGAGGCATCGTTGTTTGCGGCGGAGATTTTCCGGATGTATACGCGCTTCGCGGAACAGCACCGGTGGAAGGTTGAAGTGCTGTCGATGTCGGAGTCGGGCGTGGGCGGATACAAGGAAGTGATCGCGATTATTGAAGGCGAACGCGTCTACTCGCAGATGAAGTGGGAGAGCGGCGTGCATCGCGTACAGCGGGTTCCGGCTACGGAAACGCAGGGGCGCGTGCACACATCGGCGATCACGGTCGCGGTACTGCCTGAAGCTGAGGATGTCGATATCAAAATCGAAGCGAAAGACCTGCGCATCGATACGTTCTGCTCGTCGGGGCCGGGCGGGCAGTCAGTGAATACAACCTACTCCGCAGTGCGCATTACGCATATTCCGACGGGCACGGTGGTCAGCTGCCAGGACGAGAAGTCGCAGATCAAGAATCGCGACAAGGGCATGCGCGTGCTGCGTTCGCGGTTGTACGAGATGGAGATGGACAAGCAGAATGCGGAACTGGCGAAGACGCGCAAGGAACAGGTGGGCACCGGCGACCGCAGCGAGAAGATTCGCACCTATAACTTCCCGCAGAACCGCATGACGGATCACCGCATCGGCTTGACGCTGCATCAGCTTGACCTTGTGATGGAGGGGCAGTTGCAGCGGGTTGTAGATGCGCTGATTGCCCACTACCAGGCGGAGCAGTTGAAGGGTGAAACCGGCCGGGCGGCATAAGCGATGCCAACGGTTTCGCTATTCTTATTTCAAGGAACCGGCCGACTTTTATTTGGTCCCCATCCCGAGCGCGCAAGAGCAGACGCCGAGTTGCTGCTCATGCACCTTCTGCGGACGGGTCGCGCGTGGTTAATCGCCCATTCCGATGTCGAAATTGGGGCCGACCAATGGGACCCCTATTTCGCGATGCTTCAGCGTCGGCGTAACGGTGAGCCCATCCAATACATCACCGGCCAACAAGAATTCTACGGCTTGCCGTTTCACGTAACGCCCGATGTGCTGATTCCGCGGCCCGAAACCGAGCATCTCGTCGAGAAAGTTCTTCAACTCGCCGCGACTCCGGAAGGTTCTGTAAGAGGGCACGACTTTAGTCGTGCCGAAAGTCGCACAAAAAGGGACGGGGCTTTAGCCCCTGCGGGATTTCCGCGCATCCTCGACGTCGGCACCGGCTCCGGAGCAATTGCTGTGGCTCTTGCGCATCATCTTCTCGACGCTCAAATCAGCGCCTTGGACATTTCTCCGTCCGCGCTGGAAGTTGCGAGCGGAAATGCTGAGCGGAATGGTGTTCAAGACCGCGTTCGCTTTTTGCAGTCCGATTTGCTGACTTCGGTTGCGGATGAGCGGTTTGAGATGGTTGTTTCCAATCCGCCCTATGTGCCGGCTGCCGATCGCGAATCGCTCTCCGTCGAGGTTCGTGAGCATGAGCCGGCGCTTGCGCTGTTCGCAGGTGAGGATGGGCTAGATGTGTATCGGCGGCTGATCCCGGAGGCATTTGGGGTGCTCGAACCCGGCGGATTTCTGCTGATGGAGATTGGATTCGGACAGTCGGCCGCGGTTGCCACGCTGCTGGCGGACGCTGGATTTGGCCGGATTGACTTCGTGCCCGACCTCCAATCCATCCCGCGCGTCGCTTACGCCCAACGGCCGGTTTGATTCATCTGAGTATTGACCGCAATGCTGTAGACTTTTCTCCGAAAGGAAATTCTTGAATGCCATCCTCAAAAGGTTATGCCGCGCTTGACAAGCAGTCCGCGCTTGGCCCGTTTAACTTCACGCGCCGTGAGCCACTTGCCAGCGAAATTGCTATTGAAATTCTTTTTTGCGGTGTCTGCCATTCCGACTTGCACATGTCTCGCAACGAGTGGGGACAATCGATCTATCCCATGGTGCCGGGGCATGAGATTGTAGGCCGCGTCAGCGCAGCCGGCAGCGCTGTTACGAAATTCAAGGTGGGAGACATTGCCGCGGTTGGCGTGATTGTGGACTCGTGCCGCAAGTGCACGCCTTGTAAGAAGGGCGAAGAGCATTTCTGCGACGAAGGCGCCACGTTGACCTACGCCGTGCCGGACCGCGTGGATGGTTCGATCACCATGGGCGGCTATTCGAATAATTACGTTGTCGACGAGCGCTTTGCGCACACTGTTCCGGCGAATCTCGACCTGGCGGCAGTGGCGCCGCTGTTGTGCGCCGGTATTACGACCTACTCGCCGCTGCGCCACTGGAAGGCCGGCCCCGGCAAAAAGGTCGGCATCGTTGGGTTGGGCGGATTGGGCCACATGGCGCTGAAGTTTGCGCACTCCTTTGGCGCGCATGTTGTGCAGTTCACTACGAACCTGCGCAAGAAAGAAGATGCACTCAGGCTAGGTGCGGATGAGGTAGTGCTGTCGACCGATCCGGAAGCGATGAAGGCGCATGCAAAATCATTCGACCTGATTCTGGATACGGTATCCGCGCCGCATTCCATCGACGACTACCTTGTATTGCTCAAGCAGGACGCGACGATGGCGCTGGTCGGGCTGCCGGAAGTGCCACCGTCGTTCAGTGTGTTCAACCTGATCACCAAGCGCGCGTCCATTGCCGGGTCAATGATCGGCGGCATGCCGGAGACACAGGAGATGCTCGACTATTGCGGCGAGCACAACATTGTTTCCGACATCGAAGTGATCCGCATCGACCAGGTCAACCAGGCCTTTGAACGGCTGCTCAAGCAGGACGTGAAATATCGTTTTGTGATCGATATGAGCTCGCTGGGTTAGGAAACGGTGGATTTAGATGGAAGTATCCCAGGTCTCAAAAGCGGGATCCTTCGACAAGCTCAGGACAGGCACTGGGGCACCCACCCAGCGCATCAGTCGGCCCGGCCGGTTTTTGCCAGTTCGCGATAAAAGCCCAGGTCGCGGCCGCTGAGGTTTTTGGAGATGTAGGCAATCTGTCCATAGTGCAAGCCGAAATGTTCGACAACCTGGTAGACGGCTTCGAGGCCGCTGACGTGATAGCCCTGAACCTCCATAGGAGCGATGAGATCGGCCTCGGTAAGGCGTGCGAGTACCTCTGCGGCTTCATCCATCGTCGCGCCGAGGCCAGCGAGCAACTCGGAAGCCGTCAGCCCGCTGTCCGTAGCGAACTCCGTGGGGCGGTCGCGGTCGTCCTCCCAGCGGTTGAACGAGACTACAAGCCACTGGCGCACATTGCCGTTGAGATGCAGGATGAGGTTACCGATGCTGTTCGAGGCGGCGTTGGGACGCCACCAGACCTGCATATCGGTGAGCGATTCAACGCAGGTGCGGAGGCGGGGCCAGTAGTGCTCGAACAGTTTGCGCCGCGAGAATTCCACGAACAGAGATGTGACGTCGGGTTGAGCGTTGGGCATGGGAGCAGTCTCCATTGCTGCATGGTACCAAGCGGCCTCAGAGCACCACAAAGAAGAAGAGCGGCCCGAAGGCCGCCCTTGTGATCCAAACAGAGTGACTTTTACTTTTCGCCGTGCGCCTCAATGTGGTGCTTCGCCGCGTGCTCCGCGTGCTCGGAGGCGTGCACGTGGTGGCCGAGCGCCAGGTGTGCATGGTGGGCGGCCTTTTCGTGGTTACCCTCGGAGTGTGCCTTGGCGGCTGCATGATGGTGGCGCGCAGCGTGTTCGTGATGTTCCGCTGCCTTGGTGTGATGCTCGGCTGCTTCGTGAGACATGTAAAACCTCCAGACTGCTTGAAAACCGGGCTTCTTCAGCCCAGAGGGATTATCGTGAGCCCGCTTTACGGTTGGCGTTAAAGGCAAGCAAATTCAAGATGAATATCCGTGGGTAGATTCTTCACCGCATGGGCAGCACCGCGGGCTTCCAGGCAGGCTTCCCGTTCTTCTTCAAGCGGGCGAGGGTTGGGGTTTGCCGAAGCGGGCGCCTCAGGCATAGAATGCCGTCTGAAATCGTTTTCAAAAAGGGGATGCACGATGCGTATTTTCGCTTCGCTCTCAGTTGCCATTCTTGGATTCGCTCTTCTTCCGGCAGCAACCACACGGGTTCAGGCCCAAGCAGCGGCGCAAACGCCGCCGATGGGATGGAACAGTTGGAACTTCTTCTTCGGCAAAGTTACCGACAAGGACATTCGCGCCTCAGCGGATCAGATAGTGGCCACCGGCATGAAGGACGCGGGCTATGTCTACGTGAATATCGACGACACGTGGGAAGGCAAGCGCGATGCGGATGGCTTGCTGCACACAAACGAGAAATTTCCCGACATGAAGGCGCTGGCTGACTACGTGCATTCAAAGGGGCTGAAAATCGGCATCTACTCCGGGCCGGGTCCTAAGACATGCGCTGGTTACGAGGGTTCGCTGGGCCACGAGGAGCAGGACGCAAAGATGTACGCCGACTGGGGTATCGACTACCTTAAGTACGACCTGTGCAGTTTCATTCCTGAAGTGATGATGAAGCAGGCGCCGCAGGATAAGGCCGCACAGATGCGGCTGATGATTGCCGCCTACGACAAGATGGCCAAGGCGCTGAAGGCTACGGGACGTCCGATCGTTTTCTCACTCTGCCAGTACGGATGGGATGGCGTGTGGGAGTGGGCTCCGGCTCTGGGTGGAAACCTGTGGCGGACAACGGGCGATATCGATCCGCATTGGGATCGCATCTACGCAATTCTGAGCCAGCAGGACGGGCTCGCAAAATACGCGGGCCCCGGCCATTGGAACGATCCGGACATGCTGGAAGTGGGCAACGGGAAATTGTCAGTGGCGGAGAATCGGTCGCATTTTTCCATGTGGGCCATGCTTGCCGCACCATTGCTAGCGGGAAACGACCTGCCTAATATGAAGCCGGAGATCAAAGCGATTCTGACCAATGCGGATGTAATCGCCATCGACCAGGACGCGCTGGGCAAGCAAGGCACACGCGCCTATTCCGATGGAGAAGTGGAAGTGTGGACGCGGCATCTGACCGGCGGAGCGCTGGCGATTGCCGTACTGGACGCGGGGGATACTCGCTACTCGACGCATCCTTTTCACCTCGATTTGGCGAGGCTGGGACTGCATGGAACACAGCATGGCAAAAACCTGTGGACCGGGAAGACGATGACTCTGACGGACCAGATGCCGATTGAAATCGATAGCCATGACATTCTGCTGGTGCGGATTGGGGAACCGAAGTAGGCACTTTTCTACGAGCTATGTGGTCTCCCCGGCCTCAAAATCGAGACCGGGGGCACCCGAATTTGGTTGCGGGAAGGCTTGGGTTTATTGTGCGCGAGCGAGGCAGACGGCAAACCAGCCGTGCGCGTCGTTCCAGGTCGATTCAGCCGCAAATCCTGCTGCGGAAAGCATGGCCTCAGCCTGGCCGGGCGCGTACTTATAGCTGTTCTCCGTATGAATTCTTTCGCCTGTGCTGAACGCTAATTCGAGATTGAGCGCGGGCAGCTTGACTTGCTGGTCGGCCAGGCTTTCCAGATGCATTTCGATGCGGGATTCGACGGGATTCCAGATGGCGCGGTGGGCAAAGCCTTGCAAGTCGAAATCCGCGTCCAGTTCACGGTTGAGGCGGGCAAGCAAATTGAGGTTGAAGCGAGCCGTTACGCCGGCTGCGTCGTCATAGGCTGCGAGTAGAGTTGCTTCATCCTTTTTGAGATCTACGCCGAGCATCAGAGTGTCGCCGGGCTCGAGACCGGCGCGAATGATTTCGAGAATCTGCGCGGCCTGGTGCGGCTCAAAGTTGCCGATGCTGGAGCCGATGTAAAGGACCATGCGGCGCTCACCCGATCTTGAGGGATGAAGGGCGAGGCCGTGCACGTAATTCATGATGTGCGGGGTCACATGAACGCCGGGAATCTCGCGTTCAATGCGTTCGCGGGCATCGTCGAGAGCGCTGGCGGAGACGTCGACCGGCTCGTAATGCACGGTCCCTTGGCGGTGAACGGCGGCTTTGAGCAGAAGACGCGTTTTGTCGGCGGAGCCCGCTCCCAGTTCGGCAATACGCAACCGTGCCGGTTCTGTCCCGTGGGCGGCCTGGGCGATGATTTCGCCGGCACGCGCGGCGAGAATTTCCCGCTCAGTGCGCGTCAGGTAGTACTCCGGTAACTGCGTGATTTGGTCGAAGAGCCGCGAGCCGTCGTGATCGTAAAAGAGCCATGAGGGCAGGCGCTTGTTACGAGCTGAAAGGCCCTCGCGGGCAGCTCTGCCGACGGAAGATTCAAGTTGTACAGAGATTTGGGGAAGAGCGATCGTAGTCATTCGGTCCCTTGGATGCACCTGCGATGGCGATAGTTACGCAAATCCAACAAAAATTAACCACATACTTTCTCGGGGCACTTCTCCGCATCAGAACGATTCAGGAAGCCAAACGGATTCCGGAGAATTGCCAGCGGGTTTCCGGGGGGAAGAAGTTGCGGTAGGTGGCGCGAATGTGGTCGGAGGGCGTGATGCAGGAGCCGCCGCGCAAGACCATCTGGCCGCTCATGAATTTGCCGTTGTACTCACCGAGGGAGCCGGGCAGAGGCTGAAAGCCTGGATATCCAAGATAGGCGCTGGCGGTCCACTCCCAGCAATCGCCGAAAAACTGGCTCGGGCTCTCCGACGCATTCAGCGGATCCTGACTCTCAAGGGATTCCGGGGCGGGAGCGGGTAGCAGCCGGTCCGTGTCGAGCAGGTTGCCGGTGACAGGCTGCGCAGCCGCGGCGGCCTCCCACTCAAATTCGGTGAGCAGGCGATGACCGGCCCAGCGGGCGTAGGCGTCGGCCTCGAAGTAGCTGACATGACTGACCGGCAGGTTTTCCAGGCTGGCAAGGGGCAGCTCGCCGCGCAAGGTAAAAATGCTCCAGACGGGGTCTGCTTCGATCCAGTAGAGAGGAGCGCGCCAGCGGTTGGCTTGCAAGGCATCCCAGCCGGCGGAGAGCCAGAGTTCCGGACGTCGGTAACCGCCATCGGCCATGAAGGCCGCAAACTCGGCGCACGTTACCAGGCGCGTGGCTACACGGAAGGGGTCCAGCCAGACGCGATGGCGCGATCGCTCATTGTCGAAGCAGAAGGCCGAGCCGCTGTAACCGGCATCACACAGACCGCCGGGAAAGCTGTGAAACCGAAGTTCCGGAATCGTTCCAATGCTTGATGCGCTGCAGGGAGTGCCGAGTTCCGCATCGGATTTTTGCCAGGTTTCAAAATCGAGGGCGTTCGACAGGAGCAAGGTGGTTTGCGCAACCGTCTTTTCGGCGGCCGAGGGGCGATAGGCGGGCCGCAGCGGATTGGTAAAAAAGGCATGCATGATGTCGGTGAGCAAAAGCTCCTGATGTTGCTCCTCGTGGTGCGTACCAAGTTCAATCCGTTTGAGCACCTCGGACGCCGCGCTTTCATCGAGCCGGAGGTCCTCGATGCGTTGCAGAAGTAATTCGACTCCCTCATCCACATGGGCGCGATACCCCAGGACTTGATCCAGGCCAGGGCGCGAAAACGAGGAGCGCAGGCGCTTCTCAGGGAAGGCGGCGAAGCTCTGGTAGTAGCTGTTGAAAAGCCAGGAGAAGTCCGCATTAAAGAGGCGGTAGCCGGGCAGGAACTCGCGCAGAATGAAGGACTCAAAGAACCATGCGGTGTGTGCCAGGTGCCACTTGGCGGGCGAGGCCTCAGGGCACGACTGCACCATCATGTCTTCCTGAGTGAGCGGTTGGCACAGCTCAAGTGTCCGGCGCCGCGTCGACTTGAAACGGGCCGCCAAACTGGTCAGCGTACTACATCCACTGGTTGTACTCACGCTATTCTCCCCATTTTGGAATGAGTTTATCCCGGAATTACCCTTAAACCGACCACTTTCATGCATTTTTCCCGACCACACAGGATATGACCAATTTTGGCCATCGCGAAATACAATTCCGATGGTCTAATATGGGATGTTCTAATGCTGGTGAGCGGTTCAGATTGGTTAATCGCTCTCGTTCCTTCTCCCCATGTTCCTTTTCAAGGAGGGACTATGTGTTGGCCGAATCAGCACAGCTCGCTGTCGATAACCACCGCCTTAGCAGCCGCTCTGTATCTGTTTCCTTCCGGCTTCAGCCAGGCGACGCCCACATCGCAGCCCCTTACGCAGATCCCCTCGGAAATTCCCGCCCTGCAGGCGAGCCAGCTTCCGATTTCCGGGATTGCTTCCAAGCCCGTTCAGATCATTCCAATGCCGCCTTCAACGCCGGAAGAGGTGGGCGATGCGATGATGGCGCACCAGAGATATCAGGCAGCCATTGAAAACTACAAGCAAGGGCCGCGCAACTCGGCGGAAGTCTGGAACAAGATGGGAATCGCTTATCAACTGATGTTCAATCAGGACGAGGCCTCCCATTGCTACCAGACTTCGCTCCGGCTTGACCCGAAGAACTCCAGTGTAATGAACAACCTGGGAACGGTTTACGATTCGGAAAAGGAATACAGCAACGCCGAACGCCTGTACCGCAAGGCGATCAAGTTGGAACCTAAGTCTGGGCTGATTTACAAAAACCTCGGGACCAACCTCCTTGCACAGCACAAGTACAAGAAGGGCTGGGAGATGTACCAGACGGCGCTGAAGATTGACCCCAACATCTTCAAAAGCAGCGACAGTCCCAGGGTGCAGAACCCGGCATCCGTGGAGGACCGCGGAGCCATGAACTATTACATGGCTAAAGGATGCCTGCGTGCGGGAATGAGCGATTGCGCAATCGATTATCTGCGCATGGCGCTGAATGAAGGATTCACGAGCCCGAAGAAGATCGAAGCTGACAGCGAGTTCGCTGGGTTGCATGGTACTCCGGCTTTTCAGCAGCTATTGGCGGAACAGAAGCAGTAGTAGTTTCGCGGCGAACTGCGGGTAACGCAGAGCCAGCGTGTAACGATAGTGCCTATCGCTCCTACATCGCGGAATTGAGCAAGGTATAACTATAACTCTTTATATTTCAATGATATCTACGTCCATCCCTTGAGGCAGAGTGCGTCGACTGCGCCTCCGAAACCGCGCACCGCAAGGGGAGTTCCGCGCTAACCCCAAATACAAAAATGCATCCCAAAACCGGACTGTTCGACACAGTTGCTTGTCATTCTGGAACAGACATCGAAATAGGCCAGGAGGGTTCTTGACGAAGACTTGCCGAAAAGAGCATTAATATACGGTGAATTTATTTGCAAAGCAGCTGACCAACATCCTGGTTTCGGCTCTTTTCGGGGTAGAGAATATGCAATCCTCTCTTAATTTCCGCGTGGCTTTTGTGTTCGGCATGGTGGCGCTGCTTACAGCCGGTTCTTCCTCCACCTCGGCGCAGAATTCCCGGTCGCCTGCCCCTAGCGACATTAGCCGGCAAACCGCCCTGACCGACACACCTCAGCCTGCCTCCTTTGCGCAGAACTCGAATGTCACTCCGAAGGATGTAGGGGATGCCCTGATGGTGCATCAGCGCTATCAGGCCGCCATCGCGGCATACCAGCAGGCCTCCCAGAACTCTCCCGATGTCTGGAACAAGATGGGCATGGCGTACCAGATGATGTATAACGCTCAGGAAGCGGTTCGCTGCTACCAGGCTTCGCTGAAGCTGAACCCCGACAACCCTCATGTGCTCAATAACCTGGGAACCATCTACAACTCGGAGAAGCTTTATGGTGAAGCAGAGCGGATGTATCGCCGGGCGATACGTCTGTCCCCGGGCTCAGCGCTGATTTACAGGAATCTCGGGAGCGCGCTTTTGGGCGACCACAACTACAAGAAAGGCTGGGAGGCCTACCAGACCGCGCTTTCGCTGGACCCGCAGATCTTCGTGGACCATACCAGCCCCAAGGTTGAGAATCCAGGTTCGGTGCAGGATCGCGGCGCTATGAACTACTACATGGCTAGGGGATGTGTTCATGCCGGCCTGAACGACTGCGCCATTGACCACCTGCGAAGGGCGCTGAACGAGGGATTTACCGACGAGAAGAAGATCGAGGCGGACGGCGAGTTTGCGGGCCTGCACGACATTCCGGCCTTTCAGCAACTTCTGTCGGCACAGAAGCTGCAGTAGGCATACGAACAACTTCTAGTGGGAATGCCCGTGGTGATGGGAGGCAAGATCTTGCGCTGCCATTTCTCCTATCGGAACTACGCAGCCCTCCAGCTCATCGCAACCGATGTGCTCGAACTGGATGGTGGTGTGGGCGATCTGAAAATGCTCCTTGAGCACGTGGTTGAGCTTGACCAGAATGCATGCGCTCTCCGACGGCGGAATGTCGGCAATGCACACATGGCAGGCCAGTGCACGCGATTGGGAACCGAGGCTCCAGACATGCAGGTCGTGGACGTTGATGACGCCCTCGACCGCCTCCATGCCGGATCGAATTGCAGGAAGCGAACAATCGCGCGGTGTGCCTTCCAGCAGGATGTTCAGCGTTTCCCGGACAATGCCGAGGCTCGACCACAGAATGAGCGCGGCGATGAGCAGCGAAAGGACCGGGTCGATCCAGTTCTGGCCGGTGAACAGGATGCCCGCGCCGCCGGCGATTACTGCCGCGGTGGAGAGCGTGTCGCCGGCCATGTGGAGAAAGGCGGA
>JBELAI010000126.1:0-16262 GCA_049508975.1 Occallatibacter sp. | reverse complement strand
GCCAGTTCGTTGAACACCGCCCGCTCTCCCATCTCAAGGTATTTCAGCTTCCCCGTTGCCTTCCACAAAGCCAGGCTCAGCCTTACCCAATCCGCCTCACCGCATCCTTCCGTGCGATGGTTGTTGGGGCTCCATCCCTCCGGAACGCCTCCCGTAATCAGCGCATCCTTCGACGCAGCCACGTCCTCCCACGCCGTCTCGCATTGCCCAAGAAACCGCGCATCTCCAGTCGCCGTGTAAAGATCCAAAACCCCGCGCAGACTTGTCAGATAGCCATGCACATGGTCGCCGGGCCGCCGTTCAATCACCGCGGCGACCTGCTGCGCCAGCTTCCTGTATCTCTCGTCCTTCGTCACCGCGTACAGGTTCGCCAGCCCCTCCGTCTGCTGCATCCAGCAAACATAGCTCGAAGCAAAATGCTGTGCCCCAAACGCCGCGCGCATCTCCGCCGAAAGCATCAACGGCCCGATGCGCACAAGCCAGTCGCCTAGTCTGCCACACACCGCCAGCAGAGCAGCCGAGGGCTTCAGCCTGTAATACTCAACCAGCCCAACCAGCAGGCGCCCATTGCCCCACAACAGCGCCAAGTCCTGATCCGTCGGCTTGTCGTAATGGAATGTGCTCCCGAAATACCCATCCGGCTTTTGCAGCGCGATGACCTTCTCCACCAGCCCATCGAGGCCCGCGAACGGTTTACCATAAACACGCGCAGCCGTAGCCAGCCCGCCAATATACCGCCCCGACGTATCTCCGCTGAATTCCGTAAATCGTCGCACCGCCTCCGGCCGCACATCCGCCAGCAGAAACTCCTCGCTATACGCCGGCGACTGCCCATCCAGCACTCGCCGCAGAGTCAGTTCGTAGCGCGCACCCAGTTGCCCGTGACTCGTCAGCGTCGACGATCCAGCGGCACCCTCTTCCGCGCCAATTCCCGCCCACGCAATCGATCCTCCCCCGGCAATCAGCGGAACCAGCGCAGCGGTCTTCACAAAGTGACGGCGATCCATCCAGAGCCTCCCCAACACTCAAAGCAAGCGTGCCCCATTCTAATCCGCTGCATACCACAGGGTCTCCAGCACCCATCATCTGCAAAATAGTCGCGCGACAGACCCGCATCTGATCGAGTTTCCCCAACCTTTCTCCGCAGGTTGTAAACTACGTGGTAAACGCTTTCCGCCCCCACGAAAGCCGAGGAAGTACCATGCTGCTCGCTGCGCTTCGCCAACAGGTTCTCCGCGCCAACCAGGAAATCGCCCGCCGCGGTCTAGCTCCCCACACCTTCGGCAACGCCAGCGGCATCGACCGCGATGGCCCTGAGTCGCTGGTCGTAATCAAGCCCAGCGGTGTCGACTACGCCTCGCTCACCCCCGGCGACCTGGTCGTCACCAACCTCAAAGGCGAAATCGTCGAAGGCTCCCTGCGGCCTTCGAGCGACCTCGATACCCACACCCTCCTTTACCGCGAATTTCCCGCCATTGGGGGTATCGTCCATACCCATTCCGAGTTCGCCACCTCCTGGGCCCAGGCTGGCCGACCCATCCCCTGCTTCGGCACCACCCACGCCGACTACTTCCACGGCCCGGTCCCCGTCACCGAACCCCTTACTGCCGAAGAGGTAGCGGAAGCTTATGTCCGCAACACCGGCGCAATCATCGTCCGCCGCTTCAAATCGGAAAACCTCGACCCCATTGCCGTCCCCGGCGTTCTTGTGGCGGGCCACGCTCCTTTTGCCTGGGGGAAGTCCCCAGCCGAGGCCGTCGAACACGCAGACGTCCTGGAATACATCGCCCGCCTCGCTTTCCGCACGGCGATGCTCCGCTCGGCTTCGGTCCCATCTCTTACGTCCGGTTGTGAGATTCCGGTGTACGTTTCCGAACACCACTACCTGCGGAAACACGGCCCCAAAGCGACCTATGGCCAGAAGTAGTTGCCCGGCCATCTGGACCTGAAAACGCTGTCAAGTGACCCATATCACGCAATAAGCCGCGTCCCTTCAAGGACCTACCTGTTTCCATAGCTAGATCCCATTCCACGGATACCACATACCATTTCCTGCATTCTTGTCAGAAATATCTAATGCGCCGGTTGACGATTCACGGAACAGATCGTCCTTATCTCACGTATTCTCAAGCGAATGCAATTCGACTCGTTGCCAAAGTCATATTTCGCCCACATGGCAACTGACGTGCAACAAGGTTTATTGATGTAGAGCGCTCCCCCCATGGAATCAAGCCTCTTCAACCGTTTGCAGGCGACTGTGCTGGCCTTGGCCACACTGGGCCTCTTCATGCTTGCGGTTCTGAACTTTCGCCAGGAAGGCCAATTCCAGCAGCCTGACGATGGTGTCTGGTGGCATGAGGTTAAAGGGGGCCTGCAAGCCGACAAAGTGCTTCCCAATAGCCCCGGTCAGCGCGCGGGAATTCAAGAACACGATCTGCTGACCGCCGCGGAGGTGTTGCCAGACCTTCCTGCCGCACGCGGGGGGATGCCGGCGCAGGACCTTCTGAACGGCGAAAAACCGCTGGCAAGCGTAGCCCCGAATACCGAGATCGCAGTCAAGCGGCCCTTGCCCAAAAGCACCGTTTCGCAGCTCTCCGACCTGGAACATGTTCTCTACGAAACAGGGGTTTACGGGAAGGCGAGCTATGCCATTACCCGGGCCGGCACTCCACTGGATACTCCCGTGGAGGTCATTCCCGAGCCATTGGACCGCGGCCTGGTGCAGGCACAGCGCATCATCGGGCTGGTTTACCTGGCCATAGGCATTTACGTGCTCTTTCGCCGCTGGGGAGCCGCGCGCGCCACCCACTTCTATCTTTTTTGCCTGGTCTCCTTCGCGCTATGCACGTTGAAATACACCGGCGAGTTGGACAAGCTGGATTGGTCAGTCCTCTGGCTGAATGTGATCGCCGAGTCGCTCCAACCCGCACTATTCCTTCATTTCGCCCTCAGCTTCCCCGAAGAGCGATTCAAGAAGATCCGCCGCCGCTGGTTACTGCCGCTGGTCTACGCTCCCGGCGTGGGCCTCATCGGCCTGTGGTTGTGGGCAATCCAGACCCGCGCGGCAACCGGGATTCTGAAGCACCGCCTTGACCAGATCGGAACCGGCTACGATGCTTTCTTTTACGTGCTGGCCGCACTGCTCTTCATGCTCAGCTACAAAAAGGCCGACACCCCTCTGTTGCGTCAGCAACTGAAGTGGGTAACGCGCGGTACCCTGCTCGCGGTCTTGCCCTTTACGTTGTTCTTCGCCATTCCATTTCTGCTCGACCTCGATCCGCCCCGGCTCCTCACCGATCTCGCCGGGCTGTCGCTTGTCATTCTTCCGCTCACGTTCAGTTGGGCCATCGTCCGTTACCGGCTGATGGATACCGACCTGATCTTCAAGCGCGGCGTGGCCTACACGCTGGCCACCGGCCTCCTGCTCGGCGCCTATTTCGGTGTCATCGCGCTGATCTCGGTAATGGTTCACAACGCCATGCCGGAAGCAGTGCGTGAGTGGGGTCTGGTGATCGCGATCCTGCTCACGGCCGCCATCTTTGACCCGCTCAAGCGCAGGATTCAAGGTTGGGTCGATCGGGTTTTCGACCGGCATCGCTACGATTACCGCAAAGCGCTGGTTGAATTCGGCCGCGGACTGAGTTCGGAGACCGATCTTGAGGCCCTGCTCGAGTCCATCGTCGAGCGACTGCCGCGCACCC
Source organism: Occallatibacter sp. (assembly GCA_049508975.1). Taxonomy (GTDB): domain Bacteria; phylum Acidobacteriota; class Terriglobia; order Terriglobales; family Acidobacteriaceae; genus Telmatobacter. The sequence goes on along the minus strand of JBELAI010000126.1, from coordinate 12,561 downwards.
TGCTTGTTGCGCGCGTTGCGGTGTTCATGATGCAGGATTCAGGGCGTCTCCGCCTGGCTGCGGCCCATGGCCTGCCCGTCGAATTCAGTTCAGCGCAAGACAGGCTCGGACAAGGCTCACTTCATCTCGGCTTTCTCAATTTCGACCAGGCGCAGGACCACTCACACATCTTTCTTGAGAACGCTCAGCAGGCTCTCCACCTTCCCCCCGATGAGCAGCGCACCGCCGCGCAACTCGACCTGAACTACTATTTGCCCTGTCGTGTGCAGGATGGCGCGGCCACTCGAACCATCGCTGTTATCGGCCTCGGACGCACCATCGGCGGCGACTTCCTCTCCAGCGAGGATGTTGAATTGCTGGAGTCGTTGGCCAGCTATATCGGGATCGCCCTTCAGAACGCCAGCCTCTATGCCCGCCTCCAATCCAAGATCGGCGAATTCGAGCGGCTGAAGGAGTTCAACGAAAACATCGTCGAGTCCATCAACGTCGGCATTCTCGCCCTCGATCTCGATGACCGCATTGAAAGCTGGAATGCGCAGATGGAGGCCATGTACGCTCTCAGCCGTGCGGAAGCCATCGGCCAATGCCTTCGCGATGTCTTTCCGCCGGAGTTCGCCGGCGCCATCGACAATTTCCGCAATGAGCAAGGTGTCCATCACCTCTACAAGTTCCGCCTCACCACGCGCGCCGGAGAGCAGCGCACCGCAAACATCGCCGTCGCGCCACTGCTTTCCCGCGATTTCGTTTCTGTAGGCCGCATCATTCTGGTCGACGACATCACCGAACGAATATCGCTCGAGTCCCAACTCGCACAAGCCGACAAGCTCAGTTCCATCGGTCTCCTGGCTGCCGGCGTGGCCCATGAGATCAACACGCCGCTGGCCGTCATTTCCTCCTACGCGCAAATGCTCTCTAAACAAATGAAGGGCGATGCGCGCCTCGGCCCCGTACTGGACAAAATCACACAGCAAAGTTTCCGCGCCGCTGAAATCGCCAACGGCCTGCTCAACTTCTCCCGTACTTCAACAACGGAGTTCCGCGAAACCAATCTCAACCAGGTCATCCGCGACACGCTGTCTCTGCTTGAGCATCAATTCAAGACGGCGCAAATCAATGTCGAACTCGACCTTGTTGAACAACTTCCTTCCATCAACGGCAATCCCGGCAAACTGCAACAGGTCTTCCTCAACCTGTTGTTGAACGCCAAGGAAGCCATGCCGGAAGGCGGACGCCTGCGTGTGGCGACGCTGGTCAACGGCCACGTCGAAGCACTTGTGACAGACTCCGGCGCAGGCATCGCGCCCGAGCATCTCAAGCGCATCTACGATCCGTTTTTCACTACCAAGACCACACCCAAGCCCGGCGATCGCCGCGGCACAGGCCTCGGCCTCTCGGTTTCTTATGGAATCATCCAGGAGCACGCCGGCAAGATTCACGTTGAGAGCGCCATCGGCTCCGGAACAACCTTTCATCTAGAGTTTCCGTTATTGAGGAATTCAGTACATGCCTGAAGTCGAACTGCCGTTAAATCTATCTAACTCCGGCTCCACGACCGGCGACGTCACCAATGGCGCAAGCATCCTCGTGATTGACGACGAGGCGGCGATCCGCGAATCGCTTGAAGTCCTTCTGACGCTCGAAGGATATTCGGTAAGAATGGCGAACGACGGCGAGCAGGGGCTGCGCGTTCTGGAGATTGAAAACTTCGACCTCGTGCTTCTCGACCTCGCCCTACCCGGTCAGAGCGGCCTGGAATTGTTGCCCCAAATCAAAGAACGCCAGCCGGAACTTCCGGTCATCATGATCACCGCCTACGGCACCGTGGACAACGTTGTTGAAGCAGTCCGCGCCGGTGCGGAAAACTTTGTTCAGAAGCCATGGGACAACGAAAAGCTTCTCGCCGACATCCGCTCTGCTGTCGCACGCCACAAGGCCGAAGAAGAAAACCTGCAGCTCAAGCGCACCCTCAAGCAGCGCTATAACTTCGTTAACATCGTAGGCAAAAGCGAGATCATGCTGCGGGTATTCGACCTCATCGCGCAGGTCGCGCCCAGCCGTTCTACTGTCTTAATTCAAGGCGAAAGCGGCACCGGCAAGGAGCTCATCGCCAAGGCCATCCACGCCAACTCACCACGCAAGGACAAGCCATTCGTCCCCATCAACACCGGCGCCATGCCTTCCGAGCTGCTTGAGTCAACGCTCTTCGGCCACGTCAAAGGCGCATTCACCTCGGCCATCGCTTCCAAAAAAGGATTGTTCGAAGTGGCCAACGGCGGCACGCTTTTCCTGGATGAAATCGCAACCATGGGCATGGACACCCAGGCCAAGATTCTGCGTGTTCTGCAGGATCGCCGCTTCATGCATCTGGGCGGCATCACGGAAATCCAGGTTGACGTCCGCATCATTGCCGCCACCAACATCGACCTGCGCCAGGCTGTCCGCGACGGCCGTTTCCGCGAAGACCTTTTCTATCGCCTGAATGTCATCACCGTCGATTTGCCGCCGCTGCGCGCCCGTCGCGAAGACATTCCGCTTCTCGCCAACCACTTCCTCGAGTTCTACGCCAACGAAAACGGCCTCGCCCCGCGCAAGCTCTCCGCCGATGCGTTGCGCGCGCTCGTAGATTACGAATGGCCCGGCAATGTGCGTGAGCTTGAGAATTCGATCGAACGCGGCGTGGTGCTTTCCAGCGGCCCCATCATCGGCTCCGACCTGCTGCCGGGCCACATCACCGGCCGCAGCTTCCAGGATGCACTTCTCGAGCACAACCCCAACGCCTCGCTCTTCGACATTCTCGAAGACATCGAGCGCCGCATCATCATCGAAAAACTGGAGCGCTGCAACTGGAACCAGACCGACGCCGCCGAGCAATTCCGCATCCCACTCTCCACCCTCAACCAGAAAATCAAGCGCCTCAACATAGAGATCCGCAAAAAAGGCCGAGAGTAAACGGCGGGGACAAAGATCAGCCCTCGCTCACTACAAATGTCGTGACCTTGCTTCTGTGTAACATCATATGTTACGCTCTGCATGTGATTCGGACCTTCCGCCATCGCGGCATCCAGAGGTTCTTCGAGGACGGCTCAAAGGCGGGCATTCAGCCAAAACACGCAGCGCGATTGCGCATCCTGCTTACCACGTTGAATCTTGCGTCAACGCCGCTCGAGATGAACCGCGATGGTTGGGATTGGCATCCGCTCAAGGGAGACCTCAAAGGACACTGGTCGGTTAGCGTGAACGGCAATTGGCGCTTGACCTTTGCCTTTGAGAAGGAAGACGCAATCCTCGTTGATTACCTGGATTACCACTAAGGGGGCTATGACTATGGCCATGATGCACAACCCGGCCAGCCCGGGCGAACTGCTAAAGGAGTTTCTCGGAACAATAACCGCAACCGAGTTGGCAGAGCATATCGGCGTTGCGCGCGCAACAATCTCACGCATCCTCAATGGCCGCAGCGCCGTGACCGTGGATCTCAGCATCCGGCTCGGCCAGGCCCTGGCCCTTTCCCCAGACTTTTTTTCGAAGGCCCAGCTCCAGTACGATCTCTGGAATGAATCACAAAAGCGGCGGCGGAAGATCAAGCCTCTGGCCGCCTGAGCGCCGGAGAGAGCTCAGTCTCTCCACTGCTCCGGCAGTTCCAAATCATCCTTGAAGGGCTTTGAGCCATCTCTCCAGAAACCCCTTCAACTCCGCCGGCGGCCGAATCCAAATGTCCGCGTCCGTCTCGCGGCTCTTTTCCCGCACCAGCACGCTGAGTCCGCGATTCCCGGCTTGCCGCACAGCGCGAAACCCCGCCTCGTCGGTGAGGTCGTCGCCCAGAAAGGCAACCGGCGCATCTGCATCTGCCTCGGTCAAAATCGCATCGATTGCCTCACCCTTGTCCCGGCCCACACGGAGTTCCACGCCGGACTCAAACTTCAACAGCCCGAGCCCATCCATTTGCGCCAGCGGCTCAAAAAGCTGGCGTGTTTTCTTTTCAATCAACCGAGCCTTACTCGGTGCGGCCCCACGCCAATGCATTACAACTGCATTCGGCTTGTCCTCAAACCGTCCGCCCAAACTATCGCGACGCAGCATTTCGCGCAATTCATCCAGCCTCCGCTGGGTCTCAGGCGCAGCCTCTTCCAATTCTCTGCGGCCATCCGGATAGAGGCGCTCCGCCCCGTGCAATCCCCAAACTTCCAACGGCGGCTCAAGCCCCAGCAGCGGCGCAATCTCGATGGCAGGCCTTCCGGTAACGATCGCCATGCGCGTCCGTCCCTGGCGTTGAATGCGCGTCAATAGTTCTCGCACTCCGGCCCATGGCCGCGCCTCAAATCGGTTTAACCGGAACGGCGCGAGCGTCCCGTCGTAATCCAACAGCAGCAGGGGTTTGGTTCCGTTTCCAAGCGTCTCGAAAAACGCATCCAGCCTTTGAAGTGCTTCCGGCGTCAACGCGACCTCGCTCTCTAGGCCAGTTTACGATGCAGTCCGCGGTGGGCCGAAATTGATTCCGGACCCACCGGGCCAGGATCCTCGCGGCTCGAATTCTCCATGCGCAACTCGCGTAGATCGCCCAGGATACTCGCCGCCCAGCGATAGACATTATGTTCCATGACATGCCTGCGCATGCGCTGCATGCGCTTGCGGCGCTCTCCGCGGCTCATCTCCAACCCTTCGTGAATTGCCTCTGCCACGCCCGCCGTATCATAGGGATTCACGATCAACGCATCTCTCAATTCGACGGCGGCGCCAGTAAACTTGCTCAATATCAGAACGCCATCGTCGTCGTCGCGCGCGGCAAGAAACTCCTTGGCTACGAGGTTCATCCCATCGTGCAGCGAGGTCACCAGGCACAGATCCGCCGCGCGGTACCAGCGATCCACCTGTTCGTGATTACACTGCCTCTCAATCAGAATGATCGGTTTCCAATTCGCCGTCTGGTAGCGCAGATTAATGCGGTCGGCAGTTTCCTGAACCTGTCTGCGCAGATCGATGTAGCTGGGAATCCGCGTGCGGCTTGGCGCCGCAATCTGCACCATGGTCAGGCGCTCGCGGTGCCACGGATGCTCTTCAAACAGATACTCGATCGCCATCAGCCGCTCGACAATTCCCTTGGTATAGTCGAGCCGGTCAACGCCCAGAGCAAGGTACTCGCAGCCAACGCCAAACTCATCGAGAAGCGCCTGCCGCGCCGAGGGCCGCTCCCTGGCGCTCAATGCCTCGCGGTTCGCGCTTGTCCCGTTCTTCCCGCTCCCGTTCCTCGCGGCGCCATCCACAACCACGCTTACCGGATAGGGGCGCACGGTGCTCAAATGCCCCAGGCGCAGCGCCGTCATGTGTTCTCTGTCGGTACGAGCCTCGAGCACACGGTCTACGGTGGCCAGAAAATTATTGCAATGCAGTGGAATATGAAACCCGATCAGGTCCGCGCCCAGCAGGCCGTCAAGCAGTTCCGCCTGCCAGGGGCAGATCCCGAATCCCTCAGGATTTGGCCATGGAATATGCCAGAAAATGGCTACACGTGCATCCGGCCGCGCCGCTTTGATAAGTCTCGGTAAAAGTGCGAAATGATAATCCTGCACAAAGACAATGGGGTCGGAACATCCCTCCATTTCTTCCAGCAGCGCGGCGGCAAACTTCTCGTTGACACGCTGGTAGCACTCCCAATCCGATGAGCGAAAAATCGGTCGCGTATGCGCGATGTGGCACAGCGGCCACAGCCCCTCGTTGGCAAAGCCGTCGTAGTAACCGGACTCCTCTTCGCTGGAAAGCCAAACACGCCGCAGGGTGTAGCGCGGGTCGTCCGGCGGCACACGCAGGCGATCGAATTGATCCACTACCCCCTCATCTTCACTGCCGCTGCCATGCGCCACCCATACGCCGTCGCAGGCGCGCAGAACCGGCTCAATCGCCGTAACAAGTCCGCTCGGAGGTACGATGCAGACCGTCTCGCGACCCTGTTTCACGTGCATATAAGGCTCGCGATTCGACACTACAAAAATCTTGCTCGAGCCAAACCGCGCGCGCACGTGAACTGCCAGTCGCTCGGCTGTCCACTGGTGCTCGCCTGCGTCGCGCAACCGTGCCTCAGTCTGCGCGGCGGCACGCGCTTCCATCAGGCTCTCGGCCATTGTCTCCACTTCGCGAGCCAGCGGCGTAAAAAGGCTGAGGTCGGCCATGCTTTCGTCCGGCGTCTCGTCGGCGTGTCCCATGCGCAACCGCCGCAGCCGCTCGGCAACGCGCATCATCGGCCGCATCAGGAACCACCGAACCATCAACAGCGTGACACCGACAATCAGTACCACGAAAGCGGCAATCCGAAGGAAGCTTCGCCCCCATACCGCGTTCCCCTCCGCGCGAATAAATCGGGCATCCTCCAAAATCACCAGAACGCCATTCAGTTGACCTCCCTGCTGCAACGGGAAGACATGCTCGAGCCACTGCGCATCTCCGTTATGCCCGAATCCAGATACCTCGGTGTTCTTGCTGATTGCTCGTTGCAGAGGATCCACAGGAAGTGCCGCAAATAGGTCGGCCGGGCCCGCGGAGGCCAGCAGCTGCCCTCCGGGGTTGTAGACAGCCAGACCAAGCGTCTCATCTGGGCGATGCAGGCGAAGGACGGCCGCAGCGATCGCATCGATTTGACCGCCGGCGACCGCCTGCTCAATCTCCGGCTGCAGTCGCACCCCTAGCCACGCGGTTCGGCGCTCGAGTTCCCGCCGCAGGGCAAGCTTGTGGGCCAGCACATCGAAATAAGTAAAGCTGATTGAAACAATTGTGATGCCCGCAATGAGTGCAAGGATCAACCGCATGCGAAAGAATGGCATGGAATTCCTCCCGGTCCTGATTCGACAGGCCTCTCCATCGCAAAAAAGACCCCCATCAGTGCGTTAGATGCATAAGAAGCAAGCAAAGCGCCAGCCATGTCATAAGGCATTGAAAGCACAGGTGAAACAGCGCAATCTGGGGAAAACCGGTAGGGATTGTTTACCTGGACGCGGAATTTTCTTCCCAGGAATCAGGCCGGTCCATGCAAAAGCTCCCTGCCTGTGATTCTAAGCGAAGCGCGGCGAAGTCGAAAGGCCGCCCTGTGCCTGCCGAAGGGAAACTGCTTCTTGCGCGTTATAAACCCAGGATAGTCATGGCCTGGCCCGCCACGCCCTGCCTCATGCGCTATTCTGTCCTTGCATCGTCTTCTTTTCCGACGAGTAACGAGCCTGTCATCAAGCCCCGCGGCACACACAATGGCCTTAGACGCAATCGACAGAACTGCCAAGAACATCGTGCTCACCGTGCAGGACTACTCCCTGTTCTCGTACCGGGCTGTCATGAATCTGTTTCACCCGCCCCGGTACTGGACAGACTTCCTCATTCAATCCAACATCATCGGCGTCGGTTCCATCGCCATCGTTCTGCTTTCCGGCTTCTTCACTGGCGGCGTGCTCGCCTTGCAATCCGCGGCTACGCTCTCCCAGTTCGGCGCCTCGGCCATCACCGGCCGGTTTGTTTCAACCACCATGATCCGGGAACTGGGACCGGTGCTCACCGGCATCATGGTCGCTGGCCGGAACGCCTCTTCCATGGCCAGTGAACTCGGGTCCATGGTAGTGACCGAGCAAATCGACGCCATGCGCGCCCTCGGTGTCGACCCCATGCGCAAACTCGTCACGCCCCGCCTGTTTGCCTGCATCTCCATGCTCTTCTTCCTCACCATTCTCGCCGACGCCTTCGGTATCGCAGGCGGCGGGTTCGTCACAGTCGTCATGAACCACCAGAACGGCACTCAATACTTCTCCATGGCCTGGGAACACCTCCGTTATCCCGACATCATCCAGGGCCTGGTCAAGCCGCTCTTCTCCGGATACCTCATCGCCACCATCGGCTGCTTTTATGGGATGAAAACAACCGGCGGAACCGAGGGCGTGGGCCGCTCCACCATCGATGCCGTCGTGTTCTCCTCGGTGATGATCATCTTCTGCGACTTCCTGATGACCCAGGTGTTGCTTACTCTCTTTCCACCCATATGATCGAGACGCCGTCCGCCTCCTATCCCGATCCGCAGGATTCCGGACCCGCGCAGGCCACGGATTCCTCGCCGGTTGTCGCCTTCCAAAATGTGTGCTTGCGTTTTGATGGCCCGCCTGTTCTTCTGGACGTCAGCTTCTCCATCGCGCCGCGTGAGACGCGCATTCTGCTCGGGCCCGCCGGCGTAGGCAAGAGTGTCCTGCTCAAGCTGATCAATGGTCTGCTGCGTCCCGACCAGGGCAGCATTCTGCTATTCGGCCAAGAGATCGCTACCATGAGCGAAGAACGGCTGTTCCCCCTGCGCACCCGCACCGGCATGGTCTTCCAGGAAGGCGCGCTTTTCGATTCGCTCACCGTCCGCGATAACGTCGCCTATCAACTTATCCAGGAGCGCGTGCCCGATGACGAAATCGACGCGCGCGTCCACCAGGCGCTCAAATTTGTCGAGCTCGATCAGACCTTCGGCTTTTTTCCCGGCGACCTCTCCGGCGGCATGAGGCGTCGCGTCGCCATCGCCCGCGCCCTCATCCATCAGCCCGAGCTCATCCTCTACGACTCGCCCACCGGTGGACTCGACCCCATCACCTCCACCACCATTATCGAACTGGTCATGAAGCAGCGCGACGTCTACCGCACCCCGTCCATCCTCGTCACCCATCGCCTGCAGGACGCTTTCACCCTCTGCACTCATCGCTTTGACTTGGATCAAGGCCACATGGTGTCTCTTCCGAAGGGAGAGACCGACCCCAACACCACCTTCCTCATGCTTGAAGAAGGCCGCCTGATCTTCGACGGATCGATTCACGAACTGATCCACACCGACAACAAGTTCGTCCGCGAGTTTCTGGAATAGGCGTGGCATCCTCCCGGAGGAAGGACTTGATATAGGCGTGGCATCCTCCCGGAGGAAGGAATCGATGATAGCCAAGGATGAAATCCTGGGAAAGCGACAAAATAATGTCCATGAGCCCCGGAGGGGCGCCCGAACCTGGCGTAGGATCGTGGAAAAACCTCTATCTTCGATCTGGACCACTTTCATGCGATTGTCTTTGCCGCCCCCTCCTTGAACTAGCCATGATGTATGCTATACATCATGAAGCGTACCCAGCTCTATCTCGACGAAGACCTGTGGACCGCGCTGCACGAACACGCGCTCCGCGAGAAAACAAGCGTCTCCGAGTTGGTCCGCAAGGCGGCTCGCGAGCGCTATTTGTACACCCCCGAGCAGCGCCGAGCCGACATGATGGCTGCTGTCGGAATTTGGAAAGACCGCGAGGATCTTTCGGATAGCGAAGCTTACGTCCGCAACTTGCGCAAGGGGACGCGTCTGAAGCGGCTTGGCATCGTGTGACCGTTTCCCTCGATACCGACATCGCCATCGAAATCCTTCGTGGGAGAAACAAGGTCATTTCATCGAAGTGGTCCGCACTGGCTGCCTCTGGAACTGTTGTTCTCTATTCACCAGTGGTCGCGGCCGAACTTTGGGCCGGAGCCCTTCCCCACGAACATCGACTTATCTCGGTCTTCTTCCAACCCCTCATCTGCGTTGCAACAGACTACGAGATTGGAGAACTGGCCGGGGCGCTCCTACGCAAATTCGCCAAGAGCCACAGCCTTGAAATCCCCGATGCACTGATCGCCGCCACCGCCATTCACCACGAAGCAGCTCTGTGGACACGCAACCGCAAACACTACCCAATGCCAGAGCTGACCTTCTATAGCTGACGCTGTCGTACCCCTTCAAAACAGTCGATCCGACACTGCTGTAAATCAACGCGCGAAGTGAATGCTTCAAGATTTCTGTACTAATTTTGTGTTGCGCCTGACCAACTCGATAGTGAGTACGGTTTCCTGCAATCGAAACTTCCGCATAGCCGGTGATCCGCCCGGAACGCCATCAGTCCGACCAAGTGAGGTTAGAATTGCTGCAAATGCCACGCGATAAGACAACGGCTCAAATTCGGCGAATCCTCCTTGTGGTTGCTGCGGCCCTTTTTTGCCTTGCTACAGCATCGGCTCAGATGTTCAGTTCGAGGAAGATAGGCGACAAGACGGTCCAATGCCTTCAAACTGGCATCGTGACCGATCTAATGGATTGTGGCCTTCGACCTTACCCTTATGACTTTGTCTTTGTTGGTTCCATTTCTGCAATCACGTCCGCCGAACAGGATGGGATGGAGCTAAGGATCGTGCCAGAGGAAGTTTTCTCCGGCAAACCGGATAGCCCCATGACGGTTCTGACATCGCAGGGACTGTGTTTTCCGAAGCTGGCCGTTGGTGATCGCTGGCTTTTCTATCTGCGGAAGGAGGATGGCAAACCCATCGTTCTGGACTACTACGGGAATAAGAGCGTCCCAGTTGCGAACGCGCAGACACTGCTCGATAATCTTCGTCGATTGCAGAAGATCGGTGAATTCGCAATCGTGCGTGGCCAGGTGGTAAGTGGCAAGTCCTTCGAGGGAAAGCCTGTCCAGAACTTGCCCGTGATCGCTGTCCGAAAGGGAGACGTAACGCAATACCACGCCGTCACAGATCGAACGGGGCGCTACGAGTTCCCGCCGCTACCTCCAGGAAAATACGTAATTCAGGTTAGGGCAGATGATCCGCATCGACCCGGTGATTGGGCAATTGATCTCAGCCCCGCAGCCTGCTGGGATATGACGCCTGACAGATTTCCAAGCCAATAGAGCCACGTCTGCTGCACATGCTGGTTACCAAACCGTCTAAAACCCTGATTCTCGCCTGCTGGCGGCTCCCGGTAGGCCGAAAACGGAGTTATGTACGGTTTGCCGGTTACACACCCGAAAGGCGTCATTCAGGTGCGGGCAGTGCGTCGTGTTCTTCCTCCGCTGGTTCGTAGCCCGGACACTGGCAGTCCTTCACTGTACACTTCTCACCCTCAAGCCAGTGATAGCCGATTGGGTGCCCACAATGCTTACACATAAGCACCGCTTTCATGGCTCATAAAGCTTCTCCAGAAACCCCAAGGGCACTTCTGCATCACTTCCGTCGCCGAATTCGATGGTGAAGATTGAAGGCAAGTCCGGATCGTTCATTCCCACAATAGCGCCCGTCCTGCCCTTATGCTCGCCATCGATGACGCGCACCTCATCCCCGTATGTGAGTGGTGTCAGTTCGGCCATGAACAACAGTTTAGCTCGGGTTCCGCCTGGATTGTCGCCAATTGAGAAGTTTCGGCCCATGCATGCAGCCGTCCTGTGCCAGATTCTGTACGTACTCCGATCTCTATCGATCGGCAATCGCCGTAAATCGAAGCCCCAACCCAGCATCCCCATCCAGAACCACATCCACGCCCGTCAGATCCGCGATCAAATAATCAGCCGCCGCCAGAGATTCAACCGAGTGAGAAAACGGAGTAGCCACCACCGTGCAACCAGCCGCTTTCCCAGCTTTCGTGCCCGACGCCGCGTCCTCAAACACCACGCACTCCTCCGGCGCAAATCCCAGCAGCGCCGCTCCAGCCAGGTAGGGCGCGGGATGAGGCTTTCCCTCGCTCACACTCTCCGCAGTAACAATCCGATCCGGCACGGGAATGTTCCCAGCCGCCAGCCGCACACGCGCAAGAGGCTCGGTAGCGCTCGTCACCACCGTCCAGGAATCCTTCGGCAACGCAGCCAGCAGCCGATGCACACCGGGCAGCACTGTCACTCCATCGATATCCTCCATCTCCATCGCTTCAATAATCAGAGTCTCCGCCACGGGGTCCAGGTCCGGCCGCAGAATCGCAACCGTTTCCACACTCCGGCACCCATGCGCTATGTGGATCGCATATGCGGGGTCCACGTCGCGCATCAAAGCCCACTTGGTCCAACTCCGCTCCACCGATCCAATCGAGGAGATGAGTATGCCGTCCATGTCGAAGAGAATGCCTTTGCAGCGCAGAATTACAGGGGAAGAAGTTTTAGATAAAGACATAAGACCATTGTATCGACCGCCAGGTCGGCAGCCAGTTCAGCGCCGCGCCTGCGTCTCTTTCGGTCCCGAAAAGCTGACCTCGGGCGGATTGCCAAGCGTCAGCTTTGCTTCTACCGCTTTCTTATGGGATCCCTGCTGCACCGCGTTGTCTTTCAGCGTCACGGCGCCGTTGGCAACATCCGCGTCCGCCATCCAGCGATCGAACCGGGCCAACGCCGCGGGAATATCGTCTGAGCCTTCCGCGCCGGCCATCGTCCCGCGCTGCCAATCGAAATGCAGCGTCCCCTTGACCGACGCCGCCAGGTCCTTGTCAGTGAACCCGATAAGATCGATCTTGCCGTCCGCGTTGAATGTACGGCCGGTCCAGTTCAACCCCAGCAGCTGGCCTACGGCGGCCGGGTTCAACTTCTCAAAACGGCCTTCCAGCGTATAACCCGGTTTGGCTTGATCGGCAGTGGGTGTCCGTAGCGTGCCCCCGCCAGTTACATGACCACCTAGAAGGTCCGCCTCCAGTCCTGTGATCTCCGCGCCGGTGTCGAGAATCCGCAGCATCGCCGTGGCATTCGTAAGCGTGACCGGTCCCAGAATCAGTGAATCCGCCTTCACGGTGCCCTC
>JBELAI010000125.1:0-16292 GCA_049508975.1 Occallatibacter sp. | reverse complement strand
TGAAGCAAGATGGTGGACACTGACGACCATGCCGTGTTGAGCACGAACGGGCTGCTCATCCATGTAGGGAATCACGTTTTTGGTGCCCTCCTGAGCGGCGGCGGAGAGAGCGGGGAAGCAAATTGCGGCGCCGGTGAGGACGGCCAGCGTGGGGAATGGGTTCCGTCGAGTCATGGTGTTTTGACAGGATAACGCGACGGGACGCAGATCGATAAGAAAGTTGCCCGGCCAAGGATGTGAGTGCCCCAGAGCCTGCCCTGAGCCTGTCGAAGGGTCTCGCGTTTGAGACCTGGGAAACTACCGACCCAAACGGTCGCTCTGTTAGTGCTGCCGAATCGCGGTCACAGGATCGGTGTGCATGGCTTTCAAAGCAGGAAGGTAAGTCGCCGCAACACCAACCAGCAATAGCAAGGCAGTTACCGATAGAACCGTCAACGGGTCCGTTGCTGAGACTCCGAAAAGAAGTCCGTGCAGAATGCGCGTCAGCAGCAGCGAGATACCAAGCCCCAGCACCAGGCCAATAGCAGTCATCCGCAGCCCCTGCAGCAGAATCATCCGCAGTACATCGGTGCGCGAAGCACCGAGAGCCACGCGAATGCCGATTTCATGCGTGCGCAGTTGCGTCCGGTAAGCCATCACACCGTAGATGCCCGATCCGGCGAGAATCAGCGCTAGAACTGCAAAAACGCTGGCAAATGTGCTCTCAATCAATTCAAACATGTTTCCCGTGCGCGTACTTGCCTCGAGTGAGCGCACATCGAAAACCGGCAGCTTGCCATTGATTTCGTGGACTGCTTTTTCGACCGCCGGCGCGCTCAACTCCGGGTCGCCTTTGGTGCGCAGAAAGAAAATCGTCTGCGGTCCCGCCCACTGAAAGTATGAAAGATAAACAAGAGGCTCCAGCGCTTCATTCATGCGCTGATGGCTGCAGTTTTTCGCCACCCCGACCACAGTAACCCAGTTGCCATAGACGCTCATCCGTTTGCCGATGGCGCGTTGTCCCGGCCAAAAATGGTTCGCCATGGTTTGATCCACGATTGCAACCATCGGCGCATCATGGGCGTCCTGCTCCGCGAATTCCCTGCCCTCAAGTAGGGGAATCTTCATGGCTTGAAAATACCCCGCGGTGACTGACGCGTTCCTCACTTCCATTGACTCATGCGGCTTAGGCACATAGCCCTCCGGAAAGGCGTTCACCGAGCCGCGACTGAGGCTGAGCGGCACCCAATCAGACAAAGCCACCGATGTTGCCCCTGGCAAGAGCTCAAGCTTCGAAAGAAGGCGACGATCGAAGGCTTGTGTATCGGCATAGGAATATCCCGCGGCTTGAAGATCTACCGAGGCCAGCAGGACATGCGTGCGGTCGAATCCCAGATCCGCATCGGCAGTCTTCTTGAGCGTGCGCATGAACAGGCCCGCTGTGATAAGAAGAGCCAAAGACAACGCAATCTGCGCGACTACCAGCGCGCTCAACAGGTACTGATTATGCGCACTCGATGACACGCTGCCCGCTTCCTCCTTCAGCACCTCGGCGGTAGAAACGCCCGACGATCTCCACGCCGGCATGGCGCCGCAGAGCACGCTGGAAAGAATCGCAAGAACCATGATTGCAACGACCACACGCAGATCGAGAACGCCATTGATCGCGAGCGGATTGCTGTTGGGCGGAATGAAGCTGGCCAACGATTTTGCCGACCACGAAGTCAGCACGACGGCCACCGCGCCGCCGGCGAGCGAAAGCAGCAGGCCTTCCAGAATCATCTGCCGCATTAGTTGAATCCGGTTGGCTCCCAACGATTGGCGAATCGCAATCTCGCGCCGCCTGGAGATGAATCGAACCAGCATCAGCGTGGCGATGTTGGCGCAGGTGAGCAGCAGCACCACTCCGGCAATGGCCAGAAGAATGGGCAACGACGAAGCCATGTATCCGTTGGCGCCGAACGGAGAACGCCACAGCGGGTCAAGGAAGATGGTGTTCATGCCGAGGTGGTCATTGGGATAAGCGGCCACCAACTGGCGCATCTGCAAATCCAGATCCTGGGTGGCGGCGGCGCGGCTCACACCGGGGCGCAGGCGACCCGTCACGTTGAGCCAGGGGTTTCCGCGTCCCTCGATCTGCCAATTGAAGACGTCCTGCCGGATGGGCGAAAGCGGAGCCCACACATCGTCGCGAATACCCGGCATAGCGCCGATAAACCCCTTGGGCGCTACGCCAATCACAGTCAGAACTCTCTGATTGATTTCGACAGGCTTTCCCACGATGTCGTGGTCCGCGCCAAAGCGTGTCTGCCAAAGATCGTAACCCAGCACGAGGTAGGGAGCACCGCCGGGGTTCGCTTCTTCGTCCATCCGGAAGAAGCGGCCGAGATACGGCTTGATTCCCAGCACCTCAAAATAATTCCCGGAAACGTTGGCTGCGAAAATACGCTGCGGCATGTCGCCGCCGGTCAGCGCTGCCCAGTCGGCGTGGTAGCCGAGCATTCCGCTGAAGCTCGTATTCATCGCCCGCAGGTCGCGAAAGTCCGGATAGGAGAGCGGCGGCGATGGTGAGTTGTTCCACTCGCCCCGTAGCAGCGTGACCAGGTCGCCGGTGTTTGTTGCACCCGGAATCGGGTTCAGGAGAGTCGAGTTGATCCAGCTGAAAACCGTGCCGTTGGCGCAGACGCCCAAGGCGAGCATCGCTATGGTTGCTAATGTGAAACCAGGGCTCTTTATCAGTTGCCGTACTGCAAGTCGTACATCCCGGAGCAATCCAGTCATACACGTGCCTTCTTTCAGACTATGCGCATCTCAGGAAACTTTGCAATAGATAGTGCAGATGGTGCACCAAAGAGAGCGTTATAGCTAACTTGTTTATAGAGAATGGATTAGGCTGGAATTTCCGATCAATTTGGTCGCCATTCCGGTGTGCGCTTACGCATCGGATTGACCGAAATCGGACACTCTCTGAGTATCGGAAAGTTCCAATGCGCGAAGTCACGCGGTCAGGAATCTACTCCCCGCGAAGCACCTGCATAGGCTCAACCTGCGATGCGCGACGGCAGGGGATAATCGCCGCGGCCACCGCGATGCCGAGCACACCCATAACGGCAATGGCGTAGGAAGTAACGTCGAAGACAGGCAGCTTGCCGAGAATGTTGCCGACGATGCGCAGCAGCCCCAGTGAGAGAGCTATGCCGACGCCTACCCCCACTGCGGCAACGGCGATCCCATGAGAAAGAGTCATCGCGACTATCTGGCCGCGCTGGGCACCCAAAGCAAAGCGGAGCGCAAATTCAAACCGCCGCTGCGCCACGGTGTAAGCCGTAACGCCGTACATGCCAACCGCAGCCAGCAAGATGCCAACGCCCGCGAACCCGCCGAAGAGAATGGTGCGAAAGCGCTGAGAGCGCGATGACTCTCCAACCGCCTCCTGCATGGTGGTGGAGACGACGGCAACCTGTGGATAGTTTTTCTTCAGCAGCGGTTCGAGAGTGGTGGCCATAGTGGCGGGGTCAAGGCCGGTGCGCACGACGATCTGCATGTCGCTTGCGCGGAAGGAATGCTGTGCCACCGGCACATACATGGTCTGCGCAAAGGGCGAGGCAGGCGAGTTCTGGCGGACATCGCCAACTACGCCTACGATGGTCCACCACTTCGATTCCATGTCGTACCCGCACATGATCTGCTGGCCGATCGGATCCTGGCCTGGAAAGACGTTCTGCGCCAGTTCGCGGCTCACGACCAGAACCATTGCGGAAGTTTCATTGTCCTGCTCGGTGAGCGAACGGCCCTGTAAGAGTGGAATGCCCATCGTTTGGAAGTAGGAAGGCGTGATGGGCTGAATGTCCGCGTCGGGCAATGGTCCGGCCCCAGGCTTGAACTCCATTCGCCCGCGAATGGCGTAACCGACGTCCGCGGTGCCGGAACCCATGGGCACCCCGGAATCCGCAGCAGCGCTCTTGACGCCTGGAACCTTTGAAATTGTTTCGAGTAGCGAGCGCAGAGTGGCGAGCGAGGCTGGTGACGCCGCGAAGTTCGTTGCGGGCTCTGCCGCTACAGCATGGGTGTCCATGACCAGAAGGTTGTCGGGTTGAAAGCCCAGGTCCGTGCGCGATTGCGCAATCATCTGCCGCGCCAGCAGCACAGAGGCAACGCTGAGCGTGAGCGTGAGGGCCACTTCACCCACAATCAGAGCGTCGCGTAACTGGCGCGATTTGTGGCTTTCGCTGCTGCTGGTTTGTTCCGTCTTCAACACGGCGGCCGGGCTAACCGTGACCGAGCGCCAGGCCGGGAGCAGGGCCGTGACGATCATGGTGGCCAGGCTCATCAGGAAGGAGAACAGAAATACGTCTCGATTGAGGTGAACATCGGCGAGGCGCGGAATCTGGCCCTGCGCCATTACGGTTAGCAGGTGCAAGGCAGGTTGTGCGATGACCAGCGCAAGCGCACAGCCGGCGGTTGCGAGGATCAGCGACTCCAGCAGCGCCCGCCGTGCAATTGCCATGGGAGTTGCTCCGAGTGCCGTGCGAATCGTGGCGTCGCGTCGCATCTGTGTTGAGCGTACGAGTTGAAGGTGGCCGATGTTCGCGCAGACGATCAGCAGCACGACAATCACCGAGCCCATCAACAGGCGCAGCATCGGCCGAATCGATCCGACGATCTGCTCTTGCAACGGAACAGCTTCCAGCGATTTCAGCTTGTCTTCGGGATAAGCGCTGCGCAATTGGCGAGAAAGCGACGCCATCTCGGCGTTCAGCTGTAAGGGAGTAACACCCGGCTTGGCGCGGGCAATGGCGCTCTGGTTATAAGCGGTTCTGCTCGGCGTTTCAGGATGTTGAGGGAATTCGAGCCACACAGCAGTCTTGCCGGGGAATGAAAAGCCCGCAGGCAGTACGCCGACAATTGTGCGTGCGCGTCCGTTGTAGTGAATCAGCCTTCCAACAGCGGCCTGTGCCGAGCCAAAATGTTCCTGCGCGAAGCCACTCGCTACCAGCGCGTCCGAACCGTCAGCCTCGTCGTTGAACAGACGGCCGGCCACAGGCTCAACGCCCATCACGCTGCCGAAGAGCGGGCTGACTCCAGCAATGTTCAAGTAGAGCGATTGTCCATCCAGTTGCAAACCATCCGGTCCGGTTGAGTAGTATGCGGCGGACTCGATGGAGCGCACCTGGCTCGCCACGTCAACATAGTCGCCGCCGCCGACGCGGGGAATGGAACGATTCTCCTTGAGAAAGCGAGAATCGATCCCGTAGATGCGGCTCGCGTCGTGGTAGCCCAGAGGCCGGAGCAAAACACAGTCCACAATGGTGAAGATGGCCGCGTTGAGGCCGATGCCCACCGCCAAGGTCAGCACCACGGCGGCGGTAAACGAGCCGGAGCGGCGAAGCTGCCGCAGCGCATAACGCAGGTCCTGCATCCAGAGAGCGGTCATGACTTTTCTCCTGAATCCGGAATAACGGGGTCGCACGAAGCGGGGGAGGGTCGTCCAGCCCGACGGTAGCAATTTGTGCTCCACATCGATTGCCGCTTTTTCATTGATGATAAATGGCTTAGGGGTGAGACTGAGCAGATGTCGGCTAGCCGCGCTGTTCGCCGCTGAACAAGGGTGTCCGCTATTGGACACTGGATGCTTTTTGCATCCGTAACCGGCGGTGTTCGCCTTGCTGGAATCGAATAAGCCGAATCCGCCCGCGTTGCGTCAATAGGTTCGACAGGCAACCCTGATTGCCAGTCGAGTATCCGACTCTAGGAATATCCAAATTGTGAGGTCATCATGCAATCAAGTTTTTTGCAGGCAGCAATTCTTACGGTTGGATTGGGAACCATGTGCACCGCGACAGCGCACGCGCAAGCAGATGCGGTGAAAAGCCTTTCCCAGACAGACGTTTCCGTTAGCATCTACGGAGCGTTCAGCGGAGCCACCACGGGCGACGGCATTTATCAGAGCCCCTCGAATGCCGCCGGCGGAATTTTTGAAGTTCGCCACATTTCCAATCCGATATTGGGGTTTGAGGGGACATATTCCTTCAATCGCGCCAACCAGGTGTACACGCCACAAGTTGCTTGTCCAGTCGTGGGCATTCTTCCAAGTTGCCCCCCACCCCCCGCAATCGTTTCATCCAACGCGCATGAGTTAACCGCGGATTGGGTGCCGTCGGTGAAGTTCGCCAATTTGCGCCCGTTCGGAGTGCTGGGATTAGGGTTGCTGCTCAACGAACCGAGCAGCGGCCAGGTGAATACCACCTCGTCAAACAAGGGCGCATTCGTGTATGGCGCAGGCCTAGATTGGGGTTTGCTTCCACATATCGGCGTCCGTCTCCAGTATCGTGGCAATCTCTATCACGCGCCTGACCTGACCACTCTCTACGGTTCGAGCGGAGCCTTCATGCGCACTTCGGAGCCGATGATTGGCGTGTATCTGCGCCTGTGATGAATAGACGCAAACTTGCCGCGCAAGTTTATACGCGAAGCGTCGCTCTGTGCTGTTTAGCTCAGAAGGTGGTATGCGGCGCAATTGAAAATTGAATGCTGGCGCAACTTTCATCTAAAAGCAGTGTCCAACCACAGGAAGAGATCCGTTGGAGGTATCGGGGAAAACCCCGGACCCAGCGTCGATTGGCCATGTAAGCGCGGATCTCTCTGCACTTCCTCCTCTGCCCCTTTGCAACAAGCATTTTGCCTTTGGCTGTGCCTCGGCAGAGCACCGCCTCGAAGTGTAATTTCGCTTGGACTTCCAACCTCCCTCACCTTTCAAAGGATGTCTATGAACACGAAGACTGCAATATCACAACAAAAGCACCTTTGGGTATGCGGCTTGCTCGCGGCCTGTTCGATGGTTGTTTCAACTGCAGGGGCGCAGGCTGCTCCGCGCATCCAAGCCGAGGTTACCAGCGCCGAGCAATCGACATTGAAGAACTCACAGCACCCGCTGGCACAGGCTCAGTTTGACGCCGGACGAATGCCGGCAAATATAAAACTCGAGGGAATCAGCATCGTCTTCAATCGTTCGGCGGCGCAAGAGGCCGGATTGCAGGCATTGATTGCCGCGCAGCAGAATCCCGCATCGCCTCAGTATCACCAGTGGCTTTCGCCGGATCAGTTCGCTGCGCGGTTTGGAATGGCCGATGCGGACTTGAGCAAAGTACAGAGCTGGCTTGAGCAGCAGGGATTTTCAATCGACTCAGTAGCGCGCAGTAAAAACGCGATTCACTTCACTGGCACAGTGCGGCAGGTGGAATCGGCTTTTCAGACGGAGATGCACCTTTACAAGATCAACGGGACGCAACATTTCGCTCCGTCCACGGCGCTGAGCGTTCCATCTGCGATCGCTCCCGCGGTTTTGGGAATCACCAACCTGGATGATTTCCGGCCGCAATCGCATGCATTGTCGAAGAAGAACATGCGGGCGAGGCCGAACTTTACCGGTGCCGGCAGCACCGACCTCAACAGCGAGACCATCTTCTTTGCCCCCGGCGATATCGCAACCGCCTACGACATCAAGCCGCTATACAACGCCAGCGTGAACGGGGCGGGGCAGTCCATCACGCTGGTTGGCCAGTCGGCAATTCTGAACAGCGACATTGAGGCCTTTGAGAGCGCTTCCGGGCTCGCTATTAAGGATCCGGTTCCGTTTCTGGTGCCAAACACGGGAACCTCGACTCCGGAGCCCAATGGAGATGAAGCCGAGTCCGATCTGGATGTGGAGTGGGCCGGCGCAATCGCTCCCGGCGCAACCATCAATTTTGTATACGTCGGCGGCAATCAGAACTTCGGGGCGTTCGACGCGCTCACTTACGCCGTCGATCAGAAAATAGGCACAATCATCAGCACCAGCTATGGCGAATGCGAAGTGGCCCTTGGCGGGCAGACGCTGGAGTCCAGCCTGGCGCAAGCCACCTCGCAGGGACAAACCGTGATGGCGGCAGCCGGCGACGATGGATCGACCGACTGCTATGGGATTCCCGGGTTGACGACCGCGCAGCAGGAGGCCATCGGTGTCGATTATCCGGCCAGCAGCGCGTATGTTACCGGCATGGGCGGCACTGAAATTTCCCAATCCAACGCGGCCTATTACACGGTTGGCCAGGGTTATTGGGAGTCCGATCCCGGAACAACCGATATCGTCAATTCCGTCCAACAGTACATTCCGGAGGTCGTGTGGAATGACGATACCTCGAACTGCGGCCAGGCCAACTGCATAAGCGCGACAGGCGGCGGCGCCAGCGAGCTGTTTACGAAGCCGAGTTGGCAAACAGGTGTTCCCGGCATCCCATCCGACGGCCAGCGCGATGTTCCGGATCTGGCTTTGTATGCGTCCCCGAGCAACCCCGGTTTTCTTTTCTGCACCAGCGACCAAAGCTTCTGGAGCGGCGGTCAGGCGGGCAGTTGCACCAGCGGCTTTGAAGACTCCGTCTCGGGCGATCTTACGTTTGCCGGTGGCACCAGCTTCAACGGGCCAATCTTCTCCGGCATCCTGGCGCTCATCAACCAGAAGCAGGGATACACAACCGGCCAGGGGTTGGTCAATCCCACTCTCTATACACTTGCGTCTGACAGCGCTACCTATGCGATGGCATTCCACGACATCACGTCGGGGAACAACGATTGCACCGCTGGTTCCGCAAATTGCAGCAGTTCGACCGGCTTCTCTGCCGGCACCGGCTATGACCAGGTAACCGGACTGGGATCGGTGGACGCAACCAACCTTGCAACCGCGTGGCCTGCCAGTGGGGGAACCGGCCCAACCTTGATTGCGACAACCACCACGATCACGGCCTCAAACAGCTCACCGAACGTCAACGTTTCTGACACATTCACCATCACGGTTACAGCCGCCTCTGGCACCCCAACGGGAACAGTGAATGTGACAGTAGACGGAGGCACCGCAATCGCGGAGACCTTGACCTCAAACGGCACCTTCGTCTATACGACGTCTTTCGCCACCGCCGGATCGCACACTGTCCTCGCTGCTTATGTGGCTGACGCCACCTATGCGGCCTCAACCGGTAGCGTGACCGTGAATGTTGCCACGATCAGCTCGGGAACAGGAACCATCGCTCTCACATCGGCGCCAAGCACTCTGACAGTGGCACAGGGAAGTGAGGGGACCGAGACCATCACAGTGACGCCGGCTAGTGGGTACACGGGCACCGTATATCTGTCAGTCAATCTCCCCAGCTCGCTCGATAACCTTTGCGGCGGATTTTCGAATTCGAACACGGCCGGCGAAGGAGTGGTGTTGATCAGCAATACGACCGCTCAGACGAATGCGATGGTCCTCGATACCAATGCAGCCGATTGCGCAACCCCGGGTGCAATACGCAAGAGCGGAATGCGGCCTTTGCGCAGCCTGCGCGCGGGGAATACGGCGAAGAACAGTGGAGCGAATCCTCTGCCGCTGACGGTCGCCTTTGCCGGGCTGCTGTTGGTGGGCTTCCTGGGTCGCAGCTCCCGCAAGCTGCGCGGTCTGGCCGGGCTGCTGCTTCTCGCCGGAGTGGGACTCGCGGTCACAGCGTGCAACAGCGTTAATTCGCAGTTCTCCAACCCGCCACAGGGTACCTACTCCCTCACAGTTATCGGGACGGACTCTGTCACCTCAACCATTACCAACAGCACAACGTTCAGCTTCGTCATCAACTAAACGCGGCTCAACCGGTCCAGCAAGGGGCGGACATCCAGAAGTGGATGTCCGCCCCTTTTTCCGTAAGCCAATAGGGATCACGAGCTTTCAATTTCAGTGGCGAGTTTCTCTTCGAGCGCCTGCCAATCCGCCATGAACCAGACAGCCCTACCGCGATTCGATTCCCGGATAAAGTCCCGCAATGCATTGCTTTCCGAGGCAAGCTGAGAGTGGTCGCCAAGAATCGCAACCCTTAAGCCGTAGTTGACGAATTTCTGAAGTATTGCACCCGCAAGCCCTGTTCGCAACTGAAAGAAAGCGGCATCCAGGCCGGCGATGGGAATCACGACAAAAGCAGCATTAAGAGCCCGAGTGTCGCCGATGATGTCGACCGCGTCCTGGACTGTGCGTATAATCTGATCCTCCTGTGCATAAACACAGATACGCCAGTCCAAAAGATTGCGGGGCACACCACGCATACAAACTGTTTACCACACTGGTACGCGCAAGACGATTTTTACGAAGCTAAACACCGCGGTCGCCGCGCTTTCAATTTGCTGGGATATGCTGCGCGCATGAGCTTCCAACTGGGCAGAGGATTCCTTCTGGCGGTTGTATTCGCGTTCGCAGCGGGTTTGGCTCGGGCAGAGAATGCAGGTGCGGGTTTGCCTGCGAACCTGAGTGCAGATCGGATTGTTCTTGAGATGCAGCAGCATAGTCAGGCCCAGGCAGATGAGTTGAAGCAATACACGGCCCTGCGCCACTACCAGGTGGAGTACCACGGATTCTCGGCCAAGGTCGCCGCCAAAATGGACGTGCAAATAACCTATGACGCAGCGCTGGGAAAGAGTTTTCGCATCGTTTCGCAGAGTGGGTCGGGCATGCTATGCGATAAGGTGTTGAAGCGTGCCGTCGAAAGCGAAAAGGAAGCCTGGCAAGACAAGCGGTCCACCGCAATGACGGAAGCGAATTATCGCTTTCACCTGGCCGGAAGCGAGATCGTGGCCGGGCGTCCGGCATACATTCTGGATGTGGAGCCGCTGACGGAGAACAAGTTCTTGTCGCGCGGGAAGATATGGGTCGATGCGGCAGACTTTGCGGTGGTGAAGATGGAGACGGAGCCGGCAAAGAGTCCGTCGTTCTGGATTTCCCGGACGCTGATTCACTACACAAGCACCAAGACCGACGGTTTCTGGCTTCCCGAGCAAGTAAGCAGCGAAACGAAGGTGCGCGTTGGCGGAACAGCCGTCTTGACCATCAACTATGGGAGCTACGATGTCGTGCCGGCCCCCGTTCTTCGGGCAGCAAGCTATTAGCTTTCCGAGTCCAAAGTTCATGGCAAGAATAGACCTGTCATCCTGAGCGAAGCGTACTTCAGCGGAGTCGAAGGATCTGCTTTTCGTTCCTCCGGCCCGCTTTCTTCAACGCCGTGTCGGGGCCCCTTCGATCCCTTGGCCGTTCGATCAACGGCCGCTGATCAGCATGATCGGATCAATCCGGGAACTGCATGTGCTCCCCGCCGCAAGTTTCCAGGTGGAGCCGTCAGCGTAGGTCACTGAGTTCAGGTCGATTACGGTTACCGCCGAGAAGCCAGGAATCTCCAGGTCCGTGGCAATCTCTTTTGGGCCAGTCGGAAACCTGACATCAAACGCCTTTGCAGCATCGGTGGGGTCCGGCGTCGACGCGGTCTGCACCGCGCGAACTTTGTTGGCGAATCCGTGAACCGTAACCTGGGCTGCGACAACTCGCCTGGAATTAGGCCCCGTCACCATCAGACGAAGCACCTGGGCAGGGCCTTTTATCTGCACCCCGTTGATCTCTACCCGATCCGCGCCAGGCGCTTGCCGCGCATACAGCGAAATCGGGCAACTGGGTGGCGGGGCAACCTGAATAATCGTCGTCTGCACCTGGTTCTCGCCCAAGCCTTCCATTGATGCCACGCCAAAGCCCGTCTGGGCCGCCAAAGCGGTCGATCCCAGCAGGATGACAAACCAAACTGTAGTGGCACGAGCCATAATCAGCCTCCTTGGATGGTCTTCGGCAACGCCCGCTTGTTTGACGGCGTAACCCGCGCACGGTAACAACGTACTCCAGGCGCACCTCTGCCGCAAGGGGCCCGGCTGACCAAGGCGTCCTCCGATCCTGTCCGCTGTGTTACCGTTGCAATACGGCGACCCTGAGCCGGGCCTGGCTTTTCGGCCCGTGCCGAATACCTGTGAACGGCCACAGCGAAGCCAGGGCAGCTGTATGCCGAAAGCACGTACCCCGAGTTGACGCGACCATCAGGGAGCGGCAACCTTGCACGAAACTTGATAGGACACGGTAACCCTGGTTTAGCTCTAGGAATCGGGGATACGCTGAGCGAAACTACCGAATGCCCCAACAGCCGGAATTGTCGTCGCCTCCTTTGCCCGCGAGCCCGGCTCAACAGGCTGGCCTCCCTTTGGCTTCGGCATCGGGTTCTCTCTCCGAAACCGCTCCCGGACCGCACCTAACCCCCGCAAAACAAGACCCGCAGCGGATTCCGCGCTGGCTCGAACGCGCAGAACTGTTCCTGCGCGTGCTCCTTCGGATGTACATTGGTCTGGCGGTTTGTTACGCGCCGTGGTCCAAGCTCTTCTGGGACCAGAACCCCATTTTTCTGCAGTTCCCAACGCTTTCGGTGTATGCAGCCCATGGCGCGGTGCGGGGACTCGTATCGGGGCTGGGGCTTTTGAACTTGTGGATTGCATTCCACGATGCAATCCGGCACGGGACGGAAAAAGAATGACGGACGGAGAACAGGGATCAGGGATCAGGGGGCAGGGATCAGAGGCTGATCAAGGACCATTGGCTGCGAGTGAAGAGGCTGGGGGGCTGCCGGGGTCATTGAGCAAAGCTCCGCTGGCGTATGAGAACCCGGCGTTTTTGAACGGCGCGGATGGGCGGCTGATCCGCATTATGGCGGAGTATTTGGAGCCCCTTGCACGGTTCCGGCGCGAGCAGATTCAAGACACCGTTGTCTTCTTCGGCTCGGCGCGGTTTCGCGGCCGCGAAGAGGCCGACCATGCCCTGGAACTGCTCGAAAACACAGGTTCCACTGAAGCGGCGCCGAGCCACGAACAGCCCGCCAGCATCCCTGAAATCGTGGAAGGCACGGCTACCGATTTGCAGCGCAAACGAGCCGTGGCGGCGGTGGAAATGGCGCGCTATTACGAAGATGCACGGCGTCTCTCCCATATGCTCACAACCTGGGCAAAACAGATTCCTTCGCGCCGCCACCGTTTTGTGGTCACATCCGGCGGCGGCCCGGGGATCATGGAAGCGGCCAACCGCGGGGCCTGGGAAGCCGGGGGCAAGACGATTGGCCTGAATATATTGCTGCCGTTCGAGCAGTCGCCGAACCCCTACATTACTCCCAGCCTCAACTTCGAATTCCACTACTTTTTCATGCGTAAGCTCTGGTTCGCTTACCTGGCCAAGGCGCTTGTTGTGTTTCCAGGGGGTTTCGGGACGCTGGACGAGATGTTTGAGATTCTCACCCTGACGCAGACCCAGAAGCTGGCCAAGAAGATAACCGTCGTCATCTATGGCTCCGATTACTGGAAAAAAGTCTTCAACCTTCAGGTCCTGGTCGATACTGGCGCCAT
Organism: Occallatibacter sp.; assembly: GCA_049508975.1. Lineage (GTDB taxonomy): Bacteria > Acidobacteriota > Terriglobia > Terriglobales > Acidobacteriaceae > Telmatobacter. The sequence continues at coordinate 3,062 of JBELAI010000125.1, read as the reverse complement.
CTCGCCCAAAGACATTGACCTGTTTCAGTTTGCCGACACTCCGGAACAAGCCTTCGAGATGTTGCGTAAAGGTCTTACAGAGAATTACCTGGCGGTGGAAGCGGCAGCCGGCAAGCAGGCGACGGCAGCAGTCGCCGCAGCCACAGCGAGCAAGGAACTGATGGCTGGTTGGACGCTGGAAGACTTTCTGGGCCCGGATTTGGCCAAAACCACCAAGTAGGCGAACCCGGAGACCGCAGATGCGCACGTCCACGCCCGATGCCCAGCCATCTCAATAATTCCAGAGCGCCCAGCGCTGATTCTGCTAGGCTTGTGGTGAAAGGGAGGTAAATGCTGGCTTCGAGCCTGCTTCGCGCGTTGAAATCAACGCTAAATCGTCCGAGTTTAGGTTTCTTCCCGGTTTTTAGCGTGGTTTTTGCTGGGAATTTAGGTAACTTTGTTGATTCCTTCATGAATTGAAGGGGAATTCGCGCTATCTTAACTTCCCGTTGACGAAAGGAAGGGGATACTGAGTGCAGAAATCCGGAAGCAAACGCGGAGAAGGAGCGGATATGGCCAGATCGAGCATCTCGTATCTTTGGCGCGACCCCCATGCGGCAAATGGTTTTCGCGCTGGTGTTTCCCTCCACAGCCACACCAACCAGTCCACAGAGACCCTGGACTTCCTGGCAAACTTCGGCAATCAGTTCCCGGTACTGCGGCCGTTCATGTCGCGCATGGAGCGGCGATCGGAGTCGAACCACGGCATCCGCATCAACTATGCGGCAGCCTACTGGACGCCGCCAATGACTCCCAAACTGGCCTTTGACCTGGAACGCGAACAGATCGAGAAGCTCGATCTGGCGCCAATGGTATCCATTACCGACCATGACACGATCAGCGCGCCGATCCTTCTGCGGACCGTTCCCAGCGCGCGTCAGATTCCTGTTTCAGTGGAGTGGAGCGCTCCTTATGGTCCGCAATCCTTTCACCTTGGAGTCCACAACCTGCCCAGCGCAAGAGCGACCGAATGGATGGCGACGCTGGCCGACTACACGGCGCACCCGAGCGACGCGCGCCTGACCGCGATTCTCTCCGCGCTGAACGCCGAGCCGAATGTGCTGGTCGTATTCAACCACCCCATGTGGGACCTTTACCTGATCGGCAAGGAAAAGCACGAGTTCCTCGTAAATGAGTTCCTGCAAAAAAATGGCGCATTCCTTCATGCGCTGGAGTTGAACGGCCTGCGGCACTGGGCGGAGAATCGCGCCACCCGGCAGTTGGCGGAGAGCTGGCACATGCTGCTCATCTCCGGCGGTGACCGTCACGGTGTTGAACCCAACGCCAACATCAACCTGACCAATGCCACCAGCTTTACGGAATTCGTGCACGAGATCCGCCGGGAAAAGAAGAGCAGCATGCTCTTCATGCCGCAGTATGCCGAGCCCTGGAAACATCGGATCCTGCAGTCGACCATCGATGCGGTCCGCAACTATCCGGAATTTCCGCAAGGTTCTCAGAACTGGGACGAACGCGTCTACCATCCCGATCGCAACGGGGTCATCCGGCCGCTGAGCGAAATCTGGCCAAAAGGCAAGGCTCCCGCTGCAATGCGGGCGGTCATCGGCTCCGTACAGCTTATGGGCCGCGGTCTGGTCTCCGGCGGATTGCGCATGGCCTGGAGCGAAGCGCACCAGCTCCGGCTAGCACTCGGCGAGCACGACGGCTAGCGATCAGGTCAAAACGATTCCACCACCACAAACCTGTCATCCTGAGCGAAGCGTACTTCAGCGGAGTCGAAGGACCTGCATTTGTTCTTCACTCTGGGTCCCAATTGACCAAACCAGTTCGATCGGCGAGAACAGCATCCAAACCTAAGTGCTGACCGAGACCCTCAATCCGATGCTGAGCGAAGCGCCGTGTGCAAGCATGCCGCGTGTGGCCTACTTCCCCGACTCATTCCACGAAGTCAACGGAGTGGCGCATACCAGCCGCCATTTTGAGGCGTTCGCCCGACGGCACAATCTGCCCTTTCTGTGCGTGCGTGCCGGCGACCGCGCCAATGCTCTCGAAGAAGACGGTAACGTATGGACGCTCGAGCTGCCACGCGGATTTCTCTCCTTCGCCCTCGAAAAGGATCTTCGCTTCGACCCCGCCTTTTTGCGTCACATCCCTCTGATCGGAGAAGTTCTCGACCGCTTCAAGCCGGACCTGCTCCATATCACCGGCCCCAGCGAAGTCGGCATGCTGGGCGCGCGTCTGGCTTATGAAATGGAATTGCCGCTGGCCGCAAGCTGGCATACCAACGTGCACGAGTACCTGGCGCGGAGGTCGGATTGGTTCTTGAAGCTGCTCCCCAAACAGTCGATGGTTACCGAGCAGACCATCGAAGACCTGACCCTGGCCGCGGCGGCAAAGTTCTATTCCATGGCGAAGGTGCTCTTCGCTCCAAACCCCGAGCTATGTGCACTGCTGGAACGGGCCACAAAGCGCCCATGCCACTTGATGCCGCGCGGCGTTGATGCGGAGCTGTTCACGCCGGAGAAGCGGAAACGAGAGCCCGGCGACCGCGACCATGTGCTCGGTTTTGTAGGCCGGCTGAGTGTCGAGAAAAATGTCGCGTTGCTCGTTCAGGTGCAGCAGGAACTGGAAGAAATGGGACATAAGAGTTTCCGTTTCCTGATCGTCGGCCACGGCGGCGACGAAGCCTGGCTGCGCGAGCGCCTGCCCAAAGCGGAATTCGCCGGCGTCCTGCGTGGCGAGGCACTTTCAACGGCCTACGCCAACATGGATTTGTTCGTATTTCCCTCGCATACTGACACATTCGGCAATGTGGTGCTGGAGGCGCTCGCCAGCGGAGTGCCCGCGATTGTGACTCCCGACGGCGGCCCAAAGACCATTGTCCGCGACGGAGTGACCGGCCGCATCGCCGAGGATGCCAGTTTTGCCGAGGCGGTTGCGAGCATTCTGGGAAATCCAGAGCTGCACGCCGCAATGCGCCAGGCCGCGCGCGCTCATGCCATGACCATGAGCTGGGATGCGGTGTTTGAAGGGGTCTACTCCGCGTACGCCCCGATTCTCGC
>JBELAI010000124.1:0-16338 GCA_049508975.1 Occallatibacter sp. | reverse complement strand
TACTGGCCCAGCCCTACCGTGAACAGCCAGCAGCCATAGAGCGCGTGTTCGAAGCTTGAAGTCGCCAACGAATCCGTCTCCGCATAGCGCATGGCGAAGAGCAGGCCGCCGGCAAACGTGAGCCCGACCGCCAGCCAGTTGCGGAAGATGATGTGCAGGAAAGCGAAGGCGGCCGCGCTGGCCACGATCATCGTCCATTTTGCGGGAAACAGGACCGTATAGCGCTCGAAGAAGAAGGCGCGGTAGAGTAGTCCCTGGGGGTAGACCGAGAGCACTGGGTAAGCCACCATCACCACGGCCCAGAAAGCCGGAGTCTGACGGACGAAGCTCCATTCGAGATTGGGCGCAAACCGCCGCACTCCCAGCCATATTGAAAAGGCCGCGATGGCGAACAGAAGCAGGATTACCCCGAGGCGGCTGGGCAGCGTTCCGATCTTCCAGAGCCGGGCGCGGTCAAAACTGGGGTCGCGCAGCAACTGCCAGCACGCGTAGCCCGCCACCAGCCACAGCAGCGGGAGCGCCGGAATCCGAACTGGCGAAAAGCGGTAGCCAAGCGGCAAAGCCACGAACAGGAGCACAAATTCCAAAATCAGTGCGGAGCGCGTCATAGCGGGCTTCACCCCTGCTCCCCATGAACGGGGCTGGTGGAGGGTTGAGGTTTCCCGCCCTTGCGATAGAAAAAATCGCAAGAACGGGGCACGGAACGTTTGCGGCAATTCCGGCGCGACGCTCACGGAGCTCGCCACGAGAGCTGTGATGCTCAGAATACAGTTCACGCGCATTCTCTGCGAACGGTAGTCGCATAGCGGCTGTTTGCGGCTATTCTGAAATTGAGTTCGACGATTTCGCATGGCATTCGCACATTCTATCGGGAATACGCGTTACACATTCGCGGGTCTGCGCGATCTGCTGGCGAAGGCTACGCCTTTGCGAAGCGGCGATGTGCTCGCCGGCGTGGCAGCGGAATCGGCGGAGCAGCGGGTCGCGGCACAATACGCGCTTGCCGATTTGCCGCTCACGTACTTTTGCGAAGAGGCGGTTGTGCCCTATGAGGACGACGAAGTCACGCGGCTGATTGTGGACACTCACGATGAGGAGGCATTTGCGGCGGTTCGTTCCTTCACTGTGGGAGAACTGCGCGATTGGTTGCTTTCAGACGAGGCGACCGCGGATCGGATTGCCGCTCTGGGACCTGGACTGACGCCGGAGATGGCTGCCGCTGTGAGCAAGCTGATGCGCGTACAGGACCTGATTGCCGCGGCGCGGAAGATTCGCGTGGTTACGCGATTCCGTACTACTGTCGGGCTGCGCGGCCGGTTGAGTGCGCGCCTGCAACCGAATCATCCGACGGACTCGGCGATTGGAATCGCTGCTGCGATTCTGGATGGGCTGCTGCTTGGGTCGGGCGACGCAGTTATCGGGATCAACCCGGCGGGCGATAACGTGGAGGTTACTGGTCGGCTGCTGCGCATGATCGACGGGCTGCGGGAGCGGTTTCAGATCCCTGTGCAGAGTTGCGTGCTGGCACATGTGACCACGCAGATGGAAGCGCTGACTGCGGGGGCGCCGGTCGATCTGATTTTTCAATCCATTGCGGGAACAGAGGCGGCCAATCGCAGCTTTGGTGTCGATCTGGCGCTGCTGACCGAGGCTCATGAGGCGGGGCGGGCGCTGCGGCGCGGGGCGGGCGGTACAGACGGGCGAATTGGCGACAACATCATGTACTTTGAGACAGGCCAAGGCTCGGCACTATCGGCGAACGCTCATCATGGTGTGGATCAGCAGACACTGGAGGCGCGTGCGTACGGCGTGGCGCGGCATTACAGACCTATGCTCGTGAATACTGTCGTAGGCTTCATTGGGCCGGAGTACCTGTACGACGGAAAGCAGATTGCACGGGCCGGTTTGGAAGACCACTTTTGCGGCAAATTGCTCGGACTACCGATGGGCTGCGACGTCTGCTATACGAACCATGCGGAAGCCGACCAGGACGACATGGACACCCTGCTCACGCTGCTGGGAGTTGCGGGAGTGAATTACATTATGGGCGTGCCCGGCGCGGACGATGTGATGCTCAACTACCAGAGCACGAGCTTTCACGACGCGCTTTATTTGCGCCGCGTGCTTGGGTTGAAGCCGGCGCCGGAGTTTGAGGCATGGCTGCAGGGCGACGGCTTCGCGCGGTTGGCGCTGGAGGCTAACCATCCCGAGAGGCTGCTGACGGCATGAGCGACGACGCACATTCCGATGATGGGTTGGGTCCGGGACTGACTCTGGCGCTGGCGGCGCGTTTGCGTGCGCATACACCGGCGCGCGTAGGATTGGCGAGCACAGGGGTTAGCCTGGAGACGAGCGCTCTGCTCGATTTCCAACGCTGCCACGCACAGGCGCGCGATGCCGTTCACAGCCGCCTTGAGGCTGCGGCAATGGCCGCTGCGTTGGCGGAGATTTCTGGCGCGGCCGTGCTTCGGCTTCATTCTGCCGCAGCCGATCGTGCAACTTATCTGCAACGGCCCGATCTGGGACGCAGACTCGATGATTCGAGCCGAAGGGTGCTCGACGAAGGCGGTGCGCGTTCCGAGCAAACGAGCACAGGCAGTCTTGCGTTGATCGTCGCGGATGGTCTTTCCGCCCTTGCCGTTGAGCGTCACGCCGGGCCGCTGATTGCTGAGTTGATTCCGCGGCTGGATGGCTGGGCACTGTCACCGTTATGCGTTGTGGAGCAGGGACGGGTGGCGATTGGGGACGAGATTGGACAGGCTCTTGGGGCGCTGATTTCTGTCGTTCTGATTGGCGAGCGGCCGGGATTGAGTTCGCCCGATTCTCTTGGCGCCTACATCACGTGGCAGCCGCGGCCGGGACGCACCGACGCAGAGCGCAACTGCATTTCAAATATTCGCGCGGAGGGGCTGAGCTACGCACAAGCCGCCTCCCAGTTGGGCTACTATCTGACAGAAGCGCGTCGCAGGCAGTTGACCGGGGTGGCGTTGAAAGACGAAGCTCACAGGCTTAAAGAGGGTTGAGTGAGGATCAAGCGTTGGATCGGGCGCGTGGTGATTGTCCTGGTTGCAGGCTTTGTCGCGACATACCTCGGAGATTTGGCCGTCTACAAGCTGCGCGGGTCGCCTACCTCTACTGTTTCAGTGAGCAGGTTCATGACGGTGCCGCTCAAAGGCAACAAGATCGAATACGACTACGTTGGCACGGCCGACGAACCTTGCTCTGTATCTCTGTTTCCCCAGGGCGGCCAAAGCGCCTGCTGGCGTCTTCGTCGCAATCCAAACCAGACGACTACTTTTTAGGAGTTTTCTATAGGAAACGTCCGCGTTCGACCGCGGTCACACCAATGAGTGATGTAAAACACGTCGTGCTGACTCAGAGAAACGCTAGGATCAGGCATTCTCTTGGAGTTTCGCACCGAAATGTATAGCCGCACCCAAAACGAAAACGGCAGCTACAACACCCGTTGCCTCGACTGCTTTTTCACCATCGCCTCCTGCATCGAGTCGGAGGAGGATTTGAATCGAGTTGAAAAACGGCACATCTGTCCGGAAAAGGCACTGGCCGAACTGCTGGCTCATGAGAAATGCCAGTGCGCAAAAGCAATGGTGAATTAGCGGCTTTTACTTCCTCGCCGTCAGTTGCCGCAGGGCATCCCTAACGGTCTGCTTCAGCCCCTTGCCGTCCTACTGGATTCACACATAGACCTGGAGCAATTATTTGTGACGCACCACCGACCTATTGGCCGCAGGACAAGGGAGTCCCCCACATAGAGCGCCGGTAATTCCCTTGCCTTCCGTGATGGAATAGATCCGGTCGATCGCGGGAAGGCGCACCATTTCTTTCCTCCCCGAGGGCCAATGAATCTCTGCGATTCCCGCATCGGTTGCATCGCCGAGCCCGAAGTGCGGCCGCTGGTCATTGGAGGAGATGTAGCTGCCCGAACTCAACACATCCTCGCGCTGGCGCATGCCGTTCGCTTTGAGGAAAACTGTAGCGCCGATCGCATCCCGCGGGCTCCTGGGCCCACCGGTAAGCTTCAATTCCACCCAGTGATGACGATCCGGATTCACATTGCGCAACAGCACAGGCGGCCCGTCGATGGGGCTGATTACGACGTCGATCTTGCCGTCGTTGAACAGGTCGCCGAATGCCGCGCCGCGCGCGCAGGTCAACACGGCCAGGCCCGTTCCGTTCACTGCCGGTACATATTCAAACTTGCCGTTCTGCGCGTTGTGAAACAGGAGGGGACGCTGCGCATAGGTGGAACCCCAATTGGATTTGTCGGCCTGCGGGAATACATGACCGTTGACGATGAAGATGTCCTTCCAGCCGTCGTTGTCGAAATCGAGGAAGGCGTCGCCCCAGCTTAGGAACGGAATGACCATTTTGCCGATACCGGCGTGATGACTCACGTCGGAAAAGCCAGCGTCGCCGTCGTTGCGATAAAGCACCTTTTCGTCGTCGGCAAAGTCCGTTATGAGAAAGTCGACACGGCCATTGTTCAGGTAATCCCCTGCAGCCACGCCCATTCCAGCCACTTCGCGTCCATCCTTGTTCAGTGCAAATCCCGAAAAATAACTCTGGTCTTCAAACGTCCCGTCGCCCTTGTTCCGATAGAAATAGTTGGGCGTGGAGTCGTTGGCTACGAGCAAGTCGGGTTTGCCGTTGCCGTCGATGTCGATAAAGATGGCGGTCATGCCGTAGTACTTGCTCTTGTCGGCCACTCCCGCTTTTACGCTCACGTCGGTAAAGGTGCCGTCGCCGTTGTTGTGGAAGAGGTGGTCCGGTTCGCCTTTCAGGCCACGTGGGCCGCAGGTCAAACCGCCCATCCCCCTGAACGCGCAATCGGCATAATCCACCACTTTGCTGCGCGGATAGGGAAGGTTGTCGAGGTCGAAATGCACATAGCCGGACACGAACAGGTCGAGGCGCCCATCCCCGTCGTAATCGCCCCACGTGGCTCCGTCGGACCAATTGCCGAGAGTCACGCCGGCCTTCTCGGCCACATCGGTAAACGTACCGTCGTGGTTATTGCGATAGAGCCGGTTCTTGCCGTAATTCGCAACAAAGATGTCGGGCCAGCCATCGTTGTCGAAGTCGCCGACGGTTACGCCAAAGCCCCAGCGGTCATTGGCCACGCCGGCCTTCTCGGTCACGTCGGTAAAGGTCCCGTCGCGATTGTTGTGAAAGAGCGCGGCGTGGGGCGGAGTTTCCTTGCCATCGAGGGCTTTGAATGTGGAGCCGTTGACGAAATAAATGTCGAGCCAGCCGTCGTTATCGTAATCGATCAAACCGACGCCGGAGCCGTTCGATTCAAGGATAAAGGTCTTTTCCGGTCCGCCCATCACATGGCGCCATCCGCTCAAGCCGGCGGATTTGGTTACATCCTGAAAGATCACCGGACCGGAGTCGACAAAGCCACCCGCAGTGATTGGTATTCCCTCCGCGTCGTACTCGGCCTCGTGTAGTCCGCCGTTGGCCATGCTGGACTGGACGGGCGCCTGGGCACACAACGGCACGAGCACATACAGGGCCATAGCCATAACGAACATGGGCATACGAGCGGCCAACTACGGATCCTCTTGGGACTTTGGCCGCAATGATATTCCAATGACATAGCGCCGGTATACACAAAAGCGCGGGTTTCGAGGGCAAATCGTTGATTGTCAAGTGAAGGTTCGATGGGGCAGAGGTTAGGCCATTTCGACCGGGTCAACCCGCACCCGCGTTTCCGGTCTACTTGTCAGCAGGAGGCGGTGCGGCTGGAGGCGGTCCTTGCTTCATGCCTGCGTCGGAGATTTTCTTGAAGAGGTCCTCGTCGACTTTCTGATTCAGCGAGCTGGCCTTATCGAACTCCGCCTTGGCCAGATCCTTCTTGCCCATGGCGCGATAGAGCCGAGCCAGCCTCCAATGCACATTCACGTCTTCGGGGTTGGACCTGGCCGCAATATTGAGTTCGCGCAGCGCATCCTCCTTACTATCAGCCTCGGTATAAACGATGCCAAGGTCCAAGTGAACCAGCGAAATCGCAGGGTTCGTCTTCTCCACTCTTTCAAGCAGAGGCCGGGCGTCTTCCACCTGGTTCAATTGGATATCCGTATCCGCCAGGTACAGCATTGACTGAATATGTTGTGGGTCGTTGGCGAGCTCGGCCTTGAATTGTTCAACGGCCTCGGGATACTTTTTCTGGGACCATAACAAGTAGCCCAGGCCGAAGTGCGCATTCGGCGCCTTGGGGTTGGCCTTCACCGCGGCGCGAAACTGAGCAAGGGCGCCGGCATTGTCCTTCATTTCATCGAGGGCTTCGCCGACCAGCATATCGGCCTCGGCCGAATCTGGATTCAACGCCAGTATTTCGCGAGACGTATCCTGCACGCACTTTGTCTGCTTGGTCCACAGGCAACTGTGCGCGAGCGCGAGGCGCAGGGACAGGCTTTGCTTGTCGCTCGCGGCCGCGGTCTGGAGGTAGGGCACGGCCTCTTTGTATTCGCCGAGACCGTAGTGGGCCATGCCGATCAGGGTGGTTAGTTGCGGGTTTCCGGGGTTGGTCTTGAGGAGCGGTTCAAACTCGAGAATTGCCTGCTTGAGATCACCGGCTTTGAACAGCGCCAGTCCCAGGTTTAGTTGCAAGCCGGGAACGTCGGGGCCGAGCTTCAATGCCTTGCGGTAAAGCTGCACCGCCTCCTTATAGTGCTCCTCGCGCGCTTCCAAAAGTCCCAGGTGCGCATAGGGCTCGGGGCTGGTAGGGTGAGCCTTGAGATAGACACGCCATGCAGACTCAGCCTCGACGTTCTTGCCCTGCTGCTCAAAATTCAGGGCCTGCAGACGGCTCGGATCGGGCGCGGCTTTGACCTGGGCCCAACAGGAATCGGCGGTGGTCAGGAACCCTCCCAACAACAGGATGCGGAGCACTGGAATCACGGAATGGCCTTTCTGCCGTCTGTTCTCGCAGGCGGCCTCGGCGGCACGTCCTGCAGTGCGTCTCACACTATTTTCGCGCGTGAGAGTTCACGACCGCAAACGGGTTGGAATCATTGCCTGGCGAGGGCAAGCATCTGGCGCATGCGGTCGTCTTCAGGAAACACTAGCAAGTACTTTTCCATTTCCGCTTCCACTTGATCATATTGCTTGTCCTGGATGAGCTGGTAGATCAGCGTCTTCCAAATGCCAGGGTTGAAGGGCTCCAGGGCGACAGCCGCCCTGGCCGACTGGATCGCCTCGGAGCGCTTGCCACTTTGATCCTGGGCCGCAGATAGATCGACATAGACCAAAGGCTGCGACGGATTGAGCCGCAGCGAGTGCTCCAGATGGGAGATAGCGTCTTCGTATCTGTGGTCGTCCAGATCGCGATGCCCGAGTGAGGCCTGGACAATTGCGTTTTCCGGGTTGGACGCCTCTAACTCGGCGAGCGTTTTGAGCCAGTCTTGGAGAAATTGCATTTTGCCCTGGGCTTTGAACAGCGCGTAGGCCTGCAAACGAATCAGCGCGGGCGGGGCCAAGGCTCCTGGGCCGCGCTCGCCTGCAGGGTTCAGCTCGACCAGGTCGGGCATGGCGGCTGTCGTCTGATTGAAGGCCTGGTCGGGGAATGGTTCGTCGGTGGTGCGCACGATGCGATGGTTGGTGGCGCTGGAGTGCGAGATGACGCGGATGCTGCGACGGGGCATGTGGCAGCCAATGCAGTTGTCGCTTGGCGTTGTTGCCTGGCGCGCAGCCTGCGACGCCGTGCAGCTGGCCTTGGTGTGACAGGTAAGGCACGCGCCGTTGAAATGTGCCGGTGCTTCTTCCGCGGTGGGCTCGACGTGCGGATCGTGACAGCTGATGCAACGGAGCTGCTTTTCCGGACGGAGATTTTGCGTGGCGAGGAAGCACTTGCTCAAGCTCATGGAGTAGTAGTGCTGGACGTGATCCTCGTTGGGCGGGTTGTCACGCGTTGGCGGAATCTGAAAGATGGCGACGGTGCGTTCCAGGGGCTCACCAGGGCGGAAATCCTGATATGTCTTTCCGGGTTGCAGGACGCGTGCGTCGCCGGCCTGATGACAGGAGATGCAGATGTCGTTGGCGAGCTGGCTGCCCAGACGCTCGGGGTTAACGATGGTCGGGTCTGGACCGCTCTGCGGGATTTTGGCTTTGCGCATGGCTTCGACATGTGCAGCGCCTGGACCGTGACAGTTTTCGCAGCCAATGGGGGTCTGCGTGAAGGCCGGGTCGCGGTAACTTCCGTCGTGGCCGGCGATGGGCTGAGGGCGACCGCTGTGGCAATAGATGCAGCCAGGCTGGATGACGCGATTGAAGCCGTCGTCCTGATTCTCATAGCCAGGCGAAAGATCCCAGCGCCCGGTCTGCGTGTAATGGGAGAGCGGCGCCTGGAAGAGATAATCGCCGCGACGCAGTAACGCACCTAAGCCGTTCTCCCCGGTGCCGACGATCCAACCCATTTCATGTGTAATGCGGAAGACTTCCTGGCCGCTTGCCGCGATTTCGGACTCGCTTTGGATCAGTTTGCCGTTCTCGGCGTGGACTTCAAAGCGGTGGTTTGACTTAGAGTCGAGCAGGCTGGCTGTCTCCATCGAACCCGGAGGGAGAGTCTGGAGGAACTCCGGCTTGATGGGAGTGAGCGAGCGGCCCATGCTGGTCTTAGCAAAGGATTCGGAGATGCTCCGATGGCAACGGGCGCAGGCAGCGGAGCCTAAGTAGCCGTTTTGGTTTGACGCTTGCGCCGTGGCGGGCGGCGTGCCGGTACGCGTCAGCGTAGGCTGGCCAAGTGCACAGGCCGATCCGGAGGCGAGCACAAGAGCAACTAGAATGAGCGGGCGATCGGGGAACCGTGACATCTTCGAACAAACTATCGCAGGCCTAAGGATGCGCTGTCCAGTCATGCGGATGTAGGGTATTGGGTCAATTTGAAAGCGCATTCCCTCAGGGGCTGAAGCCCTCGCTTGTTTTGCTTGGTTGATGTACGGGCTGAAGCCCGTACCCTTCAAACTGACTCACTGCCGAATGGGGGAAATCGGGAATCCAACCAAAAGGACGCCGCAAGAGTTTCCTCTTGCGGCGCCCTTTGTTTCTTACGAGTGGTTAGAATACGATCTTGGCGCCAAGCTGCAATACGCGTGGGCCCCAATCGCCGGTTGCGGTTCCATAGGTTCCGCCCGTCGAATAGGATGAATTGATCGCGTTGAGCTCGGTGTGGTTGAAGGTGTTGTACGATTCCGCGCGGAACTCGAAGTGAGCCGCTTCGGTGATCGCAAAGTTCTTGTAGAGTGAGGTTGTGAAATCGGTACGGCCAGGGCCGACGAAGCTGTCTTTTCTGCCGTCGCCGAATCCGAGGTTAGGACCACCTTCATAGCCAGGGGTCGGTGGTGCTTGCGGGTCGCCAGCGGCCGAAACTCCCTGATTGGCAACGGTATCGAACCAGTCGCCCACCCTGTGGTGGTAGTGAATTGGGTTGACGATGTTGGCGTAGTTGGTGTAGCCGCCGCCCAGTGCGATTGGATCGTTTACGCCGCCAAAGCCGGATGCAGAAGGCAGGCCCGTCTGTTTGACGAACGTGCCCGCAAGCTGCCAGCCACCCAGCAGTGAGTGAGCCAGACCCTGGGACTTGTTGAAGATTGGGAAACTGTAGATGTAGTTCCCACCGAAGATTTGACGACGATCATAACCGCTGTTGCCCTTCTCATACTTCAGATTCCACGGATTGGCAATCGTCTGGAGATCGGTGTCGGTTAAGTCGATGTTATGGGAGTAGGTGTAGTCCAGTTCTCCGCTGAGGCCCCACTTGTTCTGGAGACGCAGGCTGGATTGCAGACCGTTGTATGTGTTGTTCGTTGTGTTTTCTTCCTGGCTAATCCCGGCATATCCCTGGTAGGTGCGCAGTTGATTGCTTCCAGCAGGATAGATCGAGCTTGGCAACGTACCAGAGGCCACTTCCGACCTGATGCTGTCCGGCGTAGTAAGCGGGAAATTGTTGAACGGGACGTCGATGTTCTGATGCCACGCAAGGTTGCCCACATACTGGACGACCATAATCATGGACGGCTTCAATTCATGTTGGATGCCAAGGCTATACATTGCAGCGCCTGGCGCCTTGTAGGTTGTCGCCAGCGAGGTCAGGCCCGCCGGATAGATGGGAAGAGACGAGGGACTACCGCAGTTCGCGGGATTGGCCGTAGATGCATTCGATTCCCACGAGCAGGTTGGTGTGCTGTAGTAAACGCTGCCCGCATTCGGTGTGTATTCATAGGGCAGGTTGCTGTTCGAAACGCCATAGATGTCGTTCCCCTGCAGGCGCTCGTAGAAGGTTCCGAAGCCACCACGGAGAACGGTTTTGCCGTTGCCGAAGAGATCTTCCGCGAACCCGACGCGAGGCTGAATGGTGTTGTAGTCGTTGGTTACCGCACCGTGGGGCACACCGTCTGTCCCTGGGGTAACCATGCCATTGAGGTAATAGGGGGTTCCAACAGCTCCCGCGAGCCCGAATGGGCAGCCAGCGAGAGTTGGGCACGGCGTCTCAACTCCGGGGCTGGCCGGGTTGATTGCGCCCGAAACCGTGGTCGACCAGAGAACGGGAATCTGCCTGTATTGCGATGGATCGAAGTTCTCCAACGCGTTGTTGCGTTCCCAAGCGTGCGGCAGTGCATCGTAACGCAAACCGATTTGCAGGCTAAGCCGAGGGCTTACCTTCCAGTTGTCGTTGATATACCCTGACGTCGTCTGGTTCACATAGTGCCGGATGGCCATGGATTGCGGCTGAGAGTAGCTGCCCGCCAGGCCAAGGAGATTACTCATGAAAGGATCGCCGGAGTTTCCGCCAGCAGGAGTGGCCGTCGGGCCCCCGCCGAATCCGTAGTCACCTGCGGCATCGGCCTGCAATTGCTGGTTCTTGGTGTAACGGTTGTAGCTGAACCCGAACTTCATTGCATGCTTTCCGCGAGTGTAGGAAAGATCAACGCGGGGCTCATAGTCTTGAGCAGCGTTGTGCCATGCTCCATAGCCGGTCGCAAGCGAGGCGCAAACACCATTGCCGCACCAGTTTGCTCCGGGGTATTGGTTCGAACCGGAGTTGGTGAAGAATGTGTCCGGAGTCCAGTTGCTGGGGTGAAGAGAATTAGGCGAGTTTGTGATGTTGATGACGTTGCCGTCATAGTTCATCGACGCTTCAAGCAGCAGGCTGGGGGAAATTTCTCCGCTCAGCTTGACCGCTGCGCTGTTCGCAGGGTTGCTTTCGACGCTGGAAATAGTGTCGTACGTAGTCCAGTTCCAGCTTAGATCGGCACCGGCTACGCCTGTGGCCTGAGCGTCATGCAGGTAGTGGCCGAGGATCTGCCATTTGTCATTGATTGCATGATCGATACGGACAACTTCTTCGGTTACCGTTGTGGGCGTGGCGATTTCAGTTGTTGCCTTGTCTCCAGACGTAGTCACGTGCGGAAGTAGGCTTGACTGGAAATACAACAACGCATCCGGATCGAAAAGCCCCGATGGAATAACCTGATTCGGGAACGGAAAACCGCACGCTGGCTGGTTGCCGCTGGCGTCGGGTTTCGGGCAATTTTTGTCAAGCGCATAAGTGTTGCCTGAACGCAACGACTCGGGAATACCATTTGCCTGCAGTTTGGCGTCAAAAGCAGGGTCGGGCACCTGGCCTACCGTGGGAACATAAATGGTCTGGCTCGTTGCATAAGCGGGAGACACATAATGCAGATTAGTACCCGCTGTGGGACGGTCGGCATCGGGAATCGTGGTGGAGGTATTTGGTGAACTGGTTTGAATGACGCGGCGCCACTCCTGGTTGTAGAAGAAGAAGGTCTTCTTCTTTGTCGTGTTGAAGACATGCGGAATAAACGCAGGTCCGCCAACGTTGAAGCCGAAAATGTTCTGTCTCAATTTTGGAACTGCTTGGAAGCTCCCAGCAGCATGCTGATACTTATTGAAGAAGTCATTCGCATCCAGGTCGTCGTTGCGGAGGAACTCCCAACCTTCGCCATGGAACTTCTGCGAACCGCTCTTCAGAGCAAGACTGAACGTGGCTCCGGAAGCAATACCGTAATCCGGAGGATAGTTGCTGGCCAATACCTGGAACTGCGCGATCGAGTCCATGGAGGGCATAACGCTCATGCCGCCGGCGCCGCCGCGGTCATCGGCTTCCGCACCATCCAGCAGCCAGATGTTATGGCTCTGACGAAGGCCGTTCACGCTGATACTTGCGCTCGAAGCCGAAGCGGATGGAGGGTTGTTGTTGGGCAGGTTGGAACTGACGCCCAGGCCGAGAGCCGCCAGAGCGGTAAAGTTACGATTTTCAGTGGCGATCGACGTTACCTGCTCGCCGCTGATCAGCGTGCTGACATCGTTGGATTCTGTCTGAACAGTTAGCGCATCCGCATTGACGGTAACTTCCATCGTCTCGGCTCCAACCGTCAGCTTGATGTCGGTTGCGAGCGTTTGCGATACGTTCAAGGCAATTCCGTTTGCCTGGTAGGCCTCAAACCCCTTCGCCGTGGCTTTCAGGCTGAAGGTGCCGACGTTCAAACCGGCAAATACGAATCCGCCTGTGCCGTTTGTGGTGCCGTTGTACACAAAACCGGTTTCTTTTTGCGTCAGTGTCAGAACTGCTCCTGGCACGGCTGCACCGGTCTGGTCAGTAACTGTGCCGACGATCTCAGAGTTCTGCTGTGCTTTTAGTGCCAAGCCAGCAAACAATAAGAGAACCAGCACTATCATGTATCTCGCTTGTCTCATGTGACCTTCCTTTTCAAAGTTGTTACTGGTGGTTGGTTCTTCAGCCGCTTTTCCATCATTTCGGAATAAAGCCGTCCCGATGGAAACCGGGCTCAACGACAAACCGATGATCGTTGCACTTCGCCCGATGGTCTTGTCTTCCCATCGGACTGCACAATCCCAGACGCAGCGATGCCCTCACGACACCTTCCGTTTGCACGGACGACCGCGAAGGCTCAGAGCGTTCTGGAAGAGATCTGCTCAAATACACCGATTTACCTGAGAGCTTGGATTTGCGACCGAGCCATTTAATGCGCGCGGATTGAGAATTGTCAAGAAGAAAATCCATTTACTAACCAATCCCCCATCCACTCGACCCGTCTGTTTCAGCACCCCATCGAATTCTCCGGGTGTGCCGCCGGCATTCTTGTGCCGGTTCGCGGGATTAGGTTTACTTGCACCTGCCGGAGTGCTCCTCAACAGTTCCGGCAATCTTTCGGCTCCGGGCCGTCTGCCAGGCCGAAACTACTCCTGAACGGACTTGCAGAAACGACCCATTTTCTCCGTGGTATGGAAGATGAAAAACGCCATTCTCCATTTTTTGGAATCACTGCGCTCAAACGTTTAAGCAGACTGAGCACAAGATGCCTACCACTGAGCCGGGAGACATTTAAGCCCTCCATAGGAACGGTTGTCAAGTCCAACTTTCGGTTGATTTTTCCCAGGGATGGCAAAAGCGATGGGAGGTAACGCGGTTTACCGACGGAAGCGTAAGATAAAAATACAGTTAATGGTGCGATACTATCTTGACAACTTACGTGGGATCAGGGTCAAGCGACAGGCGGATTTAACGAGATTCGCAGCATTCCTTCAAAAGGAACGTACCTGGATTATTTTTTCCGAATGATTTTTTCCTGATGAGCGGTCACTTCCTCAAATTGAGGAAAAGTGGCCTCTGAATATTTCCTAATGGGATAATATCCCTATTGCATTCTGGCCTGGTCTCGTAATTGGCGCGCTGTAGCCTCGAGGAAAGTCTCCACGCTGAAGCCCTCAGGCACCTCCAACCCGGACTTGGCCTGGATTGCGGCTCCGATGCGGCCAGCTAGCGCCTGCCGGGTCGCCATGGTCATATCCAGGCGGCGCGAGAAGAAGCCTTCCAGCACTTCGAGGTCCGACGATGTGAGTTTGGCGATTCCTGATGCCGGCAGGGTGAGGGCGGTGTGGGGCTCCGGAATGGGCGCATTGGCTTTGAACAGCTGTGCCGTAAAGGTGCGCGAGCCGGTATCGCCCCAGAGCGGAGTCTCAGGCTCGCGGTCGCGCACAACAAGGGTGCCGGCGGCCAAGTCCCCCAGGCGCTGGTGCTGGCGGGTCACGAACATGGTGATTACACCCACCGCGTAGAAGAAGGGGAGCTGATCTACGTAGCGCACGAGATTGCGGGCCATCGACTCCAGCAGGCCGATGGAGCGGCCGGAGCGCTGGATGACGCGAATCCTGGCGACCCGCTTGCCTGGGGTGCGGCCGTTCCAGAATGCTTCGAACAGCGTAAAGTAGCCCCAATTGCAGAGAAATACCAGAAAGATGACGATCGCTTCAGCCCATTGCGCCGACTTCACATTGAACGTGTGCATGGCAGGCAAGACTACGACGGCAACAATTATCAGGAGCACGAGACCCGCGCTCCAGATGAGGTAATCGACCAGCAGCGCGATGAAACGGCTGCCGATGCCGGCCAGGGGTAGCTCGATGGCCACCAACTCCGGGGTGTCGATGCTAAGCTGGTCAGAACTCAGGTCCCGACTCAATTCCATGGCACAAATCCTCTCCAACCGGTGGATCGCGAATCGCAGGCCGCACTGGGACCGGCTGGCATCCCTGTTGGCACACGCCGACTCGAGCGGTCTCGCGCAGCTTTCCCGCGCCGAGTTGCAGGAGATGGCTCTGCTCTACCGCCAGGTGGCCGCGGACCTGTCAGTCTTGCGGCAGGACTCCACTGCTCGCACTTATACGGTACACGTGAATCAGTTGCTGGCTCGCGCCCACCATATCATCTATTCCGGCAGGAAGACGAATCTGCGCACGCTGTTCCTGTTTCTGCGGGACGAGTATCCGGCGGTGTTTCAGCGACAGATTGGGTTTGTGCTGGCGTCGCTGGCGGTGTCGGTTGCGTTCGGGATTCTGGGAGCGGTGCTGACTAGCGCTAGGCCGGAGTTCATGCGGCACTTCGTCGGACCGGACATGATCGCTACTATGGAACGGCACCAGATGTGGACGGAGTCCATCGTCAGCGTGGCTCCGCGCGAGACCAGCCACATCATGACCAACAACCTAACGGTCTGCTTTGTGACTTTCGCGGCGGGAATTACGTTTGGGCTGGGGACTTTCTATTACTTGTTCTTTAATGGGATGTTACTTGGAGTTGTCGGCGCTGCTTGCCACCAATACGGTATGTCGCTGATGCTTTGGAGCTTTGTTGTCGGGCATGGTTCGCTGGAGCTGCCGTCGATTATTTTGTCCGGCGCGGCGGGATTCCGGCTGGGGTACGCGATGCTGTTTCCGGGGGCGCTGCGGTGGAAGGATTCGGTGGCGCAGGGAGGATTGGAGGCTACGCGGCTGGTTTCGGGGATCATTCCCCTGCTGGTGATTGCGGGATGCCTGGAAGGGTTCTTCTCGCCGTCGCATGCGCCGGTCTGGCTGAAATTTGCGGTTGGCGGAATGCTGTTTACGCTGCTGAATCTTTGGCTCTTCCGGCCGGTGAAACAACCGACTGCGCTGGCTGAGTAAGACAAGCTATCCCTTCCGCTCACGCTCGATTGGGAGCGGGAAGCGGCTGTTCTCTGCGTAAAAATGGACGATTTGGGCTGTTTTCCGGCTTTTGGTCTCCTGTAAGTCCTTTGTTTGGGTAGGTCGAAATGGGTCTTTTCTGACTAACTCTTTACTTTGCAGGTGATTGCGGAAAAATGGGGGGAGGGGGGAGTCAATTCTGTCAAGTTGCCCCGACAAATCGAAGACGTGGGTTGATGGAACGCATGGCGGTCATGATTCAAGTGTGCGCTTTTCGGCGGAATAGACTGCAAAAAGGAGAAAAGAAATTTTGGGGCTGGATTCTGGTGGATTCAGGCGAAGGTAGAGGGGCGACGGGCGGTCTCCGGTTTGGTGGTGAATCGAGCGGAATTCAGAATGGCATCGGAATGACTTGCGAGAAGCCGTAATTAACCGGCCAACCGTTTTTCCCGATGGGTTTGTGAATCGCCTGATGCAGCGCGGCTCGGCGAAGTGTTTTATTATTCTTCAGCCGGATTTCTTATGCCTTCGAGTCCGCTTGCTACAGCGTGATCCTTCCAGGCAAGAGAATCGGCGTGAACACTAGATTGCCGCAGACTTGGAGGCGACTGGTGTCGAGAATTTGGCTCTTGAAGGCCTTTAGTTAGAATGGGCAGACTTTGGCCGGTTAAGCCGACATTTGGGGAGTAATCGGCGTCGGTGAGTGATTTGACGATGATGTACGCATCGAGCACCCAAGTATAATTCCGCCCATGCTTAAAGCGTGGAACCAATGTTCGCGTCAGCGTGGCGTGGGTTATCCCGCGTTGCCCGTTTCTCTGTTGCTTTGGAGTT
>JBELAI010000123.1:0-16399 GCA_049508975.1 Occallatibacter sp. | reverse complement strand
ACGCCCACGCCCGCAGCCACGCCAAGCACACCTCCCGCCAGCCCCAGCCCCAGCGTCTGAAGCAGAAATATCCGCAGCAAATCCCCCGATCCCGCGCCCACAGCCTTCAGAATCGCCAGCATATCCATGCGCTGTTCAAGATGCGCATGCATCGCCATCGCCACGCCTATCGCCCCCAGCACCATCGCCACCAGGCAAATCAAGCTCAAAATCGCAGTCGAGTTATCCAGCCCCTGGCTCAGTCCGGGGTTCCCCTCGCGGAAATCCAT
This sequence comes from Occallatibacter sp., assembly GCA_049508975.1. Taxonomy (GTDB): domain Bacteria; phylum Acidobacteriota; class Terriglobia; order Terriglobales; family Acidobacteriaceae; genus Telmatobacter. The sequence goes on along the minus strand of JBELAI010000123.1, from coordinate 16,130 downwards.
TACCTGCGCATCCGGCAACGCATCCTCAAGCTGCTTTCGCATGTTCACTGGATCAACCGCGCCGGCGCTTGTCTTCAAGCCTGTGTTCTTCACTTCAGGCAGCTTCAGCAGTAGCCGCTGGCTCGCGCGGCTGCCCATCGCAATCAGCCCGGTCCGGGCCAATGCGGCTTGGGAAATCATCACCCGCGGTCCCATGCCCGCCCCAGCCGTCATCCGATCCGGCTCCTGCTTCAGCACGGCCGAAATCCTGAAATTCCGGCCCCCCAGCCGAAGCGTCTGCCCCACTTGCGCCTTCAGCCGGATCAGAAACTCGTCCGCCACCACCGCCGAATCGCCATCGAGAGCCTGTTGCAAGCTCATCGCCGGCTCCAACTGCGCTGTCCCGTAATACGGATACTCCGAGGGATCAACCGCCTTCAATGAAACCAGCAATGGGACCGGGTCCGGCGGCACCGAAGCCATCGAAATCGTCTCCGTCACCCATGTTGTCCGAATCCCGGCGCCGTCTTTTTCGAGAACGGCCGCAATCTTCCCCTTGTCGTCCGTCGTAGGCTCGTGAAAAAGCCGCGCACTCAAGTCCCCGGCCATTAACGATCTAGCCTCGGTACTTAAAGTTCGCCTGAAGCTTTCGCTGAACCCGCGCACGCCCACCAGCGCCGCAACCCCCACAGCGACCGAGAGCACCACAAACCCAAACTTACCCGGCGCAGACTTTAGATCCCGCCAGCCAATAGCCCCCGCCCGCCTCCAACTCAACGCCCGCTTAGCCATGTTGAGCCTGCTCCGCGACTTCAACCGGCGCAACGAACGGCAGCGTATCCTCAACCACCATCCCATCCTTCAGCACAATTTTCCGATCCGCCCTGCTCGCCACTTCGGGATCATGCGTCACAAGCACCAGCGTTGTCCCCGCCGACTTATTGCGATCCAACAGAAGATCCAGAACCAGCTTTCCATTTGCGGAATCGAGATTGCCCGTTGGCTCATCCGCCATCACAATCGGGGGTTCCACCACAAACGCCCGCGCCAGCGCCACCCGCTGCTGTTCGCCCCCCGAAAGCTGAACCGGGTAATGATCTACACGTTCCGCCAGTCCCACCTCGCCCAGCAAGCGTCGCGCCTGGCTGATCCCGTTCCCTTCCAGGTTCAATTCAAATGGAAGCATCACATTCTCAAGCGCCGTCAGCGTTTGAATAAGCTGATACGACTGGAACACAAACCCGATCTTCCTGCCCCGGACCGCGGCCAGATCAGCCTCCACCAGGTTATGAATCGGCACCCCATCCAGCCAGATCTCGCCCGAACTCGGCGTATCCAACCCCGCCAGCAGCCCCAGCAGCGTACTCTTGCCGCTCCCGCTGGCGCCCACAATCGCCACAAACTGTCCAGCCGGAATCGTGAGAGTAATTCCCTTCAGAATCTCAACCCGCCGCGCCCCATTCTGTATCCACTTCCGAGCATCCCGAACCTCTATCACTAATCCTCCTGAAACAACCTACCAGACTGTCATCCTGAGCGAAGCGCACTTCAGCGAAGTCGAAGGACCTGCTGTTCCTTTTCGGCCGGCTGCATCTCCACCATCTACACTATCCATGTGTACGTATCCCGCCGCCTCGTTGTTTCAATCGGTCTCCTTCTCGCCGCCGCGTTTCTCACTGGCACGGTCCAAGCTGCCGATCGCCCCCTCCTGGTCTGCTTCGGCGACAGCATCACCGCCGGCTACGGCCTTCAGACCGGCCAGGCCTATCCCGATTATTTGCAGCAAAAACTCGACTCTCTCGGTTACCACTACAAAGTCAACAACCAAGGCACCAGCGGCGCCACTACCAAGGACGCAGTTGCCGATCTCCGCTCCATCCTGCTGCTGCACCCCGAAGTTGTCATCGTTGAATTCGGCGGCAATGACGGCCTGCGCGGCCTGCCCCCCGATCAGACGCGCCGCAACCTCGACCAGGTGCTCACCACTCTTGAGGCCTCCCATATCAAGATACTGCTAGCCGGCATCACCCTCCCGCCCAACTACGGCAAGGACTACATCGACTCCTTTGATCAGGTGTTCCGCGACCTCGCCGCCAAGCACCACACCGCCTTCATCCCCATGATTTACAAAAACCTGATCAACGTCCCCGACACCATCCAGCAGGACGGCATCCACCCCACCGCCAAAGGCTCCAACATCCTCGCCGACACCCTCATCCCTGCCCTCAAGCCTCTCCTCCACAAATAAGACGAGAGATGTGTGAGGCGTTGCGGCTGGTGCCCCGTAACCCGGGTGGCAAATCGCCGGAAGATGGATTAGCCTGAACCGAAGAAGCCCTGGAATCGGAAGGAAACCGCCATGCTCGACTTGAATCAGAACGTCATTGTTATAAGCGAAAAAGGGGTTGCCTACGAAGGCTACATCATGCAGCGCGCCGCCGGTGAAAACGGCGCCAGTGCCTACAGGGTCGGCTTGGAAGGCGCCGGCTTCGAGCAGCAAGGGCAATGGCACAAATCGTGCGACGTCTTCGTTCCTGAACCGCTCAAGGAAGAGCCGATCTAGCTTACTTGTTAATTGCCCACCAGACGCGCGAACGGTGCTTCATACGCCATGATCAAAACAAACAAACCCACCAGCGCGGCCAGCGCCAGGCTATGCCAGAAGACGAACCGCAGAATCGTTCCCTCTTGTCCATAGCTCTCGGTCGCCGTGCTCGCCACCACAATGCTGGGCGCGGCAATCATCTTGCCCATCACCCCGCCAGCCGAGTTAGCTGAAGCCATCAGCAGCGGCGAAACCCCAATCTGCCGCGCCGTAACCTGCTGCAAGCTTCCGAACACAACATTCGATGCGGTATCGGAACCCGTAGTCGCGGTTCCCACCCATCCAATAAGCGTGCCAAAGAAGGGATAGAGAAATCCTGTTCGCGCAAACGCCAGTCCCAACGTCGCATCCATCCCGCAATAGCGCATCACATACCCCAGCGCCAACATGGCCGCAATCGTCATCATCGTGAATCGCACGCTGAAGATGGTATGAACAAAAGCCCTGGCCAAAGTAAATGGCCCCAGCCCCATCAGAAACCCAGCGAGGACAGCCGCCACCAGGATTCCAGTCCCTGAAGCCGCCAGCCAGTTCAAATTGAAGACCGCAGCCTCCGCCGCCGGCGCCGCCGATACAGGAGGAACTCGCATGACAATATTGTGTAAACCAGCAACGGGGATACTCACAGAAGTCTTCGCATCCATCCATTGCGCGAACCGCGGAATCCCCCACGCAAATACCACCACGCTCAACGTCAGCCACGGCAGCCACGCCTTGAAAGTCGCTCCAGCCCCGAGCCCGCTTCGAGAACGCTCCTGCGTTGTAATGTCCTCCCCGTGCGCATTCAACACACGCTTCGGTTTCCAGAATCGAAAGAACACAACCAGGACGAACATCGTCGCCGTCGAAGCAGCAATGTCCACGAGGCCTGGCCCAACAAATGCGCCCATCAGCAACTGCGTTAGCCCAAATGTTCCGCCCGCCACTAGCAGCGCAGGCCAAACCTCCAGCATTCCGCGAAGCCCGGCGTAGATCCACACCAGCCAGAACGGCACCAGCACGCAAAACGGCACAAGAATGACCGCGATCACCTTGGAAAGCAACAGCACGTCCTGCCCTGTTACTCCATGCAGCGCGACAATCGGAATTCCCAGCGACCCAAAAGCCACCGGCGCGGTATTTGCAATCAACGACAGGCCCGCCGCCTCTATAGGCCGAAACCCGAGGCTGATCAAAATCGCCCCGCATACGGCTACCGGCGCGCCAAATCCGCCAGCTCCCTCAATGAATGCGCCCAGCGCGAACGCAATCAGAAGCAGTTGCAGCCGGCCGTCGTCCGTGATGTTGGTCAGGCTATATTGCAGTGTCTGAAACCGCCCCGTCTTCACTGTCAGTTGATATAGAAAGATGACCGGCAAAATGATCCAGCAGATAGGAAACAGCCCGTACCCTGCGCCATACACCGTTGTCGTCAACACCAACCGAAACGGCATATGGTAAACGGCTAGTGCCACAACGAGCGCCGTCGTGAGTCCAATCACCGCCGCGATGTGAGCCTTGAGGCGAAGAAGCGCCATCGCGCCCAGCAGCACAATCACCGGAAGCGCAGCCGCAATCGTCGAGAGCCACCAATGGCCGGTCGGGTCGTAAGTCTGCGCCCACCTCCCTGTCGCCGGATTCGTCCTGAGCAGATAAACAGCGCCGATCAACAGCACAAGCACGCAAAGCATAATCAAGCCAATCGATGAAGCGGAAGCGGGTTCATTCGTTCCGCTTGGGCGCGCCTGCTGCAATGAAGAAGGATTCGTTCCCATTCAACCTCACGAGAATGAACACCACGGCGATAAGAATCCTGGTGATCGAAACAAGAGTAGCCGCTACGGAGCCCGCCGTCCATCTTCCAACCTTCGCAGCCGCCAATTCTCTATTCGTTGCATCCCCGTTCTATACTGACGCAAAGCCTATGCGCGTCCGAATCCCTGTCACAGCCCTGCTCCTCGCCGTCCCGGCCTTTCTATGCGCCCAAACTCCAGCCAGGCCAGCCCCGAAAATGCCCCCTGCGAAAATAACCGCCGCCGAAGTCCAGAAATCCGCTATCGTCATCGACACTCATGCCGACACACCGCAGCGCTTCGTGGATGACCACTTCGATCTAGTCGACCCTCTCAATGGCGGCAATCTCAATCTGGATTCCATTCACAAGGGCAACCTGGGCGCGGAGTTTTTCTCCATCTGGGTCGAGCCAACCCTCTATAAGGATCACTACGCGCGCCGCACCCTGGAGTTGATCGACTCCGTCAAGCAACAGGTCGCCAAGCATCCCGATCAGATCGTCTTCGCCACATCGCCTGAAGGCATTGAGGCTGCGCACCGCCAACACAAATTCGCTGCTTTGATGGGCATCGAGGGCGGCCACTCCATCGAGAATTCGATTCCTCTGCTTCGCCAGTACTATGCGCTCGGCGTTCGCTACATGACGCTCACCTGGTCCAACTCTCTCGACTGGGCCGACAGCTCCGGCGACATCGACGACACCTCCGTCCCCCACACCAAGGAGGGCCTTACCGAATTCGGCAAAGACGTGGTCTACGAGATGAACCGCCTGGGCATGATGGTCGACATATCCCACGTGGCCGACAAAACCTTCTATCGCACATTGGTCATCGCGCGCGCCCCTGTCATCGCGTCCCACTCTTCAGCCCGTGCTCTGTGCGACGCTCCGCGCAACATGACCGACGACATGCTCCGCGCCGTTGCCAACTCCGGCGGACCCAACTCCAAAGGCGGCGTAGTCCAGGTCAACTTCTTTTCCGGCTTCATTTCGCAGGCTTACAAAGACGCCGAAAAGGCCCAGAAGCCCGAGGTGGACAAGGCAGTAGCGGACGCCAAGGCCAAAGCCAAGGCAGACGGCAAGGATTTCACCTACTCCGACGAAGAAAAGATCCAGCGCAGCTACATGGACCGCATTCCTCGCCCGCCTTTGTCAATGCTGATCGACCACATCGACCACATCGCCAAGGTCGCCGGCGTAGATCACGTAGGTCTTGGCTCCGATTTCGACGGCGTCAGCGGCCAGTTGCCGGAAGGCCTGGACTCGCCAGCCGACCTGCCCAAGATTACACAGGCCCTGTTGGATCGCGGGTATTCGGCCGAAGACTGTCGCAAGATTCTCGGGGGCAATCTGCTTAGAGTCTTCCACGAAGTTGAAGCCGTCTCCAAGGAGTTGCAAGCAGAAAACCGCCCCAGGATTACCGACAAACAGCCTTTCGATAAACCGGCCAAATAGTCGTATATATAACTCAACCCGCAGAATCAAAGCGGGTTCCATAGTGGCGCAGAATAGTAGCAGCGCCGAATAGTAGCGCCGACCTCTCGGTCGGCTGTTGTGTGGGCCTCCCCTCCTGGCATGCACCCCTTCTCTGGCGACACGGACCCCAGTACAGCCGGGCTGGTTCAGCCTCTCCAGCCCCGACCCTTCAGGCCAAACCCCCGAGAAAATCTGCTCACAAAATTAATCTCAAATATCTTCCAAAAGTTTGCAGTCTAATTCACCGAAACGCGCACAATTAAATCATGACCGCCAAAACAGGGGAAATCCGTGAGTTTCGTTCGTCCTCCAACCTCAAGTCACCCTGTCCACGGGGTTGATTTACCCACCCCTCACCCGCTTTCCTCCCATGCACGGAAAAACAAAGACGTTACATCAATAACGGCCAGAAATACCTGCGAAAACAAACAACTTACCTCTTGCGAGGCACTATCCTGAATTCTGTTGTGTCGGTTATTGGCGATGCCGTATGATTGCGGCGTTCGGAAGTAAGTCGATTTAGTGAGTAGTTTTCATAGAGGGGTTTGGGGGGGACATGCGGCCAGAGCAGTGGGAAACATTTAAACGAGCAGTTCGCCGCGAAAAACTGGACAAGATTCCAATGGCGCTGATCGTCGATAGCCCGTGGATTCCCGGCTATCTCGGCATCAAGCACATGGACTATTTCCTCGATCCTGAACTCTGGTTCCAGTCCAATCTGAAGATCATGCGCGAGTTCCCGGACATCATTTTTATCCCCTCCTGGTGGATGGAATACGGGATGGCAGCCGAGCCTTCAGTGCTCGGCGCGAAGATCAAATTCTGGCAGGACAACACGCCGAGCGAATACCACACGCTTTACCGGCTGGAAGATATCGACAACTTCCCCGAATACGAGGTTGAGGCCGATGCATTCGCCGGTCTGACCTTGCATCGCATCGGTATGGCGCGCCAACGCATTCTGGATGCCGGCTACATTCTCCCCATGGTCACTTCGCGCGGCCCTCTCTGCACCGCGGGATTTGTGCGCGGCACCACGAATTTCATGATCGACCTGGTAGAAGATCCCAAGGGTGCGCATAAACTGATCGACCTCTGTACCCGTGTGGTAATCGACTGGCTCAAGGCGCAGCAGAAAGTCATGGGCGACGGAGTAGAAAGCATCTTCATTCTCGACGACATCGTCGGCTTCATTAACGAGGAGCACTATCTTGAGTTTGCGCATCCATACCTCAAGCGTATTTGCGATGCCTTTCCCAAGGACTGGGTCAAGCTCTACCACAACGATGCGGAAGTCGATGCCTGCCTCGATCATTTGCCGGATGCTGGATTCAATGCCCTCAACTGGGGCAAACAGAAACACATCACCGAAGTAAAGCGCCGCGTAGGCGATCGGATGTGCCTGATGGGCAACGTTAACCCGCTGGAGATCGCAGTGCGCGGAACCCCCGAAGAAGTTAAAGATGAAACCCTGGAGGTGCTGGAGGGTTCCGGTGGCGAGGGGATCATTCTCTCCGTAGGTGGCGGCACCAGCCCGGGAATGCCGCGCGAAAACATTCTGGCCATGCTTGAGGCCCTGGAAGAGTTCAATGCGAAAGTGCGCTCGGCACGATCTCGAGCAGTGTCTAAGGAGCGGATGAATGCCTGATTATGCGCTGATGAACCAGCTCCTTTACGAAGGAAACGCCGGCGAGGTGGAACGGCTTACCAAGGAAGCCCTCGTTGAGGGGCGGACTGCACAGGAAATCCTGAACGAGGGATTGATCGCAGGCATGAGCGTGGTTGGTGAGGACTTCAAGCATAACGTGCTCTACGTTCCAGAGGTACTGATCGCGGCGCGTGCAATGAAAGCAGGCATGGGCGTGCTGAAGCCGTTGCTGACTTCAAAAACCAGCGGCACCAAGCCCAAGGGAGTTCTGCTTATGGGAACGGTGCGCGGGGACCTGCATGACATTGGCAAAAACCTTGTAGGCATGATGGCCGAGGGAGCGGGCTTTGAGTTGCACGACATCGGCGTCGACCAGAGCGTAGACAAATTCATGGCCGCGGCTGAGAAATGCAAGCCAACCATCATCGGCATGAGCGCGCTATTAACCACAACCATGATGTACATGAAAACTGTGATCGACGGCTTTGATGCGGCTGGCTTGTCGCACATCAAGATGGCCATTGGCGGCGCTCCCATCAGCCAGATGTTTGCCGACGAAATCGGCGCTGACGGATACGGTGCGAACGCCTCTGCAGCCGTCGATTTGTTCTTGCGGCTTGCGGCTGAGGTGTAAGCGGGTATGACCACTTACAAAGTCCTTTACTGGCAGGAAATTCCCACGCAGATCAAAGCCGAGGATGAGTCCGAAGACGTCGACGTATTGCTCGATGGGAGATTCATGGCGCAGGTCGATATTCTCGCCGCCAAGCGCGGGTTGCAATCTTCTGACGATTACCTGGCCCAGTGGAAGTGGAGCGAAGAAGAAGAGCGCGAGGGTTCTGCGCGCGAAGTTGCGGAAGCCGTGAAAGCCGAACTAGAAGCGAAGGGCTGGTAAAACCTCCAGAGGTATGGCAGTTACCCTCACCATCAACGGACAATCCATCCAGGCAACGGACGCTCGTTCACTTTTCGATTACGCCGAAGCTATGGAAATCGACGTGCCCACGTCCTGCCGCAAGCAGGGCAAATGCAAAGAATGCATGGTCGAAATTGTTGAAGGCATGGATGCCCTCTCGCCGATTGCTGAGCCGGAGCGCCATCTCAAAGGCAACTTCCGCCTCTCGTGTCAGACATGCGTAATTGCAGCAGACGGTCACGTTCGCTGTCATACCATGCGGCGCGGACACATGCGCATCGAGCGCCACGCGTTTGGGCTTCCCCTCAGCAATCATGAGTTCAGACTTGATCCAGCGGTCACTCGCGATGGAGATCGGATCCTCATCGATGGGGTCGAGGTGGAGCGATCCAATGGTCCGATTCTCGGCATTGCAATGGACCTGGGAACCACGACCGTTGTGCTGCGCCTCGTCGACCTCGAAACCGGCGAATTGATCGCAGACACATCGTTTGAAAATCCGCAGCGTTTCGGCGGCTCTGAAATCATGTCGCGTATCGCCTACGACACCGAGCACCCCGGAAGACTCTTGATGCGCACGCTGGCAGGTTATCTCACCCATGCCATCGAGGGGTTCCCCGTCGATCCGAAAACCATCTACGAAATGGTTGTGGTGGGCAACTCCACCATGCGCGACATTTTCTTCCGCCAGAGCGTGTATTCCATCGGTCAGACTCCTTACCAGTCCATTACCGAAATCGAAATGGTCGAAGGGAAGCGCACCTCCACCAGTTTGAGCCAAACCGGACTGCGCAGCCTTTTGCCGATTCATCCCAAAGCCCGTGTATACGGCGCTCCGATCATCAGCGGCCACGTAGGCGCCGATGCTGCCGCCTGCATGTTAGCAGTAGACCTTGCCCATGAAGATCGCCTGGTTGCAGTCATGGATATCGGTACGAACACCGAGTTGATCGTGGGTAACAAGCATCGCATTCTCGCCGCATCGTGTCCTGCAGGCCCAGCCTTCGAGGGAGGCGCAATTGCTTGCGGGATGCCTGCATTGGATGGCGCAATTGAATCGGTGGCGATCGTTGATGACGGCTCATTTCGACTCGGCGTAATCGGCGACGTTTCACCGCAGGGTATTTGCGGTTCCGGATTGATTGATGCACTGAGTGAACTTCTTCGCACCGGCCGCATGAATGAAATGGGTAGATTCGAGGACGAAATTCGACGCGTTACTCTCTACCACTCCGAAGCACCGGACGAAAGCAAATTCATATTTCTTCTCGAGAGCGATGTGAATGAGCTTGCCCAAGCCAAGGGCGCCAACGTTGCGGGCCTGCACGCCGTCTTCAGCACTTACGGCATCGACTTCGACGATATCGAAGTCTTTTATCTCGCGGGAGGATTTGGCCGCCACCTTAATGTCGAAGCGTCGAAACGCATTGGCTTGGTCCCCAGTCTCGCCTCTTCGAAAATTGTGCAGGCCGGCAATACCGCAATTGAAGGCGCAACCATCGCACTTCTCTCGAAGTCGAAGCGTCAAGAATTGGAAGACATGGTCAAGCGGGTCGAGCACTGCCGACTGGAAACCCATCCGGACTTCTTCAACTTCTTTGTAGAGGGTTGCCAGTTCAAACCCGTGGAGCCGATTCCATGCGCGAGATAGCCGAATCCATGGAACTGGCCAGCACACATCCCGATGTGAATGTATTGCCTGAGGAATATGTGCGCCTGCTCGGCTATCCAAGCGGCTGGGTTCTCGAGGGCCGGGCCCGTGAATTGGCAGACTGGGCGCGCGACTGGTATTCGAAAAACGGACATCCTTGGTTCTATGCACGGCATGCGGAACACTTCATGATCATAGGCGATTCCATCCACATCGATGGAAAGACGTTCACCAGCAAACGGCTTCAGCATACACTCCAGCAAGCAGGAGCACACAGCGCGATTCTGGTTGCAGTTGGCGCCGGCGCCGAAGCCGAAGAGGAGGCGCATCGGCGCTGGGCGGATGAAAAACCCGATGAGTATTTCTTCCTTGAGGTCTTCGCCTCCGCTGTTGTCGAGCATCTCACTACAGCAACCGGGGCTCGCCTTTGCGACTGGGCCGAACAGCACGCGATGGCCGTGCTGCCTCATTACAGCCCAGGCTATCCTGAGTGGGATGTGGCCGAGCAACCGAGCCTGCTGGAACTTATGCGGCAAACGCGCAAGGGCGCGTTTCCCTCGCTTGTGGAAGTGTTTGACTCCGGCATGTTGCGCCCCAAGAAAACTCTGCTGGCCGTCTTCGGTTTGACACGGCACACAGACCGCCTGCGCCGCCTCACAGACCTTGTTCCCTGCGAAAATTGCTCTTTCGGACCATGTCAGTACAGACGCGCACCGTACCGGCGTGCTCCGCGCTCATACGGCGAGCGGGTCCCCATTCGCATTGCTGTGCTGGATCAGAATGCCGAGTATTCCGTGAATCGAAAAGCACTGAAGCGGTGGGCAGAGGAGCGTCTTTCAATCGCTACAAATCAAGATGGCTCGCTCAACGTGATATTCCGCTACGATGGAACCACTTGCACGAACATGGGCCTTCCGCTGGCCTTTGATTACTCTGTTAAGCTTGGCCCGCGTGAAGTGGGCTACCGGATCCTGGAGCAACAATGCACGCCAGCCCCGAGCAATACTGGACACAAAGCCATGTGCCAGTATCTTGAAAATCCGACAAGTCTGATGACCGCCATTGGCAGCGAAAAGCCGCTCATTGGAGAACGCTTGAACGCTGTGCTAACGTGGCGGCGCAGAATTTCCGCTGCAGGCTGTTATTGCGATGCTTCCAGCCGGGATCACAAATGGGGGCTGGTTTTTGAAACAATTCATTACGCTCTTGTACAACAGGAATTGGCGCAGGATTCGGAGATACGATGAGAAAGCTATTGCACCAAGCAATTTTGAAAAGGCCCTTGCTCGGCGATGGAGCAATGGGCACGCAACTGATGATCGCTGGATTGGAACAAGGCAATTGTGGCGAGGCATGGAATCTCACGCATCCTGAGCGCGTGCTCGCCATTCAGCGCCGCTACGTGGACGCCGGCTCGGACTGTCTCATCACCAACACATTTGGTGGATCGCGCATCATGCTCACCCGCCATTCCGAAGCAGACCAAGTGGTCGAAGTCAACAAGGCAGGAGTGGAGATTGCCCGCCAGGCCTTCGGAGACAAGGCCGGCTATGTGCTCGGCGACATCGGGCCATTTGGCGGCCTGCTCGAGCCTTTCGGCGACTTCACCGAAGCCCAGGTTCGAAGTGCCTTCGAAGAACAAGCCGCCGCCCTGGTCGAAGCAGGCGCCGACGCAATCATTATCGAAACGCAGACATCGCTTGAAGAACTCCTGATTGCGATCGAGGCCTCCAAAGCGGCGGGAGCCAAATGCATCATCGGCTCCATGGCCTACGACGTCACTCTTGACGGTTCGACCTTCCGTACCATGATGGGGATTGAACCCGAGCGTGCCGCGGAATTCATGGAAGAGCACGGCGCACACATCGCTGCCCTAAACTGCGGCACCGGCATGGAGATGGAGCGAGCCCGCGATGCTGTGGAGCGTTACAAAAATGTGACCAGCTTGCCGGTCATGGTTCAGCCGAACGCCGGAAAACCCCAACTGATCAACACGAAAGTCGTATACGACGAAACGCCGGAACAAATGGTCAAGGGTCTGATGCCGCTTCTGAAAGCAGGAGCGAATATCGTTGGCTCATGCTGCGGCAGCACGCCGGAGCACATCCGCGCATTCAGAAAAGTAATGGACGAGTTTCTTGAATCCCAAGGAATCGAACTCCAGGGAGGCCCACTTGAAAGTCAAGCTTTGTGATGTGAATCAGGCAGCCATCGACAAACTTCCGCAACACACCGGCGATAAGTCCGGCATCGGCGTTCACTACGTCGATGCATATATCAAGCCGATGAATGAGAAGCTGGAAGATGGCACGCCTGTGAAATGCAAGCGCCGCGGATTGAAAATCGTTCTCTCCGCCGGCGCCAAAAAGGGGGAAGGCTTGATGCGCCGTCTCGACGTAAGCGCCGACCCGATCGTCATGCTGAATGCAGCCCTGCAGGAAGCCGCGAAGTCCGCCGGCATCGAACTCACAGTCGAAGACGGAGCGATTTTCTGCGCGCTATGAAATTCGCCGGCCACAGATCTTCCATGACTCAGCCGAATCCAGAGTCTACGTTCACGCGCCGATCATGCAGCCTTGACAATCGCGCTCTTCATGGTTGTAGAGTCATTCGCCTGGGCTCTTAAAACTGCCTTCTTTACGGGAAGTTCATTGAGAAGCAGTTCAGCCGACCGAACCAGCGGATTGGCGTGGAACCACTCCTGCACAATGTTGCCGTGGAGAAGATTCAATATAGCCAGCAGCGACATGCCTTGGTGGTGTGCCATCCACTCGCGCACCAGAACAGCACTTCCGGGTGAGCTAGAGTAGTCGGCAGCCTCGTAGAAACCGTAGGCGCCGACCCATCCAGCGTCCGCCATCCGGTGAAGATTGCAGAGCGCTTCGTGCGGATCGACAACCAGGGCAAGGAAAGTGGAATAGGGCGAAACCGTTGGTCCCGCGGTCGCGTCGAATTTGAGCGCGGTTTGAGGAATGCCAAAGGCATGGTATTGATAGTGGCCCGATTCGTCCTTAAGGGCGAAGCCCGATTCCGAGATTCCCCACGGGATATCGTGGACGCGCGCGAACGCCTGCTGCACCTTTACGCAGGAATTGAGCGTGCGTGCGATGAGCGTGTCGGGAAAACTGCGCATCCACAAGGCCGGCATTAGGTATTCAAACATTGTGCCCGTCCACGAGAGAAGCAGGAATCTGCCAAATGCGCGCGTGTGACTGCGGCCAAGATTCAGCCAACTTTGTTGAGGAAGATCTCCTCGCGCGACGGCAAGGAACGCCGCGATGCGCGCCTCGGAAGCCAGCATGTCATAACAAGCCGTATGGAGTTGTTGCGCTGCCACGTCGTAGCCGATTGAAAGCAACTGTCGGCCACGATCGACAAGAAAGCTGAATTCCGTTTCCTCTGCAAAGGCTTCCACCTCTTGTGCGATGGCGTAAAGAGCGGTCACGAGTTTTCGCAGATTCCGCGTTGCTTGTGGGAGGGATAGGCGTAGTTGCTCGCAAAGAGGAATCAGCGGCGAATCGCTGGGCAGCGTAACTGAGCAGCGCGCAAGCCGTCTCTCCAACGACTCTGCAAAAGTAGCTGAGGCAGCAATAGCGAGCGAATCCTTAATGCGGCCCAGATCAAGCTCAGACAAGTCGCGAAGGGACTCGTATTCAGGTAGGTTCCACGGCGTATAGTCGCGCAAAAGAGTGAAGATCGAAGCAATCCGAACCCGTGTCTCCGCGACCCACCATTGGCATTGTGGGTCGGAAATCGCTTTGGCATCAACTTTGGAAAGGGTAGCATCCGCAGAGGGAAGCCAGGCGAACCATTCAGACAGCGTGGCTGCGGGGCCCGGCAGTGGGCAGCGGGCAAGAGGATCAGTCTTCTGGCCATCACATCGAGCCAGTTGCCAATGTGCGCACAATCCGGCGAAAAGCCGCGACGTGATCAACGGTTGCCTGGTGAAAGAGATTGCTCCTGCCCTGACGGTGTATAGGGACGCTACAAAGTTCCCGCTGTCGACAGATGAAACCGAGAGCGGAGCCAGGGGCTCAAGCGAGCGGGTGCTGTACCAGTTATAGAGGTGACCGCGGTGCTTTTCAAGCCGTGCGATGGTGGCCAGGGTGCGTTCGGTGAGCGCAACAAATTCGGGAGCGGTCAGGAATCCTAGCTCGGATGCGGCCTGACGAGCATTGAGCAGAAGACCGAGGTTTGTTGGCGATACGGAAGCAGTCTCTTGCAGCCCTTCTTCCGCGACGTTGTCGGGGATAAGCCAGTTATGTCGCTCAGATCCGAATTCCTGAAAGTATCGCCATGTGCGGAGAGCGTGGATGCGAAGAAATTCTTCGTCGGCAGGCTCAACGCGCTGCGGCTCTTCGCGCGGAGGCCTGTTGAGCCAGACCGTAACCGCGGGTGAGAGCGCCCAAAGCAGTAGTGTTGGAGCTGCAAAGAGTATGGCTTCCCTCTGCTGCGCGAGGAAATAAATGACGATAGCCAAGCCGATGGCGATGAACGGCATGAACGTGAGATAGCGGTCGACCGGAGTGCTGATGCCGGACTGGGATTCAGCCTGGGCCGCTGTCTCCCACTCAAGGAGCCGCCTGCCGGTGACGAATCGCCTTACAAGAGAACGGACAATGGCATCGAGCGAAAGCAGTGTCTGGTGAGGTAGGAATATGAGGTTGAGAAAGGCCACGAGCAGCGCTTTCCAGAAGCCGGCGAATGCGTCGTAGAGGCCACCATTCTGGTCACTCGCGAATGCGGCTCCAAGCCCAAAACCGAGCACCACGAGAGGTGGGAAAATGAGTATCGCAAACAGGACGATAGTCCAATAGAGTGGTCCACCCGGCAGGCCCAGCCAACTCGCAAGGAACAATATGAAGACAAAGGGTTCGACGAGCGACCGGCGCAGGTTGTCGAAGATCTTCCAGCGGGAGATAGCAGAAATGGGGTTCGGCACCCAGTGGCCAAATTCATCCGGGACCCGCGAGAGCATCCACTGAATTATCTGCCAGTCGCCGCGCACCCAGCGATGTTTGCGGCGGATGTAGGCACTATAGTGCGACGGGTAATCGTCAATGACTTCGACGTCTGCAGCCAGTCCCGCGCGCGTGTAAGCACCTTCGATGAGGTCATGACTCAGCAAGGCGTTTCGCGGGAAGCGATGGTCCAGCAATGCATGGAAGACCGCGACTTCATAGATGCCTTTGCCCGTGAAGCTGCCTTCGCCAAACAAGTCCTGATAGGCATCGGAAATGGCACGCGTATAAATATCAAATCCGCTTTGGCCCGAGTAGATGGTTGCCAGACGCGAACGCGAAGCGGACTGTACAGTGACCCCCACGCGCGGTTGCAGGATGCCATAGCCTTCCGTGACAATACGCAGCCGCGGATCGACGATCGCCTGGTTCAACGGGTGTGCGATCGCGCCGATTAGTTTCGCGGCGGAGTCACGAGGAAGTTGCGTATCGGAATCGAGAGTGAGGACATAACGGACTCGGCGCAATGCCTCGATATTGCCGGCCTTGATGGGAAATGCATCGTATCCGTCGACGAGTAATTTGTTCAGATCCAGAAGCTTGCCGCGCTTTCGTTCCCAGCCCATCCATACGCCCTGTCGCGTATTGAAAATGGGCTGGCGATGGAGAAGCAAAAAGGAGCCGCCCTTTTGCGAAGCGTACTTTCGATTGAGTTCATCGATCAATTCGATGGCAAGATCGACAAGAGGATTCGCTTGGTTATCGTGCGGCTTGCACAAGGAATCCGCCAGATCGGTCAGCAGGGCAAAATGCAAATTCGGACCGCGGTTGGCGAGAAAGCGTACTTCAAGATCGGCAACCAGTTTACGCACCTGCGCCTGATTCAAGAGCAACGTCGGTACAGCGACAACAGTGGCGCATTCCGATGGAATGCCCTTGCTGAAGTCAAGCTTCGGCAAATGCTGTGGACCAAAAATGGTAGTCACTGCGTTATTGACGAGTTCGACCGCATCCTGCATCGCGGGGAGCAGCATAAGCAGAGCTGCAACTGCCAGTGCCTCTACCGAGTGTTTCGACAACAAGGGGAAGAGCGCCGCGGCAATAAAGAAGATGGTGAGCAGCT
>JBELAI010000122.1:0-16402 GCA_049508975.1 Occallatibacter sp. | reverse complement strand
TCCGGCAAGATCATGCGGCGGCTGCTGCGGGAACTGGCCACGCATGGGGAGATCAAGGGCGATATTACGACGCTGGAAGATTTCACGGTGATTTCGAAGTTGCGGGAGGCGGAAGAGGGTTGACCAAGCCGGTAGGTCAGTGAGTCCGAATGGAGGCGAAGATGCGGCGTTTGCGTTATGGCGTGGCGGTTAGCCTGGATGGATTCATCGCTGGTCCCAACGGCGAGTATGACTGGATTGTGCACGATCCGGCGATCGACTTCGCCGCCATGTTTGCGGAGTATGACACGCTGCTGATGGGACGAAAGACCTATGAGGTTGCCACCGGGGAGGGCAAGTCGTGGGACAGCTTTGGGCAGCGCTGGGTCGTCGTATCGACTACGCTCAAACCTGAAGCCCATCCCGCCGTTACAATCCTGAGCAGCGGCGTTGCGGAGGCTGTGGCCGCGATGAAGACCGATCCGGGTAAGGATATTTGGCTCTTCGGCGGCGGCATGTTGTTTCGCGCGATGCTCGATGCCGGCCTGGTGGATGCAGTCGAAGTTGCGTTGATGCCGGTGATGATCGGGAGCGGCATTCCGCTGTTGCCGGAAGGGAAGCGCCGCAGCCTGCATCTTGATGAGAGCGAGACATTGCCGAGCGGCATTCTGATGCTGAAGTATTCGGTGTTGCCAGAGTCGGTTGCCACTTAGGCCTGGCTGAATTGCTCTCGCGAACTGGGCGCGCCAAGCTTCGTGGTTCCCCACCCATTCGCCAGAAAAAAGGCGAATGGATGGGGCACAGAACGTTTGTGCCTCTCGCGCTTAGAAGCGGTAAACGGCGCCAATCGAGGCGCGGGGGTCCCACGTGCGGTGGGGCGAATTCGCCAATTCAGGGTTGTTGTTTGTCAGGGAAAACGAAGCGCCGATGTAGTCGCCTGAAACGCGCAGGGCAAGACGCGGGCTCAGGTTGTACTCAATGCCGCCGCCCGGTCCACCGGCAAAGGAGATATTGGGAGTTTGGTTATTCCCACCTGTATGTTCGCCGCCCAGCAGCCCATGCGCGAATCCATTGAATTTTCCGTAGACATTGGCATGAATTTCCGGCCCGAACAGAACAGAGGTTATCGAAGGATTACCAGGATTGGGCGTACCTCCAGACCCTAGTGAGTACTTGAAGTAGTCGCCCTCCGCGGTTACACCGAAGTATCTGCCGAAGTTGCGGGTCACGGAGACATTGATGCCTCCTAACGCGTAGCGCGACTCGTTGACCTGGTTGAGGCTGGAGTAAGCGAAACCGCCGTAGACCACGTATTTGTAGGTCTTGTCCGCCTCATCGGTGGAGTGGGTACGGGAAGTGGTGGAAACCTGGCAGGTGGCCGCCAAGGGCAAGAGCGCGGCCGAAACCCCGGCCAGAATAGAAAGCAGGAACATCCTCTTCAACTTGAAACTCTCCTCAACACCGTGCTGTGGCTGACTTTTCGCAGGGCTTTCTTCTTTGTGTCCCTGCAGCAGCGCCGTGACTGAAATCCTGTACCTACATAGACTATCCTCTACCCCCTGCTTGGAAGAAGTCCGGCCGGTGGTCTGGCGCCCGGACGACAGGCCATTTCAACGGGTTTGAACCGGCACCGGATCGGAGAGCGTGACGAGTTTGCCCGGTTTGTCTGATACTGTGACGGCTAATCCGCCGGGAAGGTAGCGGGCGATGACGTTGGGTTCCGCCCAATCCAGTGGCCAGCCGTCCTCAATCGCTACCAGGATGTACTGTCCGGGGACCACGTCCCGCAGGGCGAAGCTGCCGTCGGAGTCGGACTGATCGCGGCGAAACAAGCCATTGAGAGCGCTCAGGTCGGCGAAGGTTTTTGCCGCGGGAACCAGCACCACCATGACTCCGGCCACGCCTTTATTGTCGCGGCGGGCAAATCCCTCAATGCGTGTCATCCCCTGGCTGACTGCGGCAACGATGGAGAGCGGGCGATCCTGCACGGTGATCAGGTTCCCGGCGTTGGTGCGGCCGCCCACGGAGACTGAAACGACAGGCAACTGCCTGCCTGCGCTGTCGGCTATAAGTTGCCACTGGCCCGGAGGAACGCTGGGAAAGTCGAAGGTGCCGCGGATATACCCGGCATGCATCGAACTCTCGCGGTGCGAGGTGTCCATGGATTCAAGGCTGACGTTGGCAACGTCCGTCCAGGGCGCGCCAGACGTGGTTCTAAGTGTGCCGTGTACGGATACGGTAGATGAGCCGAGCGCTGGGTCCACTTGCTGACTGGCGGCTGCGTCGAATTCCAGAATGCGCGGGGGATCGCCCTGCGACAGTTCATAGTGGCCAGGGGCTACGCCGTTGAACTCGGTGGTTCCGGTCAGCATGGCGTCCAGAAAGCCGGCGCTCTCCGCCCCCACCACGTGTCCAAACACGGTCTGGCGCAACTCGGCACGGGCGATGGATCCGTCCTGCTTGCGAGGTGTGTCGACAGTGATGTGCAAAGCGGGCGCCGCGTGCAGCGTAATGTTAGCTTCTTCGCGGCTGCCTCCCGCGAGCACAATTCGGGTTGCCGAAGCTTCGTCGGTGGTGGAGTCGTAGTAGGTGACCGGGTAGGCTACATCGAGCGCGGTGCTGGGATCTGCGGGCCCTTCACTGTCCGCGGATCTGGCGGCAGTTCTGGCGGCATTGGGGCTCAAGCGGCTGGAGTGATGGAGCGCGTACCAGGGCTCGGCGGTAACAGCGAGCAGATATTCACCCGCCGCCAGATTGTTGAACTCGTAAGCGCCGGTGTCGTCGGTGGTGACGGTGTTTTCCTGGCCGATGCGGCCTCCGGGTTTGCCGTCGCGCCACTTCATGAAGAGCATCACCCTCGCGTTCTCTACAGGCTCGCCGCTTTCCGCGGTGACCACGCCATGCAGGACCCCGCCGGGGATAAGGCGGAAGGTGAGGTTGCCGGTCTCGAGGCCGGGCCCGGTGACGATGGCCGAGTTGAAATCGTCATGTTCGTCGAAGAAGGCGGTCCGATATCCACGCTTGGAGGCTGTTAGCTGGTACTTGGCGGCAGGCAGGCGTTCGACCGAGAAATGGCCTTCGCTGTCGGATTCGACCGCTGCCACGGTGTGGCTGTCTTCCTCAGAGAGAGCGGCTATGGTGGCGTGGCGCAGCGGGTCGCCTGAGGCGGCGTTTACGACTGTCCCGGCGATGGAATAGAGGCCGGTGGCAGAAGGCGCGGAATGGGTGGGTGCATTCGCAGGGGTTTGTGCGAGCGTCGGCAAAGCCGCGAATGCCAGCATCGGCGCGAGGATCGGCAGACGGCGGAGAAATGCGGAATTGCTGGCGGTCACCATCAGTGTTCCGGGGCCTCCAGAACAAGATTCGAAGTCGCCCCGGCGGACACCGTGACCGGCTGCCCCGCCACTGGAAGAGCGGACAGCGCAGCCGGGTTACGGTATTCCAAATGCACCGGCGAGTCGAACATGTAGACGTGGTAGCTGCCCGGCGCAAGGCCGTCGAGCGAGAGAGTCGCCCCGGAAGACGGGTGCATGGTCATGGGCGGCAGGGTCTGCACGGTGTCGAAATCCGGAACCACGTAGACGGTGTAGAAAGGCTCTTCGCCGGGCAGGAAGCCGGCCAACGTTGGCGGCAGCGTCAGCGCCATCGTGCCGCAGTCGTCGCTGAGCGTGAACTCCATGGGCGGGGGAGATGCGGCAAGGCTCATGGGGAGCGGCTCGTGGGCCAGGTTGAAGCTGCCGGCGTTGAATGAGCCGGCGCACACTCCCTTGCGCGGCAGGAAGACGTTGAGCCAGTACAAGCCGGGTTGCGCTGTAAAAGAGATCGTGTCCGGAGCGTTGTCCATAGACCAGACGCTGTCCCCGCCATTCAGCGGGATGCCGTCGGCTGCGTCCAAACCCAGGTTGACGAATTCGGTCGCATTGTTGCCGGATAGAACTGCGTTGGGCGGACCCTCGCCGGTGTGTACAAGGCGCAGACGGACGCTGGCAGTCTGTGGCGGACCGAGCGGGACGCGCAGGCCGGTTACCGCGTGACCGGCTACAGTAAACTCGGTTGAACCTGCCAAAGCGTTGGAGCGGCTCTGGCCTAAAGGAAACGAGATCCGGTCTACGATAAAGTCACCTTCGGACTGAGGGCGAACAAAGCCGCGCACCACCAGCGAATACGTTCCGTCCGGCAGGTTGGCTTGCAGGGTATGGGTGGTCTGGTCATATTGCGCGAAGTAAGGCAGCAGGTGGCCTGAGGCGTCCATGACGACCGCTGTATATCCGCCTTGCTGACTGGCTTTTCCGGCGCCGGTCGGATCGCTCTGTGTGGTGGCAACGGCCGTGACCGGGTAAAAAGGCTCCAGAGGGAGCAAGAAGTTGGCCTCCGCCTGCGAGCCGCCACTTAGCCGGATGCGCGAGGCGCCGGAGAGCTCGCGCGCATCGGGATAAAACACGCTGGCATAGCCGCTGCGGGCAACCTTGGCCGCGCTGGCGGCTGCCACCAGGCTCACTGCCGGCTCGCTCTCCAGCGCAGGCTGGGTATAGACGGCGTAGATGCCATCGGGAAGTCCGCCGAATCGATAGGTTCCATCGCCATTGGTCCTTGTGAAAGCCTCTTGTGCCCAAATGGCGCGGCCGGACCGCACAACCTGCTTGACGAGAACCAGGTTGATGCCGTCGGCTGGGTCGCCGGTAGAGAGTTCGATGTGGCCATGAATGGCGCAGTTGGGCGAGAGGGAAAAGATCAGGTCCGGCATCTGCGCGGCCAACAACACGCTGTGCGCCGGTCCCTCGGCCTGCAGGCCTGTCTCTTCCGTCGCGTAGGGCCGATCGCGATAGCCGGGCTTGACGATGCGAATGGTCTGCGGACCGGCAGGAACATTCGGAATCTCAAAGTGACCTTCCCCGTCGGTCAGAGTGCCGGTGTCCGCATCGCCTTCAATCTGGACCAATGCGCGGGGAAGAGGTTCGCCGCTGACCGCGTTGCGTACTACGCCTTGAACAGTTACGCGCGTGACTGCATGGACGGGTGTGGACTGGTCCGCTTGCTGGGCTGGCAAAGACTGTTCTTGCGCCGCGAGCAGGCTGGCGCCTGAAAAGAGCAGGGAAAAGCACACGCCGGCAATCAAACGGATGCACATCGCTCGCCGGGTGAGGACTCCCGGAGAGTTGTGTTGCGCGCTCGTGCGTTTTGGGGTTTGCCGAGAGTCCACTCACTATTTTGACCGCTCCGGCACGAGAAGGGAATCCGGAGGCGCAAGAAAACTCTCACGATAGCAATCTTCATTTCCGCGCAGCGCTCTTTGGGGGTGTAGTTTCTTCCAGATACCACGGGATGTTGATGACAATAATGCGACGGTTGCCGCGCATCAGGAGCATGACTTTCAGCAAGTCGGCCCGCCGATTGTGTAACAGATTCTCCCACCAGTGCCGCACCACCAATTCCGGAACCAATACGCAGATTTTCTGAAAGCTAGTCTCGCGCTCGGTTTTGAAAATGTAATCGGTCACCGGCGCGAGGATGTACCTGTAGGGAGACTTCAGAATCTCGAGCTTAGGCACGCATTTGCCGGCGGCACGCAGGGGTCCGGCTACGTCGCGCTCCCAATCCTCGCAGATCCTGTCCGGCTCTTCGGCGACCTGCACGTGAAGACACCGAATATCGTTTGACATGGAGAGCGCGAAGGAGAGCGCTTTCTCAGAGATGCGGCTCCAGCGGTCGATGGGAAGAATTACGATAGGCTCTTTGATTTCTGCCGGGACGATGGGCCGGTCGAGGTCGATCTCGCGATTGACGCGGTCGTAGTGCCGTTTGACGGCGCGCATCACCACGATCATCAGCAGAATCAGGAGCGCTGTAACCCAGGCTCCATCCACGAACTTGGCCACCAGCACAACCACGGCAGTTATGCCCGTGGCTATCGCACCCAGCGCGTTGACGGACATGCGCAACAGAGCGTTGCCCTGGCGCTTCCAGTGCATAACCATGCCGGCCTGCGAGAGCGTGAAGGCCATGAACGCGCCGATCGCGTAGAGGGGAATCAGCCGGTCTGTTACTCCGCCGAAGACGATCAGCAGCACGGCAGTGAGAGCAACAAGAATGTAAATTCCCCAGGAGTAAAGCAGGCGGCGGCCGCGCAGCAGAAAGACGCGTGGCATGTAGCTGTCGAGGGCGATGGCGCGCGTGAGGCGGGGGAAATCGGCGAAGGCCGTATTGGCTGAGAGAGCCAGCACCAGCAGCACCGAGGAAATCGTCAAGTAATAGAAGAAGCCATGGCCCATCACCGCGCGCGTCAGCATGGAGAGCACGCTCTCATACGCTGCTCCATCGGGGTCGGTGGCGGCGATTCCATAAGCCCGGCATAAAAGCGCGATGCCGGCCAGCAATGCAGCCAGCAGAACAATGATGATGGTCAGGGTGATCTTGGCATTCTTGCGCGTATCGTCGCGAAACGCCATGACGCCGTTGCTGACTGCTTCGACGCCTGTCATGGCCGTGCATCCGGAAGAGAATACCTTGAGGATCAGCCACCAACTGAATGCGGCGGTGGCCAGGGGAATTGCAGGTAGCGGCGTAACAGGGTGCGGATGACCGCCTGAATGCAATACATGCCAGGTTCCAACGGCTATAACGATCAGCAGCGTGCCGGTGAAGATGTAAGTGGGAATCATGAACACCACGCCGGTGTCGTGTACTCCGCGCATATTCACGATGGTTAGAAGGAGCAATATTCCCAAGCACAACTGCAGCGTGTACGGATGCAGGCTGGGAACGGCGGAGATAAGCGCGCCCACGCCTGCGGAGATGCCCACGGCGGCCGTGAGAATGTAGTCGATCATCAGCGCAGCGGCTGCCAGCAGGCCCGCGCCCTCGCCCAGATTCTGCGATGCGACCGTATAAGAACCGCCGCCGTGGGGATAGGCGTCAATGGTCTGGCGGTAACTGAAATAGACGATGGTGAGCAGGGCCACGATGGCCGCGCTGACCGGGACAATGTAATGTACGCCCAGCAGACCCAGCGGAATGAGCAGCGTAAGCGCGGCTTCCGGGCCGTACGCGGCGGAACTGAGTGCGTCGAGGCCGAAGACCGGGATGCCGGCGATGGGGCCGATATGCTCGGCGCGTTCTTCGCTGGTGGCGAGCGGGCGGCCAAAGAACATATCCACAATGCGTTTCGTGATTGCCATGCGCGGTTTTTTCCCGGCGGCCATGAATTCGGAGGGAAGAGCCGCCGAGGGCATTGTCTCACGGCCGAGGCACAAACCACTTAAGGGGGTTTTAATCCTATTGAAAGATCGCGCCCGCAGTTATCCGGCAATTTGAAATTCCACTCCTTTCACAAACTAGGTTTTTTCGACATCCTCTTGTTTGTTTTCCGGTTTATGTATACGCTGTATACATGCGTGCTCGCCCCACCGTTGAAAGAATCGCCGCTGCTGCTCGCCGTCTTCTGGATGAAGAGGGTATCGATGCGGTGACCATGCGCCGCGTCGCCGAGGCTGTCGGCATTACGCCCATGGCGATTTATCGCCACTTCCCCGACCGAGCGGGCTTGCTCAATGCCGTGGCCGGCCAGGGATTCGAGGAACTCGCCGCAAGGCTTGCGGCCATGCGTTTTTCAGGAAGTATCGAAGAGCGGCTAACCAAGATGGGAAAGACCTATCTCGATCATGCGCTCGAAAATCCACGATTGTTTGAGCTCATGTTTCTCAAGCCCCGTGAAGGCGCGCGACGCTATCCGCGAGACTTCAAAGCGGGCCGTTCGCCAACCGCGAATTTGATGGTGGAAGTGATGAAAGAGGGCATGGAGAACGGCTATTTTCGCGCGGACGATCCGTGGGAGATTGTTTTTGAGATAGGCGCTCTTTCCCACGGCCTCATCATGCTCTACCTGGGCGGACGCATGAACATGTCTGCCACCCGTTTTCGCGCTCTCTATCAGCGTTCGTTCCGGAGGTACATTCATGGCATTCGCAATTGACTCGAAGCGCGTAGGCTTTGCTCTGCTGGTCGTGGCAGTTTCGGCACTGTTGATCTGGTTCGGCACCGGCATGTTCCCCACGTGGCCTCTGCTGTGGTTTGCGCCGCTCCCGGTGCTGCTTTTTGCGAATCGCGGTTCGTGGCTGGGTTCGGCATTGGTGGCATTGTGCGCGTGGCTGATTGGCAATCTCAATCTGTGGCATTACCTCCACTCCACGATTGAAGTGCCGCTTCTCGCTTGCGCTGCAATTTTCGCCCCGCGCGCCCTGGTTTTCGCAATGGCTGTGCTGCTCTACCGTGCACTGATGATGCGCAGAGCTTGGACCAGCGCACTCCTGGCCTTCCCGGCTACATGGGTCTCCTTCGAGTACCTTTTGAATCTCACTTCCGTACACGGGACATTCGGCAGCCTTTCGTATTCACAACTCAATTTTCTGCCCTTCCTCCAGCTTGCCTCTGTCACCGGGCCCTGGGGCATAAGTTTTCTGCTGCTCCTGTTTTCATCTACGCTGGCCACTGCCGTGCATCTGCGCTCGGCGCAGCCAAAACTGGCAATGCGCACACTCGGCGCGGGTCTGGGCGTAATTGCCGTGGTGTTGATCTTCGGGGTGGTGCGCCTGTCTCTTCCTCAACCTGGTCCGCGGGTAAAAGTAGGATTGATCGCCTCCGATCTGCCGGCCAACATTGACATAGCGGCCGATGGAGCGGAGACTGCGCGTCTGTTTCGCGATTATGCCGCCCAGGTGGGAGCTCTCGCAGCCCAGGGTGCGCAGGTCATCGTGTTGCCAGAGAAGCTCGGCGTCGTCGTAGCTCCGGAAGCGGCTGGCGCCGATGGCCTTTTCCAGTCGCTCGCCGACAAAACGGGTGCGGAGATCATTGTCGGCATGGTCTTTGTCGACGCACATGTCGCCTATAACCAGGCGCGCTTGTATACGCCACGTGCTCCGATCGAAAGCTACGACAAGCACCACATGCTGCCGCCCTTCGAATCGCAGCTTAAGCCGGGAACCACCCTTACGTTTTTGCCTGCGACACAGGAAAAACTTGGAGTCGCTATCTGCAAAGATATGGACTTTACGCCGCTATCGCGCCAATACGGCGAGACGGGCGTGGGCCTGATTTTTGCGCCCGCCTGGGACTTCACAGTGGATCGCGTGCTGCACGGGCACATCGCCATCATGCGCGGCGTAGAGGACGGCTTCAGTATTGCGCGCTCCGCCAAACTTGGCCTGCTGACTGTGAGTGACGATCGAGGCCGCATTCTGGCTGAGACGCAAAGCAATTCCGCACCGTTTGCTACGCTCCTTGCGGATGTGCCGGCCGTGCATGACAGCACACTCTATCTTTTGCTGGGCGATTGGTTCGCCTGGCTGACGCTCGCGATTCTGGCATTCACATTGGTGCAGCTTATTCGGCTTCCTCGCGCACAATCTCACTGATCAGGAGGTTCATCTTCTCTTCCTGCCGGCCCATGGACTCGATGAGTTTGAATTGCGTCCGGCAGCGGTCGAGGTTGTGTTGCTCGCGATGCACCTTGTAGTAGGAGTCTCCGGAAAGATAGTCCGCGAGGAAGCGAATGCCTTGCTCGAAGGTAATCAGTTTGCCGGCGAAAACAAGGTGCTGCTTCTCAGCTTCAGTGAGGAAACCGCCCGCTGCTTCCAGATAGCCGCGCGCCAGTGCCTCGAACATGGGAAACTGCATGCTCACCTTCTCGAGATCCCGTTCGTCCTCATCGGCTGGACTGGTGGCTGTGCGCACCATGTCGCCAAAATCGTAAAGCGCCAGGCCGGGCATCACGGTATCGAGGTCAACAACACAGATGCCCTCGCCAGTCGTGTCGTCGAACATTACGTTGTTGAACTTGGTGTCGTTGTGTGTAACGCGCTCAGGCAGGTTGGCGTTCATCAAAACATTCGCGAGCGATTGATGAGCTAAAGCAAAATCAATTTCGGCCTTCGCATGAATGGCGCGATTGGCTGCGTCGGCAGAAAGAGCGCGTTCGAACGCGGAGAATCGCTTCGGCGTGTGGTGAAAATCGGGAATTGTATCGTGCAGTCTGGGCGAAGGCATGCCGACGAGCATTTTCTGGAATTGTCCAAATGCTTTGGCCGCTTCATGCGCTTGCTGCGTGGACTCGACGGTATCGTAGGTGCGGGCGTTCTCAATGAAGCGGTACGCGCGCCAGCCGTTCCCTTCTGCATCCTGGTACCATGCGCGCCCGTCGTGCGTGGGGATGAGGTTCAGGACGCGCCGCATGCTGTCGGGCCGGCCATCGAGTTGCGCGGCCAGGCGCGAGGTGACGCGCTGAATGTTATCCATCAACGCGGCGGGGTTGCGGAAGATGCCGGTATTGATGCGTTGCAGGATGAAGCGCACAGGCGTGCCGGATCGATCGAAGACGGCGCTGTAGGTGTCGTTGATGTGGCCGCTGCCGTAGGGAGTGGCGCTTGAGAATTCGCCATCGAACTGGAATTTGCGCGCGGCATTGGCGGCGAGATGTTGATGATTCATAACTTGCGTCTGTCATGGATCATAACTGGCTGGAGCGAACCCTGGTCTCAGAGTCGAGACCAGGGGTACCTGCGTTGAGTCCTACGGATTCGCTGTGGATGTACTTGTTGTTTTGTGGAAGACGATGCGCCGCAGATCCGGTGAGAACTCGTGGAATATAAATGCCAACGCATCGTAACCGATGTCCGATCCCCAATTCCGCACAGCGTTGCCGGCGGTCCGCTCCGCGCTGGGATAGTAAAACTGGGAGACGCTGACCGAAGCGGCCGCACCTCCTATCTCGGAGATGTTGAATGTGGACTTGCCCGAGTCGGTCCGTGTTACCACCACGCGGCTCAACGCGTAGCTGGCGCGTTTCCACCGGCTGCCCCCCGCCTGGCCCATTGCAAAGTAGCGCGAATCTTCGTGGGTCGTCACCGGAACAATGAATTCGACAAAATAGTTCTCAACTGCCTGGTCGGCGGCGGCGTGCCAGTAGTAGCGCGCATACCCCGCCGCTCCCTGGTGAAACTCCGGCGTCGCCTTGGTGCCGAACTGGTATCCCGCGATCAATCCCGCATAGAGCAGAGAAGTGTAGTCGAAATTGTCTTGCGTGGCGGTCATGAACTTGTCTTTTATCGTCTCGCTCGGTACTTTCGCGCCCGCGCTGACGGAACGGAAGTTGGGCAGCACGCCCCAGATGCGCTTGGACTGCTGTTCGTCTGTCGAAGACGCCGAGCTTGTGCCCTGAGTGGCGCCAGTCTGGCTTTGCTGCGCCTGGGCTGGTGCTGGCGCATTCGGCAGAGGAGCGGGCGCGGCTTGACTGGACTGAACAGCCGACGGATCGGCTTGTTGGGGCGAGCTTCGCTGCCCGAGGCACATATGACACAACATAAAGCCCACGGCACACGCCAGCGATTGACCCATCCGGGCGTTGAACTTTCCCATGATCCTCCTTCCGCACGTGAGAAATTAGACGCGGAATCCCCCAAAAGGGTGCTGACTGAAAGATGCGTTGAAGGGGCTGCGCGGTTCGTCCAATCTCACATGATAGGCCGGGAATTGCGAGATTCGAGAGAGGAAAAACTACGGGACAAATCCCATGCCATTCCATGCGCACAATTTCTGAACAGGTTCTTACAGTGCGCTTTTTACCGCGGCGGGCAGCGTGAAGTGGAACTGGCTGCCTTTTCCTGCGGTGCTTTCGGCCCAGATACGGCCGCCGTGCTGCTCCACAATGCTGCGGCAGAGTGCCAGGCCGAGGCCGGTTCCGCCCAACGCGCGGGAGTCTGAAGCGTCGCCTTGCTGGAAGCGCTCGAAGATGCGCTCCAGCTTCTCAGGTGCAATGCCGCGGCCTTGGTCTTCTACGGTGAAGCAGATTTCTTCCGAGCTATCTGCGGTCCTGTCTGCCGTATTGGCGGCCTTATCGGCGTTCTCTTCACCGGGTTGCGCGGAGAGGCGGATGGTAGTGTCCGGTGGCGAAAACTTGATGGCGTTGGCGACCAGCTCATTAAGCACTTGCAGGATGCGTTCTTCGTCGCCCAGAACCTTTACGCGCGCAGCATCGACGCGCACGGCAATATGTGCCTGGCTGGCAGCGGCGTATGCCACGTCTGCGGCGCGGCGAAGCAGATCGATCGCCTCCACAGTCTGGCGATTGAGCGGCAACTTTCCCTTTTCAATTTTTTCGAAGTCGAGAATGTCGTTGACCAGCCGAATGAGGCGGTCGCTGTTGCCGATGGCCATGTCAAGCATCTGGCGCTGCTTCTCCGGCCGTTTGTCGAGTGTGCCTGAGGTGATGAGACCGAGGGACGCGCGCAGCGAGGTGAGGGGCGTGCGCAGTTCGTGGCTCACAGTGGAGATGAATTCATCCTTCATCCGCTCCAGGCGGCGGCGTTCCGATACATCCTGGAATGCCACTACCATGCCGGATATGACGCCCTCTTCCAGCAGCGGGTTGGCGCTGTATTCCACCGGGAATGCGGTGCCGTCGTGCCGCCAGAAAACCTCGTCGCGCATGCGGATCGACTCGCAGCGGCGCAGCGCCTGGAGGATGGGGTTGGTGGACTTGGAGTAGGGCGTGCCGTCCGCGTGGCTATGGTGAATAACCTCGTGCAGATCGCGGCCGGTCAACTGTTCCGGCGTATATCCCAGGGCATGCGCGCCGGCCTGGTTGATGAAGGTAAGACGGCCTTCGAGGTCGATGCCGTAGATGCCGTCGCCCACCGATTCGAGGATGAGCTCGCGCTGCCGCGTGGCCATATGCAGCGCCTGTTCGGCTTCGTGCTGCTCGGTCACGTCGGTGCCGTGGATGAGAACGAATGGGCGCTCGCCCGGCAACTGCATGCGGCGGCTGCGGCAGGCAATGCGGCGATAAACACCGTCGCTGCGGCGCAGGGGCAGAGCGCCTTGCCACTCGTCTTGCGTATCGAGCGTGCGCAGGCAATCCTGCAATGTGGCCACGCCGGCGGCATCCATGAGTTCCGATACGGAGCGTCCCGTCAGGTCATCGGCGCGATAGCCGAGCGTCTCTGCCGTGAAGGCATTGAGTGACGTGAGCCGTCCCTCCATCGAGCAGGTGAAAACAAAGCCGAGCGAGTTCTCGACAACCTCGCGATAACGCGCTTCGCTGGAGTGCAGTGCCATCTCCACTTGGCGCTGATCGGTAACGTCTTGGCCGCTGACGATCAGGTACTGAATCTCGCCGTCGGGGCCTTGCAGCGGGCGCAGCGTCCAACTGACGCGCCGGCTCAATCCGCCCACGACTCTCCATGCGGTTTCGTGGGGCCCTGAGACCTGTCCGGTGGCAGCCTCGCGCAGCTTAGTAGCGGCCCAGGAGCGGTCTTCAGCCTCCAACACCTCGTCCACAAACGGCCGGCCCACGGCATCGGCCAGGGCTAGACGCGTGAGTTGTGCGCAGGAGTGATTCAGCCGCACCGTGCGCCCGGCAGTATCCAGAACGGCCACCAGGGCGGGAACGGAGTCCAGCGTTGCAGCAACGAAGCAGCGTTCCATGGCCAGGGCGCGTTCTGTCCGTTGGCGGGCACGCTGTGCCTGCTCCTGCGCACGGACGCGGGCGTAGAGCTCCAGGCGGGTGACGACCTGGCGGGCCAGGACTTCGAGAAGCGTGATGTGTTCCTGGCCAAACCGGGCCGGTTCGCGCGCCAAAATCGCCAGCGTGCCGATGATTTGCAGAGACCCGGAGATGAGGGGCACGCCGGCATAGGAGCGGCATGGCTTGGCGCCCATTAACGGGATCCC
This sequence comes from Occallatibacter sp., assembly GCA_049508975.1. Classification (GTDB taxonomy): domain Bacteria; phylum Acidobacteriota; class Terriglobia; order Terriglobales; family Acidobacteriaceae; genus Telmatobacter. The sequence goes on along the minus strand of JBELAI010000122.1, from coordinate 2,704 downwards.
TGTGGGAGGGAAGCGGGAATCCTGCGCGGCATCGCGGATCAGCAGCGGCCGGCCCGTCTCAAGCAGCCACTGGCAAGCGGTCGTGGTGCGGGGCTGCTCCGGCGCTTTGAAGCCAAACTGAGATTTAAACCACAGGCGGTTGAAGTCCATCCAGCCGATGTAGGCGTAGTCGGCATTGCTGAGCACGGCGGAAAGCTCCGTCAGTTCATCGAGAGAGGGGTCGGGGCTGCGGTCAAACATCTCAACTTCCTGTCGCAAGGCCACCGCCAAGTGCTCTCCCAGATGCTGACCCTGCATTGTGCCCATAAGATACACGTCCACCCACCGCAAGTATCAGCCTTTTGGGTGTTGTTGGCTCTGCCACTTAGATGGGAGTTTACTCTCTCTGGACTTACGACATAAGTAATTGAATTTTCCGGCTAAACGCCCGTTTTCGTGTTACTTGAGAATCGGTTTTGTAGTGCGGAATTCAGTTACCTGCGCGAGTTACCACGAGAATAATTCATCAACCCAACTACCCCTTCTCAACTGCGATGCGGATGAGGTTCATGTCTATCGTTCATCCTGTTCTACGATGTTGGCTTGATCCTTAGAAAAATCTCGACGCGATCCGACGTCCATTGCGCCACTCCGGTGCCGAAGAAATCGGCGTCCTCTGTCCAGATTGCGCATGAAAGGCTGAGGGCGGTTGCGAGAATCGGCCAATCGTCTTCGTCGCGCCCGCGCAAACGCTCTCTTGCCTCTGCTTCGAGATGTTCGTAGGCATCCCGGTTGATGGGCTCGATCGGCAATTTGAGGTATGTTGGCATCAAGGACGAGCATCTAGCGGGCGGGTCCTTTCCCGGCCCGGCGCAGCTGTTTGAATTCGGACACCAACTCTTCCTCATCCACATCGGAAAGAACCTCAGCCAGACGCTGGGCGGCAGCCCGCAGTTCGGCTCTATCTGCGGGCTTAGCGGATTTCCGGGGCGTCGGCACATACACGCCCAAGGTCTCGCCTCGCCGGGTGACGGCAACAGGGGTATCGGATTCGAGAAAGCGGGCGATCTGTTCCCGAAACTCACGAACGCCGACTTTGATCGCGGGCATAGAGCCTCCATGTGTACGCATCAGTGTACACCTACGCGTTGTCGAAAGCCAGGGCATCCTAGACTCCGAGATCAGGCGCCAATTCGATGGCTGACGTCGTTGTCACGGTACACACGACCCCGATTTTGGCCCTTTCGGGAAACCATGCCGGCGTTGGAGAACGGTGGGGCGACCTGGGAGTTGTTTACCATAGAGTAATTTCCGAGTAGCCGGGCAATCGCATGAATCCAAGTTGTTGCCCAGACTGGTTCCAATTCTTGTCGCGCCGTAGGCGCATTGGTGGTTAGCCCCTCGCTTCAGCGTGGGGAAAGCAGCCAAAAGAGCCATCTAGTCCCGTCGGGACGGCCCAAACCTGCGAATTCGTCACCGGGATACACTTCATGCGATTGCCCTGTCCGGTTTGCCGGTGATTCGCCCACGATGCGGCCAGTTTGTGCAATTCATCAAGAACTAGCGATCTACCCTGTGATGTTTTTTGTGGAGAAAGGCGTTGCGGAGAAGTCGGAAACCGGCAATACCAGACAAGGTTCCGAGCACTAGCCCCATTAGCTTGTTAATCCAATAGGGATCAATGATCGTGAAAACGACGAAGCCTATGAAGGGAAGCAGAAACATCAAAGCGAATATGAATAGACCCACTCTCTGAATCGGCGTCGCCTTTGAGTCGCCTTTCCAGAGGAACTCATCGACGCTCCGACCGGCACGAAGAGTTTCAGGGAATGTCGTCGCCGATTGTTTTTCCTCAAGGTCCCTTCGCAGATGTTCCAAATCCCTTCGATCGTTCATTAGACATCCCCCTCTTCGGCTTCTCAAGAATACGGCACACGCTATTCGATGGCTCACGGTCATGAAAGACTGCCATGGTGCAGCGATTCTTCCTGTGACCGCTCACTCATAGGATCGGGCTGCTGAAAGAATCTCAGCAAATGTGCGCCACGAAGGCACGTCTGGAGGCTCTTGCCCCGAATTTCGGTAGTACCCATCCATATCACGAATCCACGCCTGGGCCGCATCGAGAAACCGCTCAAGCGTGGCGTTCTCCCACCCCCGGGCGTTGGTCCTCAAGTCGCTGCAGAGTGCAGTTATGAACTCGGCCAAGTCTTCCTTTGATCTGACCTTTTCGAGCTGTTCGTTCAGGCTCAAGCATTCTCCTTTGCACTCCCCTTATCGTATCGCGCCTGGTTTGTCGCCGACTCGTCAGTCGCCGACAGTCGCCGACTCGTCAGTTACCATTTAAGCAACAGCCGGCCCTACCCTTTAAGTTAGAATGGACGCTCGTAGCTCTTCCACTCCAGCGGCGGGCATGCCGAAAACATTCAAGACGCTCCCCAAAGGCCCGACTGTTTTTGCATGAGTCGTCCGTCCTATTTCAAGCGCCCCCAGGCACCTTGCAGCAGTCCCCAGCCTCTGCCGGCTCGTTGCTCCCGGCGTCCAGAACCACCTTCCAATTTCCGTCCGGTTGCTTGCGCCAGATGGTCATGTAGCGGCCGGTAGTAGTGACCGGATTGCCGTTTGCATCCTTGCTGTGCCCCTCAAAATGCCCCCACGTATAGCCCATGTCGCCGGAGGGACCCATCACAGCTTCAGTGGGAGTCCAGGTGAGCTGATAATCCTT
>JBELAI010000121.1:0-16470 GCA_049508975.1 Occallatibacter sp. | reverse complement strand
GGGTGGGAGGCTGGCAGAGCGAAAGCCAGATTTCCACCCATCGGGCGTACAAAGAGAGGGACAAATGAGCTTATGGAAGGACGTGCAGTTTTCGCTTAGGACAATGCGGAAGTCGCCGCGCATTTCTATCACTGTGCTGGCAACCCTCACTCTTGGGATCGGTGCTAACACAGCGATCTTCAGCGTTGTTAACGCCACCCTCCTTAAACCGTTACCTTTTCACGATCCAGGAGAACTGGTTGAGTTGAATGCGGACTTGCGAGGGCTTGGAGCGCATAACGTCGGCTTCTCTGTTCCTGAGTTGGAGGATCTTCGCGAGCGCGCCGGCATTTTCTCCGCGGTATCCGTTTTGTGGCCGGGCCCTGCGAATCTGACCGGCGGAGATCACCCGGAACGGCTTGAGTTTCTTGCCGTGAGTCCTAATTACTTCAGCATCCTGGGCGCGCAGCCGCAACTGGGCCGATTGATCGATTCTCGCGATACGGCCAATGGGTTCGCCGACGTCGTGGTGATCAGCGACGACCTGTGGCACAAGGAATTTGGCGGCGAGAGTTCGGTCGTTGGCCGAAGAATGCGGCTGGATAAAGATCTCTACACCATCGTGGGCGTTCTTCCTCCGCAGTTTCACCATCCTTCGATCCCGGGCCTGCACCCGCCGGATATGTGGATCACCGCGGGCTTTCTTGCGGATCCCTTCCCGGCGCCGCAACGCAGCGTGCGCTTTCTCCCCGGAATGATCGCAAGGCTAAAGCCAGGAATCACTCTGCAGCAGGCGCAGGCGCAGTTGGATGTCCTCAGCGAATCCCTGCGCCGCGACTATGGCAGCGACTATCCGGCAACCGCCCGTTGGACTCTCTCGATCACGCCGTTGACGGAAGTAGTTGCGGGCGGCGCGAGAACTCTGCTGACATCTCTTCTGCTTGCAGTCGGGTTGATTCTTCTGATCGCATGTGTCAATGTAGCGAATCTTCTTCTGGTCAACGCCACTGCACGGCAGCGTGAGATGGCTCTCCGGCTTGCTCTAGGCGCGACACGAGGGAGAATCATCCGGCAAATGCTGACCGAATCGGTTTTGCTGAGCCTGATTTCGGCAGCCGCCGGGGTGGGTGCCGCTGCCATCGGCGTGCGAGTCTTGATTGGAGTGTTGCCGTCGCAGCTCCCGCGCCTCAACCCGATTGGTGTAGACGCCCGCGTGCTGGCATTTTCTGTCGTCATTGCGCTGCTGACTACATTGGTCTTTGGGCTCATTCCAGCATGGCAGGCTTCGCGAACTCATCCGGGCACGGCGGAACTGCGGGAACGGGGCGGTTCTGCATCGCGACGCTCCGCCGGACTCGGCAAGTCTTTGATTGGCGCTGAAGTGGGCCTTTCGCTGGTGCTGCTGGTCGCAGCCGGATTATTGTTGAAGACATTCTGGAACCTGATCGAAGTCAATCCCGGCTTCAATTCGCAACATCTTCTTGCCGGGAGTCTCTGGCTTCCCGTCCCGAATGATCCAAAAGCGGATGATTACGCCAATATCGATCGACGCACGCAGTTGGTTCGCGAAGCAATTCGCCGCTTGCATGGCGTAGCCGGTATTGAGAATGCTGCCATGTCGAGCGTTGTCCCGCTCAAGGGTCCTGTGGTCCCCGGCGGATTTCGCGTCGAAGGCGTGTCCGACAAGGGAGACGCTCCCACTGCAGTGGACGTATTCGTGACTCCGGAGTTCTTTTCGACAATGGGCACGCCTCTGCTGCGCGGACGCATGTTTCAGCAGAGCGATGACTCGATGTCCCAACCAGTCGCGCTGGTCGATGAAGCCGCAGCGCGCCTTCTTTGGGGTGGCGCCGATCCGGTTGGGCGTAGAGTCCGCTCTTCCCGAGACATTAGTGTAGGCCGACTTCAGCGTGTGCCTGCACCCTGGATGACGGTAGTGGGCGTTGTTGGCAATGCGAAGCTCTCCAGCCTCGATGAAATCGAGGTGCCTCACATCTACGAGAGCATGTACCAGCATTCAAGAAGGGAATTTGGCGTACTTGTTCGAGCCACAGGAGACAAGGCGGCGTTGACGCGCGATGTGACGCGTGAAATACAAACGGTCGACCCCAATCTGCCCGTCTCCGACATGACTGCGATGACCGATTTGATTAGCAATGGAGTAGGCGATCGCCGTTTTGCGGCGTGGCTGCTTGGAGCTTTCGCACTGGTAGCGTTGCTCCTCACTTGTGTGGGTGTCTACGGGATTGCCTCCTATGCCGTGGTGCGCCGTGAAAAGGAGATCGGCATACGATCGGCTCTCGGAGCCAGCCGCCGCCAATTGGTCCATATGATCTTGCGGGACGGAATGGTTCCTGTTTTGATTGGATTGGCTACGGGAGCGATTGCCGCGGCGCTGTCGGGGCGCCTCATGGCCTCACTGTTATTCGACGTCCATTCCGTCGATGCAACGGTATTTGCTACGGCTGCCATGACGCTGATCGTTGTGGGAGTCTTAGCGAACTACTTTCCGGCAAGGCGCGCTGGACGCATCGAACCGGTCACTGCGTTGCGTAACGAATGATTAATTGTTGTTTAAATCAATGTAGCGGAGAGCGGTCGCTATGACTATCCGGAGTGGGATGCCTTCAATGGCGTTCTGCTTGCTCCGGGAGTTGCGGGTTGTGTTCTAGACGACATGCGGGAATCAATTGAGAGTTCACAATGCGACGTTTGAGTTTCTGGCCGGCACTCCCTATGCTGGCCCCAACTGTGTGCCTCTCAGTTGGAGGCAAGTTCTGTAAAGCCTGCAAACAACCCTTTCGATCTCTGCCGCCTCCTGGGGGTCAGCTAGGCGCCTCGTGTCAAAGTCTTTGTGGCGAATTCTGGATTAATGGTTGGGAAAAAGACCCAAGTCATGGCAAGTTCAATTCGCAAACAGATTGAATGAAAAATGGGAGCGGGTAAGATTGATATCGGGTAGGCGGACACCGACAAAAAAAAGGACTCTGGAGTCCGATCGGAGAATTCAGACCCGTCATATCTCCTGGCTCGAGTTCAAGCGTTGTGTTCCGGTCGCTTCTTGGCTTCTTTCAGATGATGGCTGTCAGTCGCCCTGAGCGAGAGTCCGCAGATTGAGCGGAATTCCCCAATTTGTTTGAGGGTCTCGCCGAGAAAGCAGATTTCGCTTCGAATGCGTAAAGAACGATGCCCTCAAGAAGGCCGCCCAAGGACATGCCCTTCAATTCCGCCGTAGCTTTCAAGACTTTCAGAATGCGCTGTTCTATGCGGATACCGGTTTGAACGCGCTCCACTTCTAGGGATTTGATGGTTCCCCGGCTGGCCATGATGTACGAGTGCACCACGATACAAAGTGAGGATTGAAACTCATGTGGTTCTGTTGCCCCTCTGAATTCGGACTGCATGAAATTGGAGGTTGGATGGACGTGGGGAGGGAGTAGACGACACAGCACATCCCCACCCTCACTTCTGATTGCAGTTCTGCAATGTGATTTCTTCCACTTGTGGGGTTCGGAGGACTAGTGCCTGAAATCCTTCTGAGCGAAGTTCTGCCGCGAAGGTGGAGCGAATGACTGTACGTTTGGTTCGGAGTCTCCGGAAAGCTGCGTTTCGGGGTTCCGATTTTCGAGGTGGAAAATGCCTGGACCTGGCATCCGGTTTACTGGAATTGTTGGGTAATATGAATCAAGTGAAGTAAAGAAGGCGACGTATCTAAAGGGGCCTGCGCTTCGCTGCGAGGTCCAGCTTGAGACTGGGAAAGTGATGGAGACATGCATAAGAGTTTCGATGTCCAAAGCGTTTTCGGAAAAGCTATTCGGGACCATCTGGAAGTTGCAGCGCAGTTGGAAGGCCAGCTACCCGTTTTAGAGGAAATCGGGCTGGCTTTGACGGCGGCATTGCGAGGCGGGGGCAAGATACTCTGGTGCGGCAACGGTGGCAGCGCAGCGGACTCACAACACCTTGCCGCCGAGCTTGTAGGCCGTTTTCGCCGTGAGCGTCGCGGCCTGGCATCGATCTCCCTGACCACCGACACTTCGATACTGACCTGCGTGGCGAACGACTTCGGATTCGATTCGGTGTTTTCGCGCCAGGTTGAGGCGATCGGCAGCCCCGGCGATTTGCTGATGGCTCTTTCCACATCCGGCAATAGCCGAAACGTAATTGCAGCGCTGGAAGCAGCCCGCGCGAAAGGCCTAACTAGTGTAGCCCTGACCGGCATGGGGGGCGGCAAGATGGCTCAGCTTGCAGATTATGTTTTGTCCATCGAGTCCGCGGATACGGCTCGCATTCAGGAAGTGCATATTCTCGCCGGCCACATGCTCTGCGACTGGGTCGAGATGGACTGTGTTCGTCCCCTCGATCCGGTCGCACCAGGCGAGACGGCACGATGAACGAACCTTTGGCGGTACCGCTGTGGAATCGAAAGCTTATACCAGCGCGCGTTGGCGAAGGGAATTGGCATCTTCCTGCGCGGTGAGGTATTTGTCGACGGCGGCAGCGGCTTTGCGGCCTTCGGAGATGGCCCAGACCACGAGGGACTGCCCGCGGCGCATGTCTCCGGCAGCGAAGATTCCGTCGACTGAGGTCATGTAGTCGGCGTTCGCGGCTACGTTGCCACGGTTGTCGAGGGCGAGACCGAGTTGCTCAATCATTCCGCCGCGCACGGGGCCGAGGAAGCCCATTGCCAAGAGGACCAGATCGACTTCCAGGACATGTTCGGAACCGGGGATGGGTTCGAACTTCGGCGGAGGACCGACGCGGACGAGATGCAGCCTCTTGACGTTGCCGTTTTCATCGCCGGTGAACTTGATGCTGTTGATGCTCCAGTCGCGAATGCCGCCTTCTTCGTGCGCGCCTTCGGTGCGCAGTTGCAAAGGCCAGAGGGGCCAGGGAGTGGAAGCGGCGCGCGACTCCGGGGGCTTGGGCATGATCTCGAACTGATGAATGCCGATGGGGCCCTGGCGGTGGCTGGTGCCGAGGCAGTCCGCGCCGGTGTCGCCGCCGCCGATGATGACGACGCGCTTGCCGGCGGCGGTGATGGCCTGCGATGGATCTGAGAGGAACTGATCTTCTGCGTCGCCTTCACAGCGGCGATTCTGCTGGGGCAGGAACTCCATGGCGAAGTGGATGCCTTTGAGTTCGCGGCCGGGGATGTTGAGGTTGCGCGGCTGCTCCGCGCCGCCGGCTAGCAGGATGGCGTCGTAGTGGTCGGTGAGGGTTTCGGCAGGAACGTTGACGCCCACGTGCGCGTTGGTGATGAAGGTTACGCCTTCGGCGCGCATCTGCTCGATGCGGCGATCGAGGACCCACTTTTCCAGCTTGAAGTTGGGAATGCCGTAGCGCAAAAGTCCGCCGATGCGATCGTTCTTCTCGTACACGGTGACAGAATGGCCGGCGCGGCGCAATTGCTGCGCAGCGGCCAGGCCGGCGGGACCGCTGCCGACTACGGCTACACGCTTGCCGGTGTTGTGCTCGGGCGGCTCGGGATGAATCCAGCCTTCCTCCCAGCCACGCTCGACGATGGAGCGTTCGATGAGCTTGATGGAGACGGGCGGCTGATCGATGCCGAGGACGCAGGAGGCTTCGCACGGAGCGGGGCAGATGCGGCCGGTGAACTCAGGGAAGTTGTTAGTTGCGTGGAGACGGCGGATTGCTGCTTCCCAGCGGCCGTGATAGACAAGGTCGTTCCAATCGGGGATGAGGTTGTTGACGGGACAGCCGGTATGGCAGAAGGGAACTCCGCAATCCATGCAGCGGGCGCCCTGGTCGCGCTGCTTTTCTTCGGGGAACGGTTGATAAATTTCAAACCAGTCACGGACGCGGTCTTCGACCTTGCGGCGTTGGGGTTGTTCGCGTGGAATTTCAAGAAAGCCGGTATCCTTACCCATGCTGCACCTCTGCGGCCGCCACGCTGGGCGACGAAATAATGGGAGAGATTTGTGACGCGCCAGAGACCGTTTCGGTGCGAGTGAATCCGAGAACGCGCTTGTATTCGTGTGGGAATATCTTGATGAATCGCGGCTGGGCATCGGCCCAGTGCTCGAGAATCCAAGCTGCACGCGGGCTGCCGGTAAGGTCGCGATGACGTTCGAGCAGGCCACGGACGCGATCTACATCCGCGGCTAAGACGAGCGGCTCAAGATCGACACTGGCCTTGTTGCAACGCCTCGCTTCGAAGTCGCCCTGATCGTCGTAGACGTAGGCGATGCCGCCGCTCATGCCGGCAGCAAAATTTCGCCCTGTTGTGCCGAGAACGATGACGGTGCCGTTGGTCATGTATTCGCAACCATGATCGCCGACGCCTTCAACGACTGCCGTAGCACCGGAGTTGCGCACGGCAAATCGCTCGCCGGCGATGCCGTTCAGGAATGCTTCCCCGGAAGTGGCGCCGTAAAGGACAACGTTGCCGACGAGGATGCTCTCTTCGGGAAGGAAGCTTGAGGTTTTGGGCGGATAGGCGATGACGCGGCCACCGGAGAGGCCTTTGCCGACATAGTCGTTGGCATCGCCTTCGAGTTCGAGCGTAACGCCGTTGGGAACGAATGCGCCGAAACTCTGTCCGGCAGAGCCCGAGAACTTGAAGTGGATGGTGCCGTCCGGAAGTCCCGCTGAGCCGTAGCGACGGGCGATATCGCCGCCTAGCATTGCGCCCACGGTGCGATGCACATTCCGGATGGCGAAGCTTCCGGTGACGGGTGTCTTGGATGCGAGCGCTGGGGCAGCTTTGGCGATCAAGGCGTGATCGAGAGCCTGGTCGAGGCCGTGATCCTGCGCCTGCATCTTGCGACGGGCTACGCGGGATGGCAGTGTCGGGGTATAGAGGATGGAAGAGAGATCGATGCCCTTGGCCTTCCAATGCAGGTCGGCGACTGCGGCATCGATTCTGTCTACGCGACCTACCATTTCGTCGACGGTGCGGAAGCCGAGCTTGGCCATGTGCTGGCGCACCTGTTCGGCGAGGAAGAAGAAGAAGTTGATGACGTGCTCGGGCTGGCCGGTGAAGCGGGCACGTAACACCGGATCCTGGGTCGCGATGCCGACCGAGCATGTATTCAGATGGCACTTGCGCATCATGATGCAGCCCATAGCAATGAGCGGCGTGGTGGCAAAGCCGAATTCTTCAGCGCCGAGCAGGGCAGCGATGACCACGTCGCGGCCGGTCTGGAGCTTGCCGTCGGTCTGCACCTTAATTCGGGAGCGAAGGTCGTTGAGCAAGAGGACTTGCTGAGTTTCCGCAAGGCCGAGCTCCCAGGGAAGGCCGGCGTGCTTGATGGAACTGAGCGGCGAAGCGCCGGTACCGCCCGTGTCTCCGGAGATGAGCACGACATCGGCGTGGGCTTTGGAGACGCCTGCGGCAACGGTGCCGACGCCGACTTCAGACACCAGCTTGACGGCGATGCGCGCCTGCGGGTTGACGTTCTTCAGATCGTAGATTAACTGGGCGAGATCTTCGATGGAATAGATGTCGTGGTGCGGCGGAGGCGAGATGAGTCCGACGCCGGGAATGGAATGGCGGGTCTTGGCGATAATTTCATCGACCTTGTGGCCGGGCAGTTGGCCGCCTTCACCGGGCTTGGCGCCCTGCGCCATTTTGATCTGGAGTTCATCGGCGTTGACCAGATAGTTGGTGGTGACGCCGAATCGTCCGCTGGCTACTTGCTTGACGGCGCTGCGGCGCAGATCGCCGTTTTCGTCGCGCTTGAAGCGCTCTTCGTCTTCGCCGCCTTCGCCGGTGTTGGACATGCCGCCAATGCGATTCATGGCGATGGCGAGGGTCTCGTGGGCTTCCGCTGAGATAGAGCCGAAGCTCATTGCACCGGTCGTAAAGCGCTTGACAATCTCCTTGGCAGGCTCAACTTCTTCGATCGGGATTGGCTCGTCGGAATATTTCAGCTTGAGCAGGCCGCGCAGAGTGCAGAGAGTGCGGTTTTGATCGTCAAGCAAATCAGTGTATTCCTGGAAGGTGGCCGGATTATTCTGGCGCACGCTGTGTTGCAGCTTGCTGATGGTCTGCGGATTGAGCAGATGATATTCGCCGCCTTCGCGATATTGATAGTGGCCACCGACCATCAGGTCGGTTTCTGAATCGGTGAGTGGCTGGAAGGCGTAAGCGTGCTTGAGCTGGGCTTCACGTGCGAGCACGTCAAGGCCGACGCCTTCAATGCGGGAGGCGGTGTTAGAGAAGTAAGAATCAACGAGCGACTTGTTGAGGCCGACGGCTTCAAAGACTTGCGCGCCGCGATAACTCTGCAAGGTGCTGATGCCCATCTTCGAGAAGGTCTTCAGCAGACCCTTGTTGATGGCCTTGATGAAGTTCTTCTCGGCGTATTCGCCAGTTATTTTTTCGGGCAGCAAGCCACGACGCTTCAGGTCGTGTAGTGTTTCGATCGCAAGATACGGATTGATGGCGCTGGCGCCGTATCCGATCAGCAACGCGAAGTGCATGACTTCGCGCGGCTCGCCGCTCTCGATGATGAGCGCCACCTGGGTGCGAGTCTTCTCGCGGACCAGGCGATTGTGCACGGCCGCCATGGCGAGAAGGCTGGGGATGGGCGCATAGGTGGCATCGACGCCGCGGTCGGAGAGAATGAGCAGCGTGTAGCCGGAGTGCACGGCGTGCGCGGCGCGGGCGCTGAGATCTTCCAGAGAGTGCTTGAGGCCGGCTTCGCCATCTGCCGCACGGAACAGCGCGGGCAGCGTGGTTGCGAGCAAATCGCCGGAAGAGATGCGACGCAGTTTTTCGAGGTCCCGGTTGGTCAGGATCGGATGCGGCAGCTTGAGGGTGTGGCAGTTCTCAGGCGCCTCGTCGAGGATGTTGCGCTCGGTGCCGATGTAGCTGATGAGCGACATGACCAGCTCTTCGCGGATGGGATCGATGGGCGGATTGGTAACCTGGGCGAAGAGTTGCTTGAAGTAATTGAACAGCGGCTGAGGACGGTCAGACAGACACGCCAGCGGCACATCGGTGCCCATGGAGCCGATAGGCTCTTCGCCTTTTGCGCCCATGGGGCCGAGCAGGATTCTCAGATCTTCTTCGCTGTAACCATAGGCACGTTGGCGGCGCAGCAGCGTCTCGGGATTGGAGGCGATGACGCGCGACGGCTCGGGCAGTTGATCGATCAGGACCTGCTGCTCCTTGAGCCATGTGGCGTAGGGCTGACGGCTGGCAAGCTGCTTCTTGATCTCCTTATCGGAGATGATGCGCTTCTGCACGGTATCGACGAGAAACATGCGGCCGGGCTGCAGGCGGCCCTTCTTGCGGATGTCTTCGGCTGGCACGTCGAGCACGCCGGCTTCTGATGCTAGAACGACTAAATCGTCCTTCGTCACGATGTAGCGACCGGGCCTGAGGCCATTGCGGTCGAGTGTAGCGCCGATAACTTTGCCGTCGGTGAAGGCGATGGCGGCTGGGCCGTCCCATGGCTCCATCAGCGAGGCGTGATACTCGTAGAAGGCGCGCTTTTCCTCGTCCATGTCGGGGTTGCCGGACCAGGCTTCGGGAATGAGCATGGCCATTACGTGAGGCAACGAGCGGCCGGACTGATAAAGGAATTCAACGGCATTGTCGAGCGAGCCAGAGTCGCTGCCATCGGGTGTGATGACGGGGTAGAGCTTGTCGATTTGCCCGTCGTGAAGGTCGCTTGCCAGGACTGACTGCCGAGCGTTCATCCAACTGACATTGCCGCGAATGGTATTGATTTCTCCGTTGTGGGCCACATAGCGGTACGGATGCGCAAGCTTCCAACTCGGAAACGTGTTGGTGGAGAAGCGCTGGTGCACCAGGCAGAGCGCGCTGGTGACGAGCGGGTTGGCGAGTTCGAAATAGAATTTCTCAATCTGCGGCGCCAGCATCAGGCCCTTGTAGATAATGGTTCGGCAGGAGAAGGAGGGGATGTAGAAGGTTTCCTTTTCTTCGATCTCCGATGCGGCGATCTCGTTTTCGGTGCGGCGGCGAACACGGTAGAGCAGGCGCTCAAAGGCTTCTTCGTCCAGACCTTTTGGCCGGCCGACAAATAGCTGCTCGATATATGGTTGCGAGGCGCGGGCTTCGCGGCCGATGGCATCGCCATTCACGGGTGTGTCACGCCAGCCGAGTACGCTGAGACCTTCTTCCTGCGCGATGCGCTCGAAAACGCCCTCGCATTGCAGGCGGTTGTGCTTTTCCACCGGCAAAAAACACATGGCCACACCGTAACAACCAGACTCCGGCAGGCGTATTCCTAGCTCGCCACACTCACGGGCAAAGAACACGTGTGGAATCTGAATCAGGATACCTGCGCCATCGCCCGTTTCCGGATCGCAACCAGCCGCGCCGCGATGAGTGAGGTTGATGAGGACCTCGAGGCCCTTGCGGATGATGTCGTGGCTCTTGTCGCCGCGAATGCTCGCGACGAGTCCCATGCCGCAGGCATCATGTTCATTCCGTGGATGATAGAGCCCCTGCGGGTTCGGTGTGCGGAGAGGATAATCCGGTGTATGCATGGCAACCTTCTCAATGAACTTTTTCGTTGCAGACTCCATTGGATAGCGGAGGTACACAAACACGTCACGACTTCCGGTGCGGAAATCGTCCAAGATCATGAATGAATTGGCCTGCCGGGCAGGTCTGGCCTCGAAAGGGACGTAGCTAACTCTTTACTATATCGAAATTTCGTCTTCTCTGGTGAACTTCCTTCGGCGGCGGAGGCTCTGAAATGGGACGGAAGAGATGGGAGGAGATTGATTTCATTGTGGCCAGGGCCAAATTCCGTAAGACGAACCAGGAGAATCCAGCGAACAACTACTTGTTTTTCGAACGGGATAACGGCTTGGAATCGTCTACGAACTCTGTGACCTCATGTCCTATACTGGTGACTCGGAGAGCGCATGCAGGATTCAATACTCGTCACTGGCGGGGCAGGATTTATTGGCTCGAATTTTGTTTTGAATTGGGTGGAAGCCACGGGAAGGGCAGTTGTGAATCTGGACTTGCTGAGTTATGCAGGCAATCCAGAGAACCTTTCCACGCTTGCGGGGGATGCGCGGCATTTGCTCGTGCGCGGCGATATCTGCGATGCGGAGTTTGTCGGCTCGTTAGTTCGCGAGCATCAGCCTAAGGCCATTGTGCATTTTGCCGCGGAGAGTCATGTGGATCGATCCATCGCATCCCCGCAGGCATTCATCCAGACGAATGTTCAGGGAACGTTTGTGCTTCTGGAGCAAGCAAAGGCTTACTGGTCGGACCTGTCCGATGGAGATCGGCAGGCGTTTCGGTTATTGCACGTATCTACGGACGAGGTTTACGGGACTCTGGGGCCCGATGATCCGGCTTTCTCGGAGACAACGGCGTATGCGCCCAACAGCCCCTATGCGGCATCGAAGGCGGCTTCGGACCACTTGGTGCGGGCGTATTACCATACCTGGGGTCTTCCGGTTCTCACCACCAATTGCTCGAACAACTATGGGCCGTTTCAGTTTCCGGAAAAGCTGATTCCGCTGATGATTCTTAACGCACTCGAAAACAAGCCGCTGCCCGTTTATGGCGATGGGAGGAACGTGCGAGACTGGCTGTTTGTGGATGACCACTGCTCGGCGATACGAGCTGTACTAGCGAAGGGGCGGGTGGGAGAGACGTATAACATCGGCGGTAACAGCGAGCGCGCGAATATCGATGTAGTTACAACGATCTGCGACCTTGTCGATGAAATGCGCCCTCGTGCAGCGGGTGGTTCGCGCAGGGATTTGATTACTTATGTGAAAGACCGGCCCGGACACGACCGCCGGTATGCAATCAACGCCACAAAGATATCCGACGAATTGGGTTGGAAGCCTGAAGCAGAGTTTGAGACCGGGCTGCGCAAGACTGTTCGCTGGTATCTGGACCATTTGTCGTGGATTGAAAATGTTCGGACGGGCGCTTACCTCGATTGGATCAACAAGAACTACGCGGAGCGAGTCGCGCTATGAAGGGAATTATTCTTGCGGGCGGCTCGGGTACGCGCCTCTATCCGGTAACTCACGTGGTATCGAAGCAGTTGTTGCCGGTATATAACAAGCCGATGATTTACTACCCGCTCAGCACGCTGATGCTGGCTGGTTTGCGCGACATTCTGATTATTTCTACACCGCAGGATACAGGGCGGTTTCGAGAGTTGCTCGGCGATGGCGAGCGATGGGGAATCAGCATCGACTATGCTGTGCAGCCCAGTCCGGACGGATTGGCACAGGCATTCATCATCGGCAAGGATTTCATTGCCGATGACCCCAGCGCACTGGTACTGGGCGATAACATTTTTTATGGACAGGGATTCTCTTCACAGCTTCAATCGGCTGCGAAACTCGAACAGGGCGCGACTGTGTTCGCTTATCCGGTAGAAGATCCACAACGGTACGGAGTGGTGGAGTTCGACAAGGGGGGGCACGCTATCAGCCTGGAAGAGAAACCGAAGGTTCCAAAATCGCGCTATGCGGTGACGGGGCTCTATTTCTATGACCGCGACGTGGTCAGGCTGGCCTCATCGCTGAAGCCTTCCATTCGCGGAGAGTTGGAGATCACCGATCTCAACAAACTGTATCTGGAAGTAGGGAAGCTAAACGTAGAGATCATGAGCCGCGGTATGGCATGGCTGGATACCGGGACGCATGAGTCGCTTCTTGAAGCCGGTTTGTTTGTGCATACAATCGAACGCCGCCAGGGATTGAGCATTGCCTGCCCGGAAGAGATTGCGTATCGCCAGGGTTTCATTACGGCGGAACAACTGGAAGCACTTGCTCAGCCGGTGATCAAGAGCGGATATGGGCAATACCTGCTCGCTTTGTTGCGTGATCCGGACCATTCCGCCAAGGTCGGGAGCTTATGAAGATTACACAAACATCCTTGCCCGGAGTGCTGGTGCTGACGGCGCAATTTTTTCGCGATTCCCGCGGAGCCTTCTGCGAGACATTCAATTTGCGGAAGATGGAAGAAGCTGGCCTGCCCAGCGTGTGGCTGCAGGATAACTTCTCGTTTTCAAAGAAGAACGTTTTACGCGGAATCCATTATCAGATAACTCAGCCACAAGGGAAGCTGGTACGGATAACTCACGGCGCGGTGCTCGACATTGCTGTGGATCTGCGCCGCAGTTCTCCGGCGTTTGGGAAGCATGCTGCCGTTGAGCTGACTGCGGAATCCGGCCAAATGCTATGGATACCGGAAGGATTTGGACATGCATTTCTGGCACTGAGCGACGAGGTTGGTTTCGCATACAAAGTGACAGACTATTATTCCCCTGCCGGTGAACGAACGATCGTTTGGAACGATCCGGAACTTGCGATTCAGTGGCCGATTGATCCGAGCGATGCTATTGTTTCCGACAAGGATCAGGCTGGCTCCTTGCTGCGGGACGCGGAGATCTTCGCGTAGGAATCCTCTTGGTCGAGTTGTGCAAGGAACTCTTTGGGCGTCCTGGTAACTCGGAGTTCCAGGTACAAGAGAGAAGGCACAATTGCGCGTAGCGATCGATACCGGCGGAACATTTACGGACTGTGTTTTCCTGGCGAACGGTGAACTCCAAGTGCTGAAGCTGTTTTCCACGCCCAGCGATCCTTCGCAGGCGGTGCTCGACGGCTTGCAGCGGATTGGGGCTGGAAGAGCGATCGATGTGCGCCTAGGGACCACCGTCGGAACCAACACGATGCTGGAGCGGACCGGGGCCCGCGTTGCGTTTGTGACGACGGCAGGCTTCGAGGACACAATTGCCATTGGCCGCCAGGCGCGAAGCCGGCTTTACGACTGGTTCGCTCCAGTGCCGGTGTGCCTGGTGCCCAGAGAGCGTCGCTTCGGAGTGCCGGAACGGGTTAGCGCGGAAGGGGAGATTCTCTTGTCCCCTCCTGCGGATGACCTGGCAGCGTTGGTCGACGCGGTGGCCGCGAGTGGAGCGGAGGCAGTGGCAATCTCGCTGCTTTTCTCGTTTGCAAACCCTGAAACGGAGAAGCGCGTTGCGTCGGCATTGCAGACGCTCGGAATCCCGGTGTCCGCGTCGCACCGGATCCTGCCTGAGTTCCGAGAGTATGAGCGGGCATCGACAACTGTGGTCAATGCATATCTGCAGCCTCGGATCGAACAGTACCTGCATCGATTGGAAGAGTGTGTGGCCGCAGAGTACGCGGGCGGACGCGTCGATGTAATGCAGTCCTCGGGTGGCATCCTCCCGGCACGGGCCGCGGCGCGGGAGCCGGTTCGGACTGTTTTGTCAGGACCGGCGGGAGGCGTTGTTGGCGCTTGCCGGGTGGCGCAATTGGCGGGTTACGAGCGCATCATCGGGTTCGACATGGGCGGCACATCTACGGATGTTTTCTTGGCGGATGCGGCAGCGGGCGGCGCACATCTTACACGCGAATCCGTGGTGGCCGGAGTGCCCATTGGCGTGCCCATGCTCGACATTCATACTGCCGGTGCGGGGGGTGGATCGATTGCGCGCTTCGATGCCGGCGGGATGTTGCGCGTGGGGCCGGAATCGGCAGGCGCGGAGCCTGGGCCAATCTGCTTTGGGCGCGGTGAGCGACCAACCGTTACGGATGCGAATTTTCTATTAGGCAGGCTGGACCAGGGCAGCTTCCTCGGCGGAGGCGTTCAACTGGACCTCGAGCGGACGGAGCGGCTTATGGGAGAACTGAAAGGGCCGCTGAAGTCAGTTCAAGAATTTGCGGCGGGCATCCTCCGCGTTGTTGAGTCGGAGATGGAGAAGGCAATCCGCGTCATCTCCATTGAGCGAGGTCACGACCCGCGCGAGTTTGCGTTGGTGGCATTTGGAGGCGGCGGACCATTGCATGCCTGCTCGCTGGCCAAGGCGTTGCGAGTTCCCAATGTGTTGATTCCCGCGATGCCGGGAGCTCTATCCGCGGTAGGGATTTTGCTTGCCGATACCGTGCGGGATTATTCGCGCACCGTGATGCTGCCGGGGAATGCGATAGAGATACTTGGAGATTGCTTCACGGAATTGGAACAACGCGGACGGTCGGAGTTTGCCGCGGAAGGCCTTGATGGAGTGGCGCAGCGGACGCTGGATCTGCGTTATGCGCGTCAGGGTTTTGAGCTGAATGTGTGCTGGAACGAGAAGTCTCCGCACGATGCGATTGAGGCGTTTCACCAATTGCACAAGCTGAGGTACGGATTCGCGGATGAAGCCCGGCCGGTGGAAATTGTAAACCTGCGCCTGCGCATGATTGCTGAGGGTGAACAGTATGCACCCTCTCGGCGAGAGCCTGTACCGGGAGACGGCAGTGCCGCATGTTATGCATCGCGGGATATATTCTTCGATGGGCGCTTTGTGGATGCACGTCTTTTTCATCGCAATGGCCTTGTTCCAGGCGATACGATTCGAGGGCCGGCGATGATTACTGAGTATTCAGCCGCCACGGCAGTGCCGCCAGGTGACATGGCCGAAGTGGATAGCTTGGGAAACATCGTCATTTCGATTGGCAGAGAGGTGCGCGCATGATTCCACCGTCGGTTGATCCTGTTGAACTGGCAATCTTTCAAAGCGCTGTGCATTCGATCGCCGAAGAGATGGGCGCGGCGTTGCGGAGGACGGCGCTTTCTCCCAACATCAAGGAACGACGTGACTATTCTTGCGCGATATTCGATGGACAGGGAAGAGTGATCGCCATGGGCGACCACATGCCGGTGCACCTTGGCTCCATGCCTATGTCGGTGCAGGCTGCGGTGGCGGCAATCGAATTCGCCCCTGGAGACATTGCCATTCTCAACGACCCGTATGCAGGTGGTACGCATCTGCCGGACATAACCATGGTGCTTCCTGTGTTTCTGCCTGACGGCGTAAAGCCGGCTTTCTATGTTTCCAATCGTGCTCACCACGCCGATGTTGGCGGGCGATTTGCAGGTTCGATGGGACCGGCCGAGGAGATATTTCAAGAAGGCATACGCATTCCACCCGTCCGGATTGTGCGCGGTGGCAAGCTCGACCGCGAGATGCTGGACCTGATCCTGTTGAACGTTCGCACACCCAGGGAGCGCGACGGCGATCTTCAGTCCCAGATTGGCGCTTGCCGCGTGGGCGAACGGCGGATACTCGAAGTCGTCGCGAAGTTTGGAGAGCAGAGGCTGCATGCATTGATTGAGGAGCTGCTTGATTATTCCGAGCGTCTTGTGCGGGCGCAGTTGCGATCCATGCCGGCCGGGGAGTTCAGCGCTGAGGACTGGATGGATGACGACGGCGTGACGGATACTCCGCGACGGATTGCCGTTCGCCTGAACCTTGACCCTGTAACCGGCGATATCCATGTGGACTTTGCTGGATCTTCCGGCCAGGTTGCGGGAAGCGTGAATGCGGTTCGGGCAATTACTCTGTCGGCTTGTTTTTATGTTCTGCGCTGCTTGCTCGCCGAGGATGCGCCGGCTACCGCGGGTATACTGCGGCCGCTCAACCTGGATACGTCGCCGGGTAGCATTGTTGACGCCCTGCCGCCTGCTGCGGTCGCCGGAGGAAACGTCGAGACATCGCAGCGCATCGT
>JBELAI010000120.1:0-16606 GCA_049508975.1 Occallatibacter sp. | reverse complement strand
CCACGGGAGCGTTCTTGTCGAGCATCGCACCAAAGAATGCTGCGATCCCCGCGGCAATAAGAGAACTGCTCACGAACACCAAAAGGACGGTCCGCAGTTGAGGATGCCTGGAGAGTTCGCGACCATAGCGCAGCACGACGAACGCCGTCGCCGTGATCGCAATCGGCACCAGCCATGCCACGTGCTCCTTCCATTCCATTCCAACCGAGTGCCAGGCGCTCGTGGCAGGATGTGCCAGCAGAAAAGCGCGGGGATAAGCTGCGAGATTTGTTGTTCCCGCAGGGGCCGGAAAGCGGTACCAGGGATAGATGATGTAGGTCCCGCTCAAGACGGCGAGCCAGGCAAGCGCAGCCATGAGCGATAAATATGCGCCGAGGAAACGATTGTTCTCTAGCGATGACAAGCCAAGGGGCGCCGGCCGGAGACGTTGATAAACGGTAAACAGAGCCCCTGAGCCCGCCAGCAGGTAAAGAGCGCCAAATCCCATGCCATGAATGAGAGTCCATAGGCTGTGTGTCGTAATTTCCATACGTATCCCTCAAAAAGTGAGGGCGCTCTCCTGCGCAGAAGAATCGATAACTGCCGGAGAGCGCCGCTGGTTAGAAGGTGATCTTGGCGGCAAACTGAATCTGGCGCTCAGTCCGTTGAAAGGTTGATTCAGAAGCCGCCGAGGAGATGGTTCCAAAGCCATTGCTCCACTTTCCAGTTGTCGCGTTGTAGGTTCCCACAGTTGCGGCCGGATTGTTAAATTGCGGCGTGTTCGCCAGGTTGAACGCCTCCGCGCGCAGTTGAAGCACCTTCGATTCGGTCAGGTGAGTGTCCTTGAAGAGTGAAAAGTCCACAGCCTTGGTGCCCGGACCTTCGAGAATATTGCGGCCCGAGTTTCCATAGGTCCCCGCAGCGGGAACCGAGAATGCCTGGGTGTTGAACCACTGGCTGAGCGTACGCTGTCCTTTGGGCAGAGATCCGTTGCCGACACCCGGCGCCAGCTGTGCGCGGGGCGTCAGCCCATCGCCCAATGCAGTGCCCGAAGCTACTGAGAACGGCAAGCCGTCGAAGAACTGCGCAATGGCGTTCACCTGCCATCCACGCTCAAGCGGTCCCAGGAAACCGCTGCCCTTGAAGGGCAACTGGTAATTCGAGCTGGCTACAAACCGATTCGGGACGTTGTAGTCGGCATTTCCGTAGTCATAACGGAGATTATAGGGATTTGTAACTGTGGGCGACTCAGCCGAACCTTCGTCGAGGGCGTGACTGTAGGTGTAGGAAGCGAGGAAGCTGAGTCCATGCGCGCGACGCTCGGCCGTAACTTGCACCGCGTTGTAGCTGGAGATCTGCCTGGTCTCAAGCTCACTGATTTGAGCGAAGACAGCGCCGCCGACTCCAGGAATTCCGTAGGGGCGATTATAAGTAACACTGTTTGTTCCCGCTACTAAGGGGTTGGTATTGATGTCCCGAAAACTGTCGAGGTGGGTGCCTTTGGTTCCGACGTAGGCAAATTTGAGGATGGTCGAGAAGGGAATCTCCTGTTCGATAGCCGCATGCCACTGCATGGTGTATGGAGTTTTGGCATTTGGGTCCACGGCAAAGGCGGGAGTATTGGGCCGCACCGCACTGCCTGACGTGACAGGGGTGTGGGCGTATCCGTTCTGCGCATAGTTGAACACTGCGCTGCTGGTAGCACCGGCTACATAAGCGGCCGGATTATTGAACGCCCAATAATCGTCCACTGGAACGTTTGCGGACAGGGAGGATGAATTGCCGACGTCAGGCGCCGCGAAGTAGAAGCCAAAGCCGGCATGAATGACCGTCTTGTTGGTGATCTTGTAGGCTGCGCCCAGGCGCGGCGCAAAGTTCGCGTTGTTGCCGCTCAGGCCGCTCTTCGGAACACCGCTGGTTCCCACCTGCTCCAGAGCTGTGGTCGAGATCGAGGGAAGGAAGGCGTATTCTTTGTTGTGAACTTCAGTCCATGGCCAACCAAGGAAGTTCTCATAGTGCACGCCCAGGTTTAACGTCAGCCTGTTGTCGACCTTGTAGTTGTCCTGGGCATAGAAGGATAAATCGCTCTGCCGCAAGCCGACTTCAGAGGGGAAGGAGTAGGTGCCGCTCGTGGGAGCACCGAAGAGCAGATCGCTCCAGGGCAGCCCGGTGTATCGCGTGGCGTAAGACTCGGAGCCGTGCTCTGCGCCGGTTTGGAACATATTGTATTCGAGACGGATCAGATCGAATCCGAGGTCCAGCGAGTGCTTGCCGCGCACCAGGCTGAGATCGTCGTCCCACTGGTAATTGTTGGTTCCGATATTGGTGGGACTGTTGCCCGCGTCACCGATCGCCGTATAGCCCGTGAAGGTCATGACCGGCAGTCCGTCGGACAAGGAGTTGTTGGGATTGATTACGCCGGGGATGTTGAGGTTGGAAGGGGAGGCGAGTTCCAGGCCCGCGTCCCAGTTCTTGGCGTAGACAAAGAAGCGAGTCCAGCCGTAGCGCGCCGTGTTGACGATGGTGGGGGAAAATACGTGCGTTTCGCTGAGCACAGCCTGATGCGCAGGGTCCGACGCCGGCCCGCAGATGACGTCGCCGACCAGAGGAGTCGGCAGGATGCCGGGCTGGGAGAAGATGTCATGGCCCTGACTATATCGAAGGAAGGCGCTGTCTTTCTCAGTAAACTTGCGGTCGATCTTCGCATCGAAGTCGTCTTCATTGATGATCAACAACGGGCCGTAGAAGAAATTGTTGGCGGTTGCACCGGCACTTCCATAATTCGGCTGCGCATATTTCTGATAGAAATTCAAGATGTTCGCGCCGGTAGGATCGATAAGCGGATCGTTGATTGGGACAAAATTCTTGGCGTACGCAGCATGAGTTAATGGGTTCTTGATAGCGGCTGAATACGCGGAGAAGTCATAGCCCGCCGATGTGATATTGACAACTGGAACGCTCTCCACATTTGTCTGGCCCTGGGCGAAGCGCTTTCCGGCATAGTCGGCAAAGAAGAAGGTCTTGGGGTTGGCCTGCTTCCAAAAGACCGGTCCGCCGAAGGTGGCGCCAAACTCGTTTTGCCGCAGAGCTGCCTTCTGTCCTGTCGGTCCTGCTTTTGGAATATTGAAATCGTTTCTGGCGTCCAGAGCGGTGTTGCGCAGAAACTCGAAGACATCGCCGTGATACCGGCTGGTGCCGGACTTGATGACCGCGTTGATGGTACCGCCGTTGCCGCGGCCGTAGCGGGCGTCTGCGTCCTGGGTCTCTTCCGAGAACTCCTGAATGGCGTCGATGGGCGGGAAGAGAGCCGTCATGCTGTTATGGTTCTCCTGGTCACCAATGCCATCCAAAAGGGTGCGATTCTCCTGAGGGCGAGAGCCGTTGATGGCGAAGTACGAGGGGCCGCGCTGCTGCGTATACGGAATGCTAACGGATTGGGTTGTCGTCGGTATTACGCCCGCACCCAGGCTAAACAGCTCATTGAAGTTGCGGCCGTTCAGGGGGAGATCCTTGACGGCCTCTTCCGTGCGCAGGTTGCCGACACTCGAACTCTCGGTCTCCAACAGTTGCCCGGAAGCCTGGACCTCGATGGTTTCAGCATTTGAGCCCACTTTGAGCGTGGAATTGGCCGCGACACGCTGACCGACTTCCAGCCTGACTTTTTCGACGACCTTGCTAAACCCCGGCACATCGATTTCGACTGTGTAATTCCCTGGATGCAGTGGCGGCGAGACATATAGGCCTTGCGCATCCGTTGAGATATTGCTCGCTATTCCGGTTTCGGCATTGCGGATAGTCACCGGGGCATTCGGAATTACCGCGCCAGTGTTGTCCTTCACAACTCCAGTTATGTTTCCAGTTTCGACAATCTGCGCCGACAGCGGTGCGGCGGACGCAAAAACCAAGAGAACTGCCAACAAGTGAGAGAGATTTCGCTTTACACGAAAGAGAAGTGAGAAATGAGAAATCGACATACTTGCCTCCAGAAATGCAATCAATTCCGATTGCACTAAAAGTTGATCAGTGACTTGATGTCTTGCCCTGATTAAGTGTCGATTCATGACAACTTGCCTGAGGGACATGCGCGTGCACAGACGCCAACAGGTCCACAAAAGCTGCGCATGGAGGTGTGCAGGCACACGAACATGGAATCGCGGAACGAATCAGTTCAAAGTTTTGGAATGGGGAATTTGAGCGCCGGGATCAACAACAACAAGAGCTGCTGCGCAGCGAGCGCCGCGCAATTAAATGGATCACCGAGTTGGAGAAGAGGGATTTCATCTCTGCCAGTATTCAGCCATGAGGCTGGAAAAAAGTCAAGCCTCGAATTCAACTTTATCGAATTTCAACATATCGGACCGCGATCTTCTTGACAGAAGAAACAGTCCCGTGCATTATCGAAACAGTCACCGACGGGTATTTCGAAGATTGTCTTTGCAGTCCGCCGCCGGCCGCGACGCGTTTTTCAAACACATGGCAAATTGCATTCCAACCCGCGCTTGTTGTTGTCCTGTCGCCACTTCGACAGTTGATCGGCTTCGTGGGAAGGGCTCGTCGATTCGCTTCTAATCCAGTTCGAATCGTCTAGTTGCGCAATCCAAGCCCACGAGCCACTCGTGGGCTTTCTCATTGGGCGTTCCGCCCGTTCACCACAAATCAGGAAGTGAGCTCTGTTACGATGAAGCCGTTTCACATCATGGCCAAGCCACATGGCCCCATCTGCAACCTCGATTGCACCTACTGCTATTACCTGGAGAAAGAAAACCTCTACGGAGCCAGCGGCCGCGAATTCCGCATGGCTGACGATGTGCTTGAGAATTACATTCGCCAGTACATCCATTCGCAGCCTGCCCAGAACGTGAGCTTTGCCTGGCAGGGTGGCGAGCCGACGCTGCTTGGAATTCCATTCTTCGAGCGCGTTGTCGAGTTGCAAAAGAAACATGCGAACGGAAAAACGGTTGACAACGCCTTCCAGACAAACGGTACGCTGCTCGACGATGCGTGGGGCGAATTCCTGGCGCGCAACAAATTCCTCATCGGTCTATCCGTGGATGGGCCGGAAGAAATACACGACGTTTATCGCGTAGACAAAGGCGGCCAGCCCACATTCGCCCGAGTAATGCGCGGACTGAGTTTTCTGAAGAAGCATGGCGTGGACTTCAACACACTCACCGTCATCAATCGGCTGAACTCGTATCGCCCGCGTGAGGTCTACCGTTTTCTCAAGGAGATCGGGAGCAAATATCTGCAATTCATTCCGGTAGTCGAACAGAAGGCGGCGCAGCCCGACCCTAATGGACTTGTTTTGCTCAAACCATACGCTCGGCAGGAGACCTCAGTCTCCGAATGGTCTGTCGAGCCGCTTCAATTTGGCAGGTTCCTCAGTGATGTCTTCGACGAGTGGGTGCTCAGCGATGTTGGCCGTGTCTTTGTGCAAGTCTTCGATGTCGCGCTGGAGTCGTGGGCCGGGCTTCCACAGAGCCTTTGCGTCTTTGCTCCGCAGTGCGGTAATGCTCTGGCGGTTGAGCACAATGGCGACCTCTACTCGTGCGACCACTTTGTTTATCCCGAGAATCGTCTGGGCAACATCATGGAAAAGGCAATGTCCGTCTTGGTGGACTCGCCGCAACAGACGCGTTTCGGAAATGCGAAATTGAGCGCCTTGCCCTCCGACTGCCAGAAGTGCGATGTGCGCTTTGCCTGCAATGGCGAGTGCCCCAAGCACCGTTTCACCACGACAGCGTCAGGAGAGTACGGTCTCAACTATCTCTGCGCGGGGTATAAGAACTTTTTCCATCACATTGACCCGTACATGAAGTTCATGGCCAATGAGCTGCGTCAGAATGGGGCGCCGGCGCGGGTCATGGAGTGGGCCCGTACGCGTGGGCCTGTTCTTGCGCATGCGGCAACGAGAAGGAGCGCCAATGCATCTGTTCTCGCCTAGCCGCCGCTGTTGTTGAATTCGAGTTCGATCGCATGGTCCGTGCGCTCTGGAACGCGGCTTGCCGCAGAGCTTCCGCTCGCTGACTCGACTTTTCATCTGCTCAACCATTTTATTTGGAGAACTCTCTATGAAGGCCACGCAACAAATCGGATTTCTGCTCAGCGGAACCATTGCATTCAGTTCGTGGACGCCCGCGTGGGCAAAGGAGAACGATGCGAAACCTGCATCGCCAACTGTTCCCGTTCATGAGGCTCCTCCGCAGTCTTGGCCGGAGCCACCCAAAGCGCCGGCTGGTGCGCCTAACGTCGTGCTTATCCTCATCGACGACGTCGGCTTTGGCGCGACAAGCGCATTTGGCGGCCCTATCAACACACCCAATTTCGAGCGGCTGGCGAACGCGGGCCTGCGCTACAACAGCTTCCACATGAACGCGCTCTGCTCGCCCACGCGCGCCGCGTTGCTGACGGGCCGCAACAACCACCAGGTCGGCTTCGGCTCTATCGCCGAGTGGTCGGCGCCTTATCCGGGCTACAACACCGTGCTACCGAAAAGCGCGGCTACAATAGCCGAAGTGCTCAAGGAGAACGGCTACAGCACATCCGCATATGGCAAGTGGCACAATACGCCGATGTGGCAGGTGAGCGCCGCAGGACCTTTCGATCGCTGGCCGACAGGGTTGGGCTTCGAGCACTTTTATGGCTTCAACCAGGCAGCGGATAACCAGTACTTTCCACGCATCTATAGCGACATCACTCCGGTCGAGCCTTCCAAATCGCCCAAGGATGGGTACACTTTTACCACCGACATGGCCGACAACACTATTGACTGGTTGCATCAGCACGACGCCGTGGCGCACGACAAGCCATTCTTCATTTACTTCGCCACCGGGGCCGTGCATGAACCGCATCAGGTTCCCAAGCAATGGGTCGATCATTACAGAGGCCGCTTCGACCGCGGCTGGGATGTGCTTCGCCAGGAGGCATTCGATCAGCAGAAGAAGCTGGGAGTCATTCCCGCCAATGCCGAGTTAACGCCGCGTCCCGATGGGCTGCCAGCGTGGGACTCGCTGACCGCTGAGCAGAAGAAGCTGCTCGCGCATCAGCTTGAGGTCTACGCCGGCTTCACCGAGCAGGCTGACTACGAAATCGGACGTCTGCTCGATGCGATTCGCGAAGAAGGGCAGGAGAACAATACCGTCGTCTTCTGGATCTTCGGCGACAACGGCGCCAGTGCCGAGGGCGGTCTGGAAGGCCACGACGCGCGCGATGTGGACGGCAGGAACAAGACCATCGAAGCACGGACCGATGTATCGGAGTTGCTCGGCAGCGAGCTTTACATGAACCACTACGCGGCGTCGTGGGCGTGGGCGCTCAACTCTCCCTTCCAGGGCACCAAGCAGGACGCGGGCCACCTGGGTGGCACCACCGATCCGCTGGTTGTCTACTGGCCCGGCCATATCAAGAGCGGCGTGCGCGGCCAATTCTCGCACGTCAACGACATTGCGCCGACGATCTACGACATTATCGGCATCAAGCTTCCCGACGAGGTTGATGGGGTCAAGCAGATCCCGCTTGAGGGCAAAAGTCTCGTGTACACCTTCGACCATCCCGAGGCGCCGACGCGCCACACCTTGCAGTACTTCACGACCAGCGGCAATCGGGCCATTTACAAAGATGGTTGGTGGGCGGGCAACCGCTTCCATTCCACGTGGGAACCCAACTTCTACGCGGGCGCCACCGATAAAGACATCGATGCCCATCCCTGGGAGCTCTACAATCTGAACGACGACTACAGCCAGGCGCACAACGTTGCAGACAAGAATCCGGAGAAGCTGAAAGAACTGCTGAAAGTTTTCGATGAGGAGGCGACGCGCAATCATGCCTATCCCATTCTTCCGGGTCGTTCATCGCCGCTCGACACAAAGCTGAAGGATAAGACGGTCTTCACATATCGCGCCGGCGTTGAGCGCTTGCCATTGCGCTATGCTCCAGGTTTCTACGGCCATTCTTACACCATCGACGCCGATGTTCTTGTTCCTCCGGATGGGGCGGAAGGCGTGATTGTTGCCGAAGGCGGCGAACTGGGCGGTCTCAGCCTCTACGTGAAAAACAGCCGGGTTTACTACGAGGTGAACGTAGCCAACGATCACTCCGATCAGCTCATTGCCAGCCGCACTCTTCGTCCGGGCCTGCAGCACATTGAGTTGAGCGTGACGCCCGATGCCGAGTCACTTGCAAGACCGCCCGCGCCCGGGCCGCCGGGCTTCACTGCGCGCGGTCCAGTTTCGGGCGAAGTGAAGTTGTCGATCAACGGCGCATCCGCAGGTGAGTCGCGATTCTCCAGTGTCTACGCATCCGGCGAAACACTCGATGTCGGCAGCGATCTTGGTTCGCCGGTCAGCCTCGAGTACAGGTCTCCGTATCGCTTCACGGGCAAGATCGACACCGTGACGATCGAAGTGAAATAGCGACCCTTTACCCGAGTTCTCTCCGAATTACTTAAACCGATAGGAGCGTTATGAACGAGCAAAGCGTATTGAAGGCGTTGACCTCGACACTGATTTTTGCGGTGAGCGCGAGACTCTCACTGCATGCGCAAACGGCGCAGCCTTATCAAGGCGTTGTAGGCAGAACCCTTGCCGAGTCGAGAGAGTGGTGGCCAGAACCTGCGAAGGCGCCTACGGGCGCACCAAACGTAGTGTGGATCCTGATTGACGATGTGGGCTACGGTGCGCCGGCAACCTTCGGCGGGGTGATCCAGACGCCTACCTTCGACAGCCTGGCCAACAATGGTTTGCGCTACACCAACTTCCATGTCTGCGCCATTTGCGCCCCCACCCGCTCAGCGCTGCTGACCGGCCGCAACAGCGCATCGGTGCATGAATCCGGCTTTTCAGACGTGACCTCGTCCGCCGGTTTCCCCGGCTGGGATGGCCGTGTGCCTTCCACGGCCGGCACCATCGCGGAGATTCTGCGCGAAAGCGGCTACAACACCTTTGCAGTCGGCAAGTATGGCATCACGCCGAACGACGAGGGGACCGACGCCGGCCCTTTCGATCGCTGGCCGACAGGCAAGGGCTTCGACCACTTCTTCGGCTTTCTCGGTTCGCAAACCGATCAGTACAAACCGGACCTGGTGGAGGATCAGGCGCATGTGACTCCCGATGGCCGTCACCTCAGCGACCAAATCACCGACAAGGCCATCTTCTACATCGACCGTCAGAAGAAGGCCGCGCCGGACAAGCCGTTCTTCCTCTACTACGCGCCTGCGGCCACGCACGCCCCGCACATGGTCGACAGATACTGGAGCGATCAATACAAGGGCAAATTCGACAAGGGATGGGATGCTTTTCGTCAGGAAGTCTTTGACCGCCAGAAGAAACTTGGCGTGATCCCTGACAACGCCATACTTCCCGATCGCAATTCGAACGTCAAGGCGTGGGACCAACTGACGCCGGATCAGCAGAAGCTCTATGCGCGCTTCATGGAGGTGTACGCAGGCTATCTGACCTATACGGACTTCGAGGTCGGTCGCCTGATCAATCACCTGAAGGAGATCGGCCAACTCGACAACACGCTGATCTTCGTCTCCATCGGCGATAACGGCGCCAGCAAGGAAGGATCGGAGGAAGGCACAATCGACCGTTCCATTCAACGCAAGCCAATAACCGAGGAGGAAAATGTCGCCTATAACCTGGCTAAGATCGACAAGATCGGCACGCCCGATTCCAGGAATGGCAACTATCCGCTGGGCTGGGCGCAGGCCGCCAACACGCCCTTCCGTTACTGGAAATCAGACGCCAACAGCGAAGGCGGAACGCACGATCCGCTCATCGTCTATTGGCCGAAGGGCATCAAGGATAAGGGTGGAATTCGCACCCAGTACAGCCATGTGATAGATCTTCTCCCCACAACGCTCGATCTGGTTGGCATCAAGGCACCTGAGGAGATTCGCGGCATCAAGCAGCAACCGATTGAAGGCACGTCTCTGGCCTACTCGATTGACGATGCCAAGGCGCCTACCCGTCACACGGTGCAGTACTACTACATCTTTGGTTCGCGGTCGATCTACGACAACGGATGGAAGGCCGAACTGGCGTATCCCAACGACGTTCTCACCAAACACGTACTCAGCAATCCGCCCCTTGATGAAAATACATGGGAACTCTACAACCTGAACGACGATCCGACCGAGCGCATCGATCTGGCCAAGAAGTATCCGGAGAAGCTTGCGCATTTGAAGGCCGAATTCGAAACGCAGGCCCAGGCGCATCATCTGTATCCGTATATCACCTTTGACGATATGGCTGCTGGACGCACGCACCACACCTACCTGCCCCAGTGGTATATCGATCGGCAAAAGGCGCAGGCCCAGAGCAGCAATAGCAAGTAGCCCCCTTGATCCGCAGCAATTTGTGTTTCAGTCAGTCCGCGAGAAGCTGCGGACTGACTGTCGAGTTTAGTTAGGCATCAGGATGCCAAGTTATTTCCGAGTTACTCAAGTCAACAGGAGATTTATGAACGAGAAAAGCGTGTTGAAGGCGTTAACATCGACGTTAATATTTGCGGTGAGCGCGAGACTCTCGCTGCAAGCTCAAACGGCGCAGCCGTATCAGGGAGTCGTTGGCAGAACTCTTGCCGAGTCAAAAGAATGGTGGCCGGAACCTGCGAAAGCGCCTGCCGGCGCCCCCAACGTAGTCTGGATTCTTATAGACGATGTTGGCTTTGGAGCAGCCGGCACATTCGGCGGCCTTATTCAGACTCCGACATTCGACAGTCTGGCCTCGAATGGTTTGCGCTACACGAACTTCCATACTTGCGCGATCTGCGCCCCAACCCGCGCTGCGCTGCTGACTGGCCGTAATAGCGCGTCTGTGCACGAATCCGGATTTTCGCACACGATTCTGTCTGCGGGATTCCCCGGCTGGGACGGCAGGATTCCTTCCTCGGCCGGAACAATTGCGGAAATCCTTCGTGACAATGGCTACAACACATTCGCGGTGGGCAAATATGGTGTAACTCCCGATGAAGATGCCACCGACGCAGGCCCGTTCGATCGTTGGCCTACCGGCAAAGGCTTCGACCACTTTTTCGGATTTCTTGGCTCCCAAACCGACCAATACAGGCCGGACCTGGTGGAAGATCAGGCTCACGTCCGGCCCGATGGCCGCCACTTGAGCGATCAGATCACCGACAAGGCAATCAGCTATATCGATCGCCAGAAGAAGGCAGCTCCGGACAGGCCCTTCTTCCTCTATTACGCGCCTGGCGCCACTCATGCTCCGCACCAGGTAGACAGTTACTGGAGCGACCAGTACAAGGGGAAATTCGACAGAGGCTGGGATGCTTACCGCGAGGAAGTGTTTGAACGCCAGAAGAAACTGGGCGTTATTCCCGCCGATGCGAAACTTCCCGATCGCAATCCGGACATCAAAGCCTGGGACAAGCTGACGCCTGAGGAGCAGAAACTCTATTCGCGCTTCATGGAAGTCTATGCGGGTTATTTGACCTATACGGATTTTGAGATCGGCCGGCTGGTCAATCACCTGAAAGAGATCGGTCAGCTTGACAATACGCTTCTATTCATTTCGATCGGTGACAATGGTGCGAGCAAAGAGGGGACTTTGAATGGCGATATCGATCGTCCCTTGTTTGGAAAGCCATTAACAGAGCAGGAAAACATTAATTACAACCTGGGCAAGATTGGAGAGATCGGTACGCCCGCTGCCACGGAGGGAAATTACCCGCTGGGCTGGGCGCAGGCAGCAAACACTCCCTTTAAGTACTGGAAGCAGGATGCGAACAGCGAAGGCGGCACGCACAATCCGCTAATCGTTTATTGGCCGAGAGGAATCAAGGACAAAGGAGGAATTCGTACCCAGTATAGCCACGTCATTGACATCCTTCCGACCACGCTCGATCTTGTGGGCATCAAGGTCCCCGAGGAGATCAGGGGAATCAAGCAGCAACCCATAGAGGGAACTTCATTGGCCTACTCCATTGAAGATGCCAACGCGCCTTCCCGTCACACAGAGCAGTACTACTACATCTTCGGTTCGCGATCAATCTACAAGGATGGTTGGAAAGCCGAGCTGGCTTACCCCAGCAGTTTTATCACTGGAAACGCAGCTAGCAGACAGCCGTTCGATGAAAACGCCTGGGAGCTCTACAACCTCAATGAGGACTACACCGAACGAATCGATCTGGCCAAGAAGTACCCTGAAAAACTTACTGCGCTCAAAGCCGAATTTGAAGCGCAGGCCCAGGCGCATGGTCTTTATCCCTATATCACATGGGACGATGTACTAAATGGTCGGATTCACCGCACCAAAGGCTCCAAGTCATTCGCCGATGCGGTAAGAGATGTAACCAAGAGTGGTGGGAACCAGTAGATGTTGTAACCGCGCCCGTCCGGCCCAGCCAGATACCGGATGGGTGCGAACCGTCATCGAGAAGGCGCGAACGGTCAGGCCTTTCGCGTCCCGCCCAGAGTGGAGAGAATCGCTCGCTGTCAACCACTGAACCGTAAAATTGAAGGGAGTGACCCGAAGTACTGACAGCGGAACAGATTCGCGGCTATATTTCTCCCAGTGGACAATGTCCCATGACACAGCGTAGATTCTTGGGGCAGTGAGCGCTCAAGAGATTTGAGCGTATAGCCGATGGGAAGAGAACCATGCTGACGGCCCGCCTTCTGCTGATTCGATGTTGTCGCCTGACTCGATTTAGTCTCCTTGGCCGATGCCGGCTCGTTATAGGATGTTTCTGTCTTATTCATGTGTTCGCTTTGCCTGGGGTGTTGCCGGCGCAAGTGCTGCAATCAAACGACATAGTCAAGTTCCGGCTCCTCGACGGGTACCTGATTCTCGTTGAAACCAAGATCAATGGTATTGGCCCGTTCTGCTTTTTGCTGGACACAGGGACGACGCGCACCGTGATCGACCCGGACCTTGCACGGCAGTTACACGCTCCGATCATCGGTGAGGTATCGCTCACCGGCGTCTTGCATGTGCGGCGTGACGAACTGGTGCGGCTAAACGGTGTGCAGTTAGGCGCGGCTTCGCTTGCCAGTGTGGGAGCAGCCGTAGATAAGCTGACACGGCAGAAAGTGTTGGCCCCAGGTATTCGAGGGGTCCTCGGCGAGGATTTCCTCTCCAAATTCGACATTCTCATCGACTACAAGCAGCACTGGTTGCGCTTCGGAGAGTTACCTCCCGCCGGGGAGCGATGTCGATTCGAGACGATCAGCCAATATCACGGTTCGCCCACAACCAACCGCCTGCTGATTACGGCCGAATTTGTAGGAGTGAGCGGGGCCAAGGTGCAGCTGCAGTTGGACACCGGCGCCAGAATGCTGGAGTTGTTCCCCTTCCCAAACGATTCTCTCTCATCGCAGCCTTGGGATGAGTCTATTGCGACCAGCAGCGGCGCGGGTGGAATCACCATCCATTCCAACATCACCATAAAGATTGGCACAACGATGGTCCGACGAATGGATGTGGTTCAATCCCGGCGTGCAGTTGCGTTCGATTCTGCTGGATTACTCCCAGCGGCGATTTTCCGGAGAATATATATCAGCCACTCGGGTGGATACGTGGTGCTGAACCCCCGCGAGTGAAAAAGATGCAGGTGGCACGTGGCGGGTCTTCCAAAGTGTGATATCGCGAACTGCATTGCAACTGAATCCGAAGGCGAGTGAAAGAGGAATTGAATTCCCGAGCCAAGTGCCGATCTTGAACGGTCCTTATGGAAATTCCTGACCGTATTTTGAAATGGGTTGATTCATCCAGTCGAATGATTCGCATCTCGGGAAAGTGACCCAGGAACCGCTTGCCGGCCTAATCTGTGAACGATGAAGTACGTTATCATCCCCAGTTTGAGCACAAAGAGGAATCGGCCGGTTGCCGGCGGCTGCCATTCTCAGAGAGTGATAAATCTCAGTTCTTGCTAACAGCCCAAAGCGCTCATTGAGCTATTCAAGTCGATCAGTGTTCTCGGCCCAAAAACCGGCTATCAGTCAGCTGACTTGGAACAGGTAATAGCAGACACAGATTTCACTGACAAATTAACCTCATGATCCGCCGCACTGGAGGGCGGCAATCATGAGGAAAACGTTAACCAAAAAGGCAAAGGGCAAGAAGAACGAACCCAAGACTAAGCTCGGCATACCGGATCTGGAGCACTCGAAAGCCGCGGTCCTCCGGAGCCTTGCTTCTCCCGAATCGAGGCGCGGATACCAGCACGCTATCGATGAGTTCGTCCTGGTACTGTTCTGAACTTCGACTGGCTTTCAATAAAACAGTCGTTTTGCGGTATCGGTCACGTCTTCTCCACTGAAAAATCTATATTGCGGAAATTGTTATCATGGTATATCCCAGAGATAGCGAGGTCTGCGCCATGGATAACGAAAAGACCAAAATCGAACTGATTGAAGATGCCGACGCTACCGGCGACGTGGCCGCAGTCTATGACGAATGGCGTCAGAAATCCGGCAGGCAGAAGATGCCGGGGATTCTGAAGTGCTTCAGTCACCGGCCCGACTTTCTTCGCGACGTGATGAAGTTCGGCGACACGGTGCACTTCTCCGAGGGCCATCTTAATAGGCGCCAGAAAGAGGCCATCGCCAGCTGGGTTTCGTGGCTCAATCGCTGTCCATATTGACTGGACTCGCATGCATACTTCCTGCGTGTTCAGGGAGCAGAAGAAAAGACGGTGCAGGCGCTGGACCACGGCAAGCTCGATGAAGCCGAATTGAGCCCGGCAGAGCGCGCGTTGCTGGAATACGTGACAAAGGTGACTGAGGCTGCGTATCGCACGACCGCAGAAGATGTCCAGGTCTTGCGCGATCACGGGTGGACCGATCCCCAGATTGCCGAGGCTGTCTATATTACGGCGATGTTCGCATTTTTCAATCGCGTTGCAGATGCTTTCGGAATTCCGCCGCAAGGCTATCTTGAAATGAACAAGGTGACGAAGTAATCGGGACATTCTGTTCGGGGCTCCGGACGTCGGGAAACCGGCAACCAATCTTCGTCGGGCAAAGTAGCCAGGATCTGTGCAGACTCTTCCGCGTGCGCGCCTCCTGCTCTTGGTCTACCTCATCTCCACCATTCGGTGGATGCGGACTCAACAAGCAATCCGTGAATATACCGCTTGAGCGCACTTTCTTGCCAGTCCGAATCACAAGCCGAACATTGATTCGGCTTTGATCGCAAACTTTCTCAATGGAATCAGGCGCTGGTCTCTCCAACTCAATCGTCGTTAGCAGGGATCCTCGATGCGAGTTATGAATCGGCGGAATTTTTTGCGAGCGCAAAGTGCCATTTGTGCTGGTTGGGCTATCACCAGGGCGGTGCCCGTCCTGGCAAATACTCCTTCAGCAGTCGGATGGCGGACTTTCGAGGTCACCACCAGCGTCGAATTGCTTAAGCCAGGCGGCGTAAGTCACATCTGGCTGCCGGCCCCGCTGATTCGCGATACCCCTTACCAGCACACAATTTCGACCCGGTTCACCGCGAAGGGTGGATCGGCCAGGCTGAGTAAGAGGAAGCAAAACGCTCTCGGGATCGTCACCGCAACGTATCCCGCGGCGACTCCAAGCCAGCATTGGCGCTTACCAGCCGCGTCTCGCTGAAAGACTACACCGTTGATTTGTCCTCTCGGGCGATTGCTCCGCCCGTATCACAGACTGAACTGGACTACTTCCTTCAGCCCAGCCGTTATGTTCCGACAGACGGCATTGTGAAGCAGACTGCGGCTCAGCGCAAAAGCGAGACCCATTTGCCGGACACTCGAACGGCTTCGTCGCTGACTTGGACTGATGCTTCGCGGGTGCACCAGCCCAAATGCTGTGACCCACCTAGGGGGTCTGATCGCTTGACCAGTCGGTTGAGACTGGCTTGGATCTCGATGAATTAAAGATGGGAAATTGTCGATCAGCGCATTCGAAGCCCTTTTGCTCTCAGGAGGTTGTTGTCGAATTCGTTCCTGACGAACACGACAAACTGCGGCAGCGCGTTCATTGTCGCGCACGGTAAACTCTCTATAGCGGCTGAACGTCGTTGAGGAAACCTGTGGACCACTATATTGAGCTAGTTGTAGATCTCACCGAACCCGAGTCAAATCTCATTTACAACATGAGCGTCGGCGCTGCACGGGAGCTTCTGTTTAATCGGCAGGCCGAGTCTGTGCTCCAGATACAAGGCTCGTTTGCGCTTCTCGCAAAGTCTGGCAAGACGGTGCGGATGGCGCGTTCCCTGGATAGGCCAATGCGGTATTTTCTGGCCAAGCGACGGGAGGGCCCAGCGCTTATTGTCGCATCCCGGGTAGACACGATATTCGGATGGCTCAAGGCTGAGGGGCTCGCCGGGCAGTTTCACCCGAGTTATACGCGCATGGTGCCGGCACATCACGTCGTGGAATTGCAGCTTGTGGGCTGCCCCGATCCCGATCCGGTGTACACCCGGTTTTTCACGCCTGAGTCGGGAA
This sequence comes from Occallatibacter sp., assembly GCA_049508975.1. Lineage (GTDB taxonomy): Bacteria > Acidobacteriota > Terriglobia > Terriglobales > Acidobacteriaceae > Telmatobacter. The sequence goes on along the minus strand of JBELAI010000120.1, from coordinate 196 downwards.
CTCTTCCGGCGGATCTTGACGTTGTCGGCAAGACTTATATCGCAACGCTGGCGGAAGAGATCGCGCAATGGCTGCGGGCGATTCCATCTCAAGAGCCGATCGGTGTCTGCTTCTCCGGGGGCATTGACAGCGGAAGTGTCTTCCTCACGACCTACAACGTCATGCGGACGCTTGGAATGAGCGTGGCGAGGCTGAA
>JBELAI010000012.1:0-54672 GCA_049508975.1 Occallatibacter sp. | reverse complement strand
CGTTATCCCCGAAAGAATTCTCGCCGCAATTTGCAGATCATTTCCCCTTTGCGGAGCACAATCAAGAAAGATCGAGCAAGAAACCGCCCGCGGAAAAGCTCATCGCGGACGAAAAACAAGCCATTCCGTCGGAAAAATTGGTGCCGATTTCCGGATTTTCGCGTAATCAATTGAAAACAAATACGTTACGTTCTAATTCGTCCATTTCAACCCCTTAAACAAAGCACTTACGTCAAATCGGCTCCTGACCCAATTTGCAAAACAAAGGACTTACGTCCCACTCAGCCGAAACCAGAGTGACCGAACTCCAACAAAGACGAAAGTCTCCGCGGAGAAAGACGAAAGTCTCCGCGGAGTAAGATTGTGGGCAGTAATTCACCCTCAATATCAAAGCGTGAGAATAATCACGGTGCCAAGTAAGGCTATCGGCGGCTTTCGACAGGAAAGAGACCAGCGGGAGCTGCGCGAAGCACATTTCGCCATGCGCCTATCCCTCCTTTTTGGCGTGGCCATGTTGCTGGGAAAGACAACCGCGTATTTCATGACGCACTCGGCCGCTATCTTTTCCGACGCGGCCGAATCCGTGATTCATGTGATCGCCGTTGCGTTTGCCAGCTTCAGCCTTCGCCTAAGCCTCAAGCCGGCATCCGGCCACTTCCTTTACGGCTACGAGCGCATCACCTTTTTTTCCGCCGGGTTTGAGGGAGCGTTAATCGTTGTTGCCGCCATCGCCATTCTCTTTGAGTCCATTCGCGAGTGGATCTCTGGACTTCAACTCCAGCATCTTGGCTCGGGAGTGGTCCTCATCCTCATGGCCGGCATCCTCAACGCGGGCCTGGGCTACTACCTCATCCGCACCGGCAAGCGCACCAACTCCCTCATCCTTGAAGCCAATGGTAAGCACGTTTTAACCGACAGCTGGACCAGTTTCGGCGTCGTGGGCGGCCTTGGCTTGGTAATGCTCACGCACTGGAAGCCGTTCGATCCCCTGGTGGCAATCGCGGTCGCCGTCAATATCCTCTGGTCCGGCGGCCGGCTGGTGTGGAGTTCCGCCATCGGTCTGCTGGACTATTCCGATCCCGAAGCCGGAAAGAAGATTCGCGAACGCCTCGACGTAATCTGCACCGACTTGAATATCCAATACCACGGTGTTCGTTTCCGCACCACGGGTTACCGCCAGATCATCGAAGTACACCTGCTCTTTCCTGATCTGACCTCAGTCAGCGAAGCCCACGCACTGGCCACAACGCTTGAGGAGCGTCTCCCCGTCGAATTAGGCACACCCGCGGAAGTCATCACGCACCTGGAGTCCCTCGAAGACCATGCCGAAGTTCACCACCACGAGCATTACACTGGAAAGCCGGAGTGAGCTGCGCCGAAATCGGGCCGATTATCGCATTTTCCGCCTGATCGCATTTCCTTTGCGCCTTCTATTTTGAGTCCACTATGATGTACGACGTGTCCCGGTCCTGTTCGGCCCGGTTCGAGAGAAGTGGACTTAATTTGGCTGCAGTCTATTCAAGCCCCGCGAATTCTGGCCGGCCCGCTCTCTGTGGACCCGCGCGTATTGCCCGTCTTGCATCACAATGTCTTGCTTGTTCGGTGCTCCTGCTTTCAGTCGGCTGCCACAACCGGCAGTCGAACCGCTCCGCAACGCAGGTAGCGCAGCACCTCGATTTCAACCAGGATGTCCAGCCCATTCTGGCCAGCAACTGTTTCAGTTGCCATGGGCCCGACCCCGAGATGCGGAAGGCAGGCCTGCGGCTTGACCTGGAAGAGTCTGCTTTCCGGAAGCGCCCAGGCCATCCCGACGCCATCGTCCCAGGCCATCCCGAGCAGAGCGAACTCATCAAGCGCATCGAGTCGAAAGACCCGCACCACCTGATGCCGCAGAATGCGCAGGGCGAAGCCAAACCGATGAAGGCCGCGGACATCGCCATCCTCAAAGAGTGGGTCAAGGAGGGCGCGGTCTATCGTCCCCATTGGGCCTTCGACAAGCCCATCCGGCCGTCAGTTCCCACCAACACAGAGAAGGATGCCTGGGTCAAAACCCCCATCGACGCATTCATCCTTGCGCGTTTGAAAAAGGAAGGCCTCCATCCCTCTCCCGAAGCGGACAAGGCTACTCTCATCCGTCGCGTATCGCTCGATCTCACGGGCTTGCTGCCCACGCCCGCCGAGGTGCGCGCATTTGAGAACGACACGTCCCCTCAAGCGTATGAACGCCTGGTTGACGGCCTGCTCGCCACGCAGAGTTTCGGCGAAGAGCGTGCCCGCTACTGGCTCGACTACGCGCGCTACGCCGACACCTATGGCCTCCACTACGACAACAGCCGCGATATCTGGCCCTATCGCGATTACCTGATCCGTTCGTTCAACAACAACAAGCCCTTCGATCGATTCGCCATGGAACAGATTGCCGGCGACCTGCTCCCGGCAAAGAATCTCGACCCTCTTATCGCCAGCGGATACGTTCGCCTGGGAGTCAGTAGCAACGAGGGTGGAACCATTCCCGAAGAGCTGCGCGTCAATATTGCGCGCGAGCGAACCGAAGCCTATGGCGCCACGTTCATGGGCCTGACTGTTGGTTGCGCCGTCTGCCACGATCACAAGTACGATCCAACAACGCAGAAGGACTTCTACGCGCTGAGCGCTTTCTTCAACAACCTCGAAGAGAAGCCATTCAACGACGATCGCCCGGTCTGGACGCCCGTTACACGCATCCCCAGGCCCCAGAATCAGGAAGAGTACAACCGTGTCCTGGCCAAGCGGTCGGAGCTTGCCGAGCGTTTGCGCACTCTGCACCTGCAACAGCGCGCACTCATCGCCAAGTGGCTCGCGTCACGCCAGAGCCTGCCGCTGCCCGTCTCCACCGACAAACTCGCACTGCGCCTGCGCCTCGACGAAGGCGGCGGCGATCTCCTCAAGAACAGCGCGCCAAATGTCCAGCCGGCCAGCTTCTCCATCGGCAAATCCAAACCGCAGTGGGGCGAGACAACTTGGGCTTGGCCCGACTTCCGCATGGACACCAGCACCCATATCCTGCTTGGCCAAACCGGCGACTACGAAGGCAGCCAGGCGTTTTCATCCGGCGGCTGGTTCATGATGCGCTCCGCGCCAAACTACAACCAGGGCAATGAGTCCGGCACACTTCTATCGAAGATGGATTCCACCCAGCACAATCGCGGTTGGGATATTTCTATCGCGAAAGGAACCATCAGCGTCGAGCTGGTGAATCAAGGCCCAAAGGATCTCGTCGTCCACAAGGACGAGAAGGCAAAGAAGCCTGGGCCAAAGCCCCTGAAAGAAGCGTTCCAATTCCCGACTCCAGCGGATTTGACGGCTAAAGATCTAGCGCCCAACAAGCCAAAGCCGAAGAAGGAGGCACCGAAAAAGAAAGAAGAAAAAAAGAAAGAAGATCCCAAACCTCCTGCTCCAAAGCCCGCCGAGGATACAACACAGCTCGTTGCTATAAAAGTTTCCACAGTGGACCCTCTGCGACTTGATGGCCATTGGCGTCACATCTTCTTTACATACGACGGATCGGGCAGGGCATCGGGAATAAAAATCTACGTCGACGGAACGCCCGTCGAAACCAAAGTCGTGGCAGACACGTTGGCACATACGTCGATCCGTACCCAGGCACCTATGCAGCTAGGCTTGCGCTATCCCGAGGCAAATCCATCCCGTGAAACACGGTATCAGGACATTCGTCTCTACGCGCGCACACTTACAACTGAAGAAGCCAGGCGTCTGCCCTTCGAAGACTATGTTGCCGAAGTAACTGCCAAACCCGCCGATAAGTGGAATGCAGATGAAGCCCACGTAGTCGGCGAATTCTACTTCCACACCGTAGACCAGACCGCGAAGGCTATTGAAGCCCAGATCAACCAGTTGAACGCGCAACTCGACAATCTTTCAGAAGGCGGCGATCTGACACTGGTCTCGTGGGAGAAACCATCGATAGCCTATGCGGACATATTGACGCGCGGAGTTTACACAGCGCGCACCGAAAGAGTGGAAGCCAATACGCCGCATTACCTTCCTGCATTGCCGGCCAACGAACCGCACAATCGGTTAGCACTCGCGAAATGGACAGTGAGCGCAGACAATCCACTCACCGCGCGTGTAACCGTCAACCGCATGTGGAGCGAAATCTTTGGCGCCGGGCTCGTTGAAACAACGGAAGACTTCGGCATCATGGGACAGCGGCCCTCGAATCCCGAGTTACTCGATTGGCTTGCGGTCGAGTTCCGTGAAAGCGGCTGGGACATCAAGCACATGTACAAGCTGATGGCGATGTCGGCCGCCTATCGTCAGAGTGCGAAGTCGACACCCGATCAGCTCGCCCGCGACCCAAAGAACCTGCTACTCGCGCATGGCCCGCGCTTCCGCATGGATGCGGAGATGCTGCGCGACGTCGCGCTTCAGTCGAGCGGTTTGCTCGTGAACAAGATCGGCGGACCAAGTGTTAAGCCGTACCAGCCTCCAAATATATGGGAGCAGATCGGCATCGGTGGCAGCGACACGCTGGTATACGAGCAGCAAAATGGCGACGCTCTCCACCGCCGGAGCATGTACACCTACTGGAAGCGGATGGCGATGTTGCCGGACATGGATGCATTCGATGCGCCCATGCGCGACGTCGTCTGCACGCGCCGACAGCGCACCGACACGCCATTACAGGCCCTTGTGACCATGAACGATGTGCAGTGGGTCGAAGCCGCGCGTGCCCTCGCCGAGCGCGTAATCAAAGAAGGCGGCAAGCAGCCCGAGCAGCGCATCGATCTGATGAGCCAAATATTGCTCGCTCATGATCCTCCACCACAAATGGCGGCAGTACTCCAAAACTCACTTGCACAGATGGAAAAACACTACGCAGCCGATACCAAGGCCGCACAGGCGCTTGTGAACGTAGGCGAAAAGAAGAGCAATGCGTCGATCCCAGCGCCGGAACTCGCAGCATGGACCATGATCGCCAGCGAGATGCTCAATCTGGACGAAACGATAACGAAGTAGTTGAGGTAAACGGAATGAAACAACATCCCCTATGCACCGATACCGAGCACGAGCACAATGTATTGGATCTTCCTGTTCCGGTGCAACTGAAACAGGAATGGGCCGCTCTGCAGACGCGACGCCACTTTCTAGGGCGCACAGGAAAAGTGCTGGGATGGGCAGCGATGGCTAGCCTGCTAGGGGATCGGGCTCTGCGCGGAGATTCGCACACCCCTTCATACGGACCAACTGGTCAGCAATCAGGCGATGTGTTGAAGCTGCCGCATTTTGCTCCCAAGGCCAAGCGTGCAATTTATTTATTCATGTCCGGCGGGCCTTCGCAGGTTGATCTGTGGGATTACAAACCAAACCTGGCCGCACTTTATGACAAAGATATTCCCGACTCGGTTCGCGGCGCGCAGCAGCTGACTGGCATGACCGCAAACCAGGCGCGGTTTCCCGTTGCCCCCTCGCATTGGTCCTTCAAGCGTTACGGTGAAACCGGCACATGGGTCAGTAACCTGCTGCCGTATACGGGGCGCATGGCCGACGACCTGGCCATCATCAAGTCAACCAATACAGAGGCCATCAATCACGAGCCGGCCATCATGCTTATGAATACCGGCAATATGAACGCGGGCAAGCCCTGCCTCGGCTCGTGGCTCTCCTACGGCCTTGGCAGCATGAATGACAATCTGCCCACATTCATGGTGCTGCAAACCAAGTTGAACACGAAGGAAAATAACCAGCCCGTTTCATCACGACTATGGAGCAGTGGTTTTCTTTCCTCGGAATATGCCGGCGTAGGATTGCGCTCGTCCGGTGATCCTGTGCTCTTTCTCACCGATCCCGATGGAGTGAACCGTGAAGTGCGCCGCAACATGCTCGACGCAGTGAATGAAATCAACCGGCAAACCTACGAAGAACTCGGCGACCCAGAAACAAATTCGCGCATAGCTCAGTACGAAATGGCTTACCGCATGCAGACCTCAGTGCCTGAGCTTGCGGATTTGAGTAAGGAGCCGAAGTCGACCTGGGATCTCTATGGTCCGGAAGCCAGGGAGCCAGGCACATTTGCATATAACTGCCTGATGGCCCGCCGCCTCGCCGAACGCGGTGTGCGCTTTACGCAGGTCTACAAGCGCGGATGGGACATGCATGACAATGTGACCGGCATCCTGCCGATAATCTGCGGTGAGACGGATCGCGGTTGCTACGCGCTGGTTACCGACCTCAAGCAGCGCGGCCTTCTGGACGATACACTGGTCATCTGGGCCGGCGAATTTGGCCGTACAGTTTATAGTCAGGGAGGCCTTTCGGCAGATAACTATGGCCGCGACCACCATCCTCGGTGCTATACAACGTGGATGACCGGCGGAGGCATTCGCACCGGCATCACGTACGGCGAAACAGATGACTACAGTTACAACGTAGTCAAGGATCCAGTTACAGTTCGCGATTTCAACGCAACCATTCTGCACTGCCTCGGCATCGACCACAACAAGCTGACTTACAAGTTTCAGGGGCTCGATCAAAAACTGACCGGCCCCGTCCCCGCAAGCATCGTAAAGGGCCTGCTGGCGTGAAGAAGAATCAAGGGCTGGCTACGTTTGTCGACAGGTTCCCGCCGAAGAACAAGACCACGCGCACGACGTGGATGTGCGCGCTCGCGTTAAGTCTGTTGCTCGCGCTGCTACCCTGGATCGTCAAGCTGGATGGCCATCCGCATGCCGACTGGCAGCAGTTTCTAGGCCGCTTTCATCCGCTTGCCGTGCATCTTCCCATCGGCTTACTTGTACTTGTTCCCCTGCTTGAGATTGCCGGCGCATTCCGGCCTCCATTGCGTGCTGCCACAGGTTTCGTACTGGGCCTTGCATTTGCTGGCTGTCTGCTTTCGCTCACGCTAGGGCTCCTGCTCGCGTACGGAAGTGGCAATTCCAGCGCCACCGTCGCACGTCACATGGCTGGTGGCATCGCTCTCACCATTGGCGTGCTTCTGTGCCTGCTCGCGCGCCCATTATGGTCTCCCGGAAGCGTTCCTCATTTATATCCAGTCCTGCTATGCTGCACGCTGCTATTACTTGTATGGACGGCCGACCTGGGCGGCTCACTCACACACGGCAACAACTATCTCACGCAATACATGCCTCCAGGTCTGAAACGCTGGGCAGGTTTCGAAATGCAAACGACGCCCGCAATTTCGTTTTACTCCAGGCACATTCACCCCATCCTCGATGCCAACTGCGTTGCGTGCCACGGCGAGTCAAAAACCAGCGGTGGCCTGCGCCTCGACTCCTATGACTTGCTGATAAAGGGTGGGCACGATGGTCCAGTTATAGTTGCCGGACAACCGGATAAGAGTCTACTGCTCCAGCGCATCACACTGCCGACGGATCACAAGCAATTTATGCCGGCGGAAGGCAAGCCGCCACTTCAGCCGGAAGAAATTGCCTGGATCAAAGCATGGATTCAGCAAGGAGCCTCACCCACAACAACCACGCTTACCGGACTATCGATTCGCGAAGAGCTTCCCGAGTTACCGCACCAACCGGTGGGAGACTACAGTGCCTTAATGCCTGAGGTTCGCCAGATGCAGCAAGCCCAGGGCGCGAAACTTGTCCCACTCTCCGGTAAACCAGAAGACGGGCTTGTTTTGTACACAGTGGATTCAGCTGCGAACTTCGGCGACGCACAACTCGCGCAGTTCCAGAAATTCGCGCCCTATATTGTGGAGGCGGAACTTGGCCGCACATCCGTGACCAACGCCTGTTTCGATACGCTCAAGCAGTTCACTCATCTGCGCGCGTTGCACCTTGAAGAGACCCACATCACCGGCGATGGACTTGCGAAACTCGCCCCGCTCTCGCAGTTGACTTACCTGAATCTGAGCGGAACGCAAGTTACCGCGGCGGCCGTTGTTCCACTCACTTCGATGAAGAGCCTTCGTCACGTCTATCTCTACAACACGCCTGCCCAGCCCGCTGCAGCCGCGCAGCAGACACAGCCCATCGCGAGGAATACACCATGAGTAACTCACACACTCAACCCGAAACCAGAGCCTTCGACCGGCGGCTCTTTTGTGCCGCTACCGGTATTGCCGCGCTCGCTGCGTTTACGGGCATGCGTACGGAAGCTGAAACAGGCATAGCTGTCGAGAACGAGCCAAGCGTTAGAATGCGGACCGGGAACGGCGAGTGGACATACGACGTAGTTCCGGGCTGGGGTCAATTGCCCGCTGGAAAATCCTTCGGCGGTACGCACGGAGCAATTGCGACCGACAAGGCTGGTCGCGTGTATGTGAGCACGCAAAGCGAAACCGGCATTCTCGTCTATAGTCCGGAAGGCGTGCTTCAAAAAACCGTCGCCAGCCAGTATCCCGAAGTCCATTCCATTTTTTACGTACAGGAAGGCGCCGACGAGTTCTTCTACACAACAGTGCAGAAGGGCACACCGCATGAGAATTGGCTCTTTGTCAAGATGAAGACAGACGGCACAGTCGTCCAAAAAATAACCGCGCCTCCCGAGGCCGGCTTCAAGACCCCCAATGAGTGGCGCCTCACTGCCGCCGTACCTGCGCCCGATGGCAGCATCTTCATCGCCAATGGCTATGGAGACTCGCGCATCTTTCGCTTCGAAAAGAATGGCGCGTACCGTGCGAGTTATGGCGGCAAAGGCAAGGCGGACGGCCTGTTCGATTGCAGCCATGGCCTGGCCGTCGACACGCGATATAACCAGCCTTTACTGCTGGTGTGCGATCGGGAAAATCGCCGCCTCTGCCATTTCGACTTCGATGGAAAGTTTGTTCGCACCATCGCACAGCATCTGCGCCGCCCTTGCCAGGTGAGCTTTCACGGCGACTACGCATTAGTCTCTGAGTTGGAAGGCCGCGTCACGATTCTCGACCGCGACAACACACCCGTAGCATTCCTCGGCGACAACCCACAGAAAGCTCAATGGGCAAATTACGATCTCGAACCAGGCGAGATCGCTCCTGTATTTTTCAGTGCCGCGCACGGATGCCATATCGATCAGCGAGCCAACATTTATGTTTCCGACTGGAATCACATTGGTCGCGTGACCAAACTGATTCGAAACACTTAGCCGACAATCTCCAGAGAGCTCACGTCACTGCCGATCTCCACACCCTGGGCTTATCATCGCCATGTGGAAACTCATTTCAACCTGGGCGAAATTCTAGCCAACGCCATCACGCACGGCATCGGTGCTATTTTTGCGGTAGTCGGCGCAATCTATCTTATTGCCGCCTCCACGCGCGGCTCGGGCTGGGTGGTGCTTAGTTGCAGCGTCTTCAGTGCCACACTCGTCTTGGTCTATCTTTGCTCTACCCTTTACCACTCGCTGGTCCGGACGCGCGCCCGGCACGTTTTCCAGGTCCTCGACCACTCCGCTATTTACCTGCTCATCGCCGGTACCTACACGCCATTCACGCTAGTGTCTCTGCATGGAAATGTCGGCTGGACTATCTTCGGAGTCGAATGGGGACTCGCGGTCGCAGGCGTCGTCTTCAAGAGCTTCGCCGTGGGCCGGTTCGCAATCGCCTCCGCGCTCGTCTACCTGTTTCAAGGCTGGTTGGGAGTGTTCGCCGCGCGCTTGCTGGCCCACGCTATCGGTTGGCACGGAGTCCTGTGGCTCGCGGCAGGTGGGCTGGCGTACACCCTGGGCATCGTGTTCTTCGCGCTTGACCGTCTGCGCTATTTTCACGCTGCCTGGCACCTGTTTGTGCTGGCCGGCAGCGTGGCCCACTATATTGCCATCCTCGTCTATGTGGTGCCGTCACGGCCTTGATCCGTCGAGGTCAATCCCAACCGGCAATCTCACCCAGCATTGATAAAATGGATGCGGAACCTGGAGACGCATTCCGCCTAGATTTAGTGGGCGTCTCGAAGGGCTCGGAACGGAAGCGAAAATGGCGAAGTATCTGGTGACAGGCGGAGCAGGTTTCTTTGGTGGCATTCTTAAGAACAAGCTGCTCGCCGACGGCGCAGAAGTGGTTAGCATCGACCTCGTGCCCGACACAACGAAGCATCAGGCCCTCACCAGCATTCATGCAGACATCCGCAATGAACAATCCATGCGATCGATCTTTGCGGCGCACCAGTTTGACGCCGTTTTTCATATCGCCGCCATGCTGGCCCATGGAAAGATGAGCCGAGAACTCCTCTGGACCTGCAACGTGGACGGAACCAGAGTAGTCGCCGAGTGCGCGCGCCAGGCAGGCGTAAAGAAGCTGGTATTCACCTCAAGCAATTGTCTCTGGGCCAGCAATATGGGGCGGCCGGTGCGCGAAGACGACCCGCCCGCTCCAGCGGAGTTGTACGGCGAGTCAAAGCTCGAAGGTGAGCGGTTGCTGCACCAGTTCGAAGATGAGCTCGATGTCGTCATCCTGCGCTGTCCCACCATTATCGACAGCGGCCGTCTAGGCCTGCTTGCTATCCTGTTCGAGTTCATTCGCGAAAACAAAACAGTGTGGGTGGTTGGTTCGGGCGCCAACCGCTACCAGTTCATTTACGCAGGCGATTTGGCACAGGCCTGCATCCAGTCCCTGGAGTTTTCCGGCTCGGGCACGTTTCATGTCGGCAGCGACAACGTGCCCAGCCTGCGGGAATGCTACCAGGCGGTAATTGCCGAGGCAGGCAGCAGATCCCGCGTGCGCTCGTTGCCCAAGGCGCCAACGCTCGCAGCCATGCGGCTGGCGCATGTACTCAAGATCTCGCCGCTCGGCCCCTACCATTACCGCATGATCGCCGAAGATTTTACCTTCGACACCTCGCGCATCCGCCAGGCAATGGGCTGGAAGCCCACCGTCACCAACAGTGAGATGCTGGCCCTTGCTTATCGCTATTACGCGCAGAACCGTGAAGACATCATGGCACGCGAAAATGTCTCTGCTCATTCCAAAGCCGCGGAAATGGGGATTCTGCGCCTATTAAAGTGGATTTCATGAACCAGGCTTCCGTGCCTCCACTATCCCCACTTGCATCCCCACCCGCATTCGACGACCGCTTTCGCGCACCAAGGGCAATTTTCTGGACCGCGTTCCTGGTGCGGCTGGCGTACATCATTCTCGGCCACACCTTCCGCATTACGCCCTACAACCACCATTTTGAATTCGCATGGGAAACAGGGCGTGTGGCCGCCTCTCTCGCGGATGGTCATGGATACAGCTCGCCCTTCAGCGGCAACACCGGGCCGACCACGTGGATGGTTCCCGGATTTACCGTTCTGCTCGCCGGCGTGTTCAAGGTCTTCGGCATCTACACACCGCTTTCGGCATTCGTCATCCAGACCATCGACAGCCTTTTTCAGGCGCTCACCGTCCCGCTCATATTCGAGATGGGCGTACGCGTGGCAGGCCGCCGCACAGCTCTGTGGGCAGCGTGGATCTGGGCCCTCTATCCCGGCATCATCCAATACGCGGTGAAGTGGATATGGGAAACTTCGCTCTCCACCATGCTCTTTGCATGGGTGCTGGTGCTCGGCATGCGTATGCGCGGAACAGGCGAGCAACCACCGGCCACGCATCGTGCGCGCGATTGGGTGTTGTTCGGGCTTCTGTGGGGAGCCATCGCCATGACCAACCCCACGCTGCTGCTCCTGGCGCCAATTCAGGGCGTTTGGATTCTGGCCGGTTTACCGCAACGGAAAAACCTGCTCGAGGGCACGGCACTGGCCCTGCTAGCCGCCGCACTCTCAACCGCGGTGGCGTTGCCATGGGTCATCCGCAACTGGGAAGTGTTTCATGCCTTCATCCCGACGCGCGGTAACTTTGGAGCGGAGGCTGCTATGGCCTGGGCTCCGGACTCAATTGGAATGCCCTGGGGCGCCACCGTGCCTACTGTCGAGCTTGCACCGGAACACCAGCTCTATGCCCGCCTGGGCGAGCGCGCCTACGTGCAGATGCGCGGACAGTTGGCATGGCAGTGGGCGCGCGCCTATCCGGCACATTTCTGGAAGCTGGTAGCTTGGCGCTTCTACATGTTCTGGGCCAGCGTGCCTCATACCGCTGCTCCTTCCGCCGCCGAATATGTGCGTGAATCTGCGCATTGCCTTACATCGATCGCCGGAATCCTTGGCCTCCTGCTCGCTCTGCGACGAAAGCTCCCGGCCGCGGGCCTATTCACTTGGGCAGTGGTTCTGCTCCCGGCCATCTATTACTTCATCATTCCGGGGTCACGCTTTCGCAACCCTATTGAGCCGTTCTTCGCTATCCTGATCGTCTATCTCTTCCAGCAGACTGAAGGGCGCTGGGGGTTTTCCGTCCCAGGTCTGCGCAAACTCTGGCCTGCTCGCTGAGAGAAATCGGACAACCATGACTGAGGATCGGGATACGCCATCCGAAGGGAACAAACGTGGAGGATCATCCAGTGGAACAGTCCATCCGGGAAACTGAAAGGCAGCAAATTCTGGCTATGCTTGAAGAGGGCCGCGTAGCTTTGTCCGCAGCTCTCGCCGGCGTTACCGAAGAGACCGCCCGCCTTATTCCCGCCCCAGACAGATGGTCGATCCTGGGATGCGTCGAGCATATCGCGATTTCGGAGGACTACATGTTCTCGCAAATCTGCCAGGCCACTCCACCCGAGACACCCCTGATCAATCCGGTGCGCGAGGCCAAAATGCTCGCCCGGGGAACGGACCGAAGCCGCCGGATTGAGTCCCCACCCGAAGGTCATCCAACAGGAGCGTTTCCCTCGCTTGACACCGCTCTCGCCCACTTCCTCGCCAGCCGCAACCGCACCTTGGAATTCGTCCGAGCTAACCAGGAGGACCTGCGCGGCAAAGTGACCTGGCATCCCGTTCTTAAAGATGCGAATTGTCACGAAATGCTGCTCAGCATCGGCCTTCATGTCCTGCGTCACGTCAAGCAGATTGAAGAGATCAAGGCAGACCTTACCTAGGCCTGGTCAAACCTGATCTATATTCCACGGCTGGCGGAAGGAAACCATGCCTTTAAGATTGACCTTTCCCCTGTAAAACCGGTACACTACTCTAGTTTGGCGATTCCTGCCTGTCGCCGTGGAGCCAGACGTTCGCCTTGGATTTTCAGGGCTTGAGCGTACAAGTACCACGGACCAGAAGATTTCCGCCCGAGCTATTTTTTGGAAGCATAAGCGCACCCGCCCTTGCGGGAGCCGCGCTGGAGGGTTTATGTACGCGGTTATTCGTACCGGTGGTAAACAGTACCGGGTCGCTCCAGGCGACGTGGTCAAGATTGAAAGCGTGATTTCACAAGAAGGTGCGGACCAGGCCAAGATCGTCGAGTTCGGCGATGTTCTCGCCGTCAGCGGTGAGGCCGGAACGGTGACCAAGCCGGCGACAGCCAAGGTGACCGCCGACGTACTCGGCGAAGGCCGTGGCGAAAAGATCCTGGTCTTCCACCTCAAGCGCAAGAAGCAATACAAGAAGCTGCAGGGACACCGGCAGAACTTTACCGAGGTGCGCATCAAGGCCATTGAGGCCGACGGCGTTACCTACACCGCAGCGCAGTAACACGGAGCTGTCAGCTCTCGGCTAAGCAATTGCGGAAAGAGAATATTGGCCCAGGCGGGCAGAACTGAAGGCTGAAAGCTGATAGCTGAAGGCTGGAAAAGGGAGATTCGGCAATGGCACATAAGAAGGGTGGAGGCAGCTCCACAAACGGACGGGACTCGAATGCACAGCGCCTGGGCGTAAAGGCCTTTGGCGGCGAACTTATTACCGGCGGATCGATTATCATTCGTCAGCGCGGCACCCGCATCAAGCCGGGCGTCAACGTAGGGATTGGCTCCGACGATACGCTCTTCGCCAAGGTCACTGGCCGGGTGAAGTTTGTGGATCGCGGAAACCGCGGCAGGTTTGCCTCGATAGAACCGGTAGCCGCAGAGTAGTTCAGCCTCAGAATCGGCAAAAAGGCCATCCACTTCGGCGGATGGCCTTTTTTACTATTCCCTAACCCCTATTCCCTGTATTTAAGATTCCGATTCGCGTCTCTTGAGGTTCCTGTTCAGCACCTTCTCTACCACGTTCTCGACATCGGTAAGGAAGAAGGTGTTGGCCGGCTGCGGTACGGCGACCTGGGTCCCGGTGTGGCCTAGAGCCGAGGCGATCTCATTCCACCTGTAAATGGTTGAGTTCACGGGCATCACCACTGGCCTCCGCACCGGTTCAGGCAGCATGCAGTAAGCAATCCAGGTGCCGAGCGAGAGCAGAATCATCGACTCGTAGCCGAATTGCAAGGGCGCTGTAAGCGAGGCATAGCGCGCGGTCAGGGAAGCGAATACAAAGTCGTTCGACGACATGACGCCGAAGCCCAGCGAAATTCCAAAGGCCAGGTCGCGCATTGAGAGACGCAGCGCGTTCATGCTCAAGCAAAGGAACGCCAGGAGGCAAAGTTCCAAAAGGCTGACCGATCGCATCAATGGGATGGCCACATCGGGCATGATCAGAAAGCCGCGATGCGCAAACGATATGGAGGAGACGGTGACAATGACCGAGACCAGGACGGCCCAGCGGAAGATCACCGCGCCAAACTTCAACAATCCCGGCAGAGCCGAGAGCGCGGAGCGGAAGACCTCCATGCAAATGAAGTAGAGCAGCACGGCGCTGGCAATGTATACCAGCCAATAGGTGAAGAAGTATGCCTGTGCGCCCGACCGCTGCAGTTGTGCAGAGCCGCCAAACTGGCCTGATTGCTCGAGCAGCAGCAGCGACAGCACCGGAGCGGATGCAACCCGCAACGTCAGATAGAGCCCCATCGCCGGGAAGCGGCGATGCAGACCTTTTTTCCAGAACACGAAGCCCAGCACGGCCGACAGAAGGAACTCCGCCGCGCTCATTATCGTCATTGCCAGCTGTGAAGACATCAAGGTCAGCTCACTATCCTGAGAACTCTCTCAGCATAGTGCCGATTACCCCGAATCACAATGAAAAAACCCAAATCGTTGATGGCACTTTCGTGCCATTACCATAGAAGTTACCGGGGGGATGCAACGCCGGGGCATCCAGGCAATCCAGGAGCGCAAAGCGGAACCGGGTTGTTCGCAGTTGCCGACTGATGGGTGGAAAAGGCGCGTGTGGACGAGTTCGAGACGGAAGCGGCAGCAACACCTACGAACACGACGGAGAGAGCGATAATGCGGACGGCAAGTTTCATGGATGGTAACCCCTTTTCGTTTTGAGTTCGCAGGGAAGCTGTCCCCTGCACCGCTATAGACTAGTACGGAAGATTATCTAAGTCCAGATAATTCATCGACATAGCTAAGTAGTAACTAGCGCTATTACTACAGTCACTATTTTCCACCCAATCCACCTCCTTAAATGGGTCTCCTCCTCGATCGGCGTGATGCCGCGGCGACACGCCGGACATGCTAAAATAATGGCAGGGAAACTCGCGAAAAGCCCCCTGTTTCAAGCGCTTACTCGCGGCGATTTGACCCGCAAATCGACGCGTGCACGCGCCTCTGGTCTGAACGTCAAATCGAGATTCCTGCGAACGGAAACCTATGGCGACTGAAGTACCCGGCGGCACCCCACTTCCCGAAGAAAACAACGAAAACCCAGACAACGGCAGCTATACCGGCGAAAATATCAAGATTCTGGAAGGCCTTGAGGCTGTGCGCCTTCGTCCGGCCATGTACATCGGCTCAACGGGCGAGATGGGCCTTCACCATCTGGTCTACGAGGTGGTCGACAACTCGGTCGATGAAGCGCTGGCCGGTTATGCAAAGAAAGTCGAAGTCACAATTCATGTCGACAACTCCATCACCGTAGTCGACGACGGCCGCGGCATCCCCGTCGACATGATGGACACACCCGACGGCAAGCGGATGCCCGCTGTCCAGGTCGTTCTCACCAAGCTACACGCCGGCGGCAAATTCGACGCCTCCAACTACAAAGTTTCCGGCGGCCTTCACGGCGTGGGCGTAAGCTGCGTCAACGGCTTGAGCGAGGAGTTCGAGGTCGAAATCTGGCGTCCGGAAAAGCCCGGCGACCCAAGCCTTACGTACGAGCAAACCTACTCAAAGGGCGCGCCGACTTCCAACTTGCTTCAGACCGGAACTTCGAAACGCCGTGGGACCAAGATCCACTTCCTGCCCGACAAGAGCATCTTTACCGTCACCGAGTTCAATTACGACACACTTGCCCAGCGGCTGCGCGAAATGGCCTTCCTCAACAAGGGCCTCGAAATCACTCTGACCGACGAGCGCACCGCCGACGCCAAAACCGGCGAGGCGAGGCGGGCGGAATTCAAATACGCAGGCGGAATTGCCGAGTTTGTGAAGCATCTCAATCGCGGCAAGCAGGTTCTGCACGAGAAGCCGATCGTCATGGAAGCCATGCGCGACGGCGTCGACATCGACATCGCGCTGCAGTACAACGACAGCTATTCGGAGACAGTTTTCAGCTTCGCCAACAATATCAATACGGTGGATGGCGGTACGCACCTGTCCGGCTTCCGCACCTCGCTCACCCGCACCATCAACGCGATTGGACAGGCGCAAGGCCTATTTAAAGATGTAAAGGAGAACCTGAGCGGCGACGACGTGCGCGAGGGTCTGGTAGCCGTGGTCAGCGTCAAACTGCCGCAGCCCCAGTTTGAAGGCCAGACCAAAGGCAAGCTCAACTCCGACATTGCCGGCACGGTTCAAGCCTTCGTTAACGAGCGCTTGGGCATGTTCCTGGAGCAGAATCCGCAGGTATCCAAGAAAATCATCAACAAGGCCATTGAGGCCGCCCGCGCCCGCGAAGCGGCCCGCAAAGCCCGCGACCTTACTCGCCGCAAGGGAGCACTCGACGGCGGCGGTTTGCCCGGCAAGCTGGCCGACTGCTCTGAGCGCAACCCGGAACGCTGCGAACTCTATCTCGTCGAGGGCGAAAGCGCCGGTGGCACTGCCAAGCAAGGCCGCGACCGCCGCTTCCAGGCGATTCTCCCGCTCAAGGGCAAAATCCTCAACGTCGAAAAGGCCCGCTACGACAAGATGCTGGGCCATGAGGAAATCCGCGCCATGATCACGGCGCTGGGCTGCGGCATCGGCAAGGACGACTTCGACGCCACCAAGATCCGCTACGGCAAGATCATCCTCATGACCGACGCCGACGTGGACGGCTCACACATTCGCACCCTCCTGCTCACGTTCTTCTTCCGTCACATGACGGAACTGATCAAGAGAGACAACATCTACATTGCGCAGCCGCCGTTATTCAAGATTAAAAAGGGTCGGTTTGAGCAGTACATCAAGGACGAACGCGAGTTTGTGAAGGTGATGGTCAACCGCGCGTCCGAAGGCATGATTGTGCGCCACGGCGAGACGGCCAGCCGCATCGAGGGCGCAGACCTCACTCGCTTCATGGGCATCCTCGACGAGTACCTGGGCTTCGTCGAAAGAGTCGACAAGCGTATCCGCAATGAGAAGCTGACCGAACTGCTGGCCCGCGCGGAATTCACGCACCGTGCCGACTTCGCCTCCAAGGCGGAGAGCGACGTCCCAACCAAGCTGGAGACGCTTTACACCCAACTCGTAGCACTTGCCGACGAGTTCCAAATCAAGGTCGAAAAGCCGGTCGAGGACGATGAACACCACACTTGGTCGGTCAAGTTTACTGACGCTCAAGGCGCTGAACGCTACATTAAGTGGGAATTGGCTTCAAGTCCCGAATTCCGCCAGATGATGTCGAAGTACACCCTCATCAAGGAATTTCTCGAGCCGCCGTTTCTCATCGAGTTTGCAACCAAGGGAGCCGCTGCGGGGACGAGCGCCGCGGAAGCCGAAGAAACCGAAGCCGAAGCGGAGACAGCGACTGAAACAGCCGAAGTTCAGGCAGAGGCCAAGCAGGCGCGCCGCACCGCTCGACTTCCGCGTGAGCCCGTAGAGAAGCAAACTGCCCGCGAGTTGTTCGCCTATATTGTCGAACAGGGCAAGAAGGACTACTCAGTGCAGCGCTACAAAGGGCTGGGCGAGATGACCGCAACGCAGCTCTGGGAAACCACTATGGACCCGGAACACCGCACACTGCTTTCGGTGAAACTCGAAGACATTGCCGAGACCGAAGCAATCTTTACCACGCTCATGGGAGAAGACGTAGAAGCGCGCCGCAAGTTCATTGAAGACAACGCCCTCGATGTGAAGAACCTCGACATCTAACGCGACGCTTGCTTGCATGTACCCTGCTCATGGGGCGATGTCAGACCGGTCCCTGGGGCCTGAGTTCGCCAAATATACTCGATTCCATGAGGAGAACTCGCCATGGACGTGAATGAAAACGGTGTCGCCTCTTCGACTCTCGACGAATATCTTCGTAAAAGGCTGAAACCGGTTGAGGGCGCGATCCCTCGTCTGCCAGGGATTGAAATGTTTGGGAACTCGATTCCCGCGGCGAATGCGGATGGGGATCTGTTTGAGTACATCAATTTCCAGCAGCGCTATAACATCGATGCCCGCATTGAGCGCGCCAACAAATTGGCCAGCGAATATCTCGAACCGCTGCCGGATGGCTCGGAACCGCGAAACCCAGTCGACGACCATTTGCAGTGGTGGAGATCCAGGCCGGATTACATTCCTGAAGATGCCGCTCAATATAGGAAAGCCAAGAGTTCTGAACAACTGAGAATTGCCGAGAACCTGCATGAGCTCTATACCACCGCGGGTGTGCTGCTGGTTGACGCCCAGGGACATGGGAGCATTGCGGCCAAGATTGCGTCCACTGTTCATGACACTTTTCATACAGCAATGCTTTGCGAACTCGACGCCCACGGGAAGACAACAGCGGAGGTCTTCGAGATTATCAACCTCCGGCTTGCACATTCGGTTACTGCCAGAAATGCTTTGGGCTTCGATACGGAGAACAACACGCGCGAAATAGCTACTATGGTTTACGGTGAAATATGTACGAACGGACTGTTTCGCTTTGTGAACTTCGGCCATCCGCCGCCGCTTGTGTTTTCCGCGGAATATGGGAAGTTTATGGACATTGGATGGGATCGCATGATGCAATTCCCATCGCTCGGACTCGAAATCCCGGAGGACCATCCCGACCGGAGCAAGTATGTATCCCTCATGCGCAGGCGGAGTCAGATAACTGCCGCCGACCTGGATGAGATCACCCTGATGAGTCCAGGCGACATCATTTTCCTTTATACAGATGGGGTCTATGACGGAGATGACGAGCAGGATAGACAAGAGATCGAAAAGATTATCCGGGAGAACAAGCAAAGACCGGCCAGCGAAATCTGCAGCGCTATTCTGGAGTACGCGCTGCGCAATGACGATCTCTTGAGGAAGATTGGCGAGCCCGACCGCATCGACGATAAGACCGTTTTCATCATAAGGAGAGGGTAGGAGAGTTTACCGATGTCTGACACCGCTGTTGAGCCGCTGGCCTCGCCTGACGTACTGGCTCGTGCTCGGAAAATCAAACTGTTTCTCATGGACGTGGATGGCACGCTTACCGATGGTGGCGTCTGTCTGATCTCGACGACTATTGCCGACGGCCTCGGGACTTCAACTGTCTCCGAAATGAAGGTCTTCAACGCTCACGATGGGCAGGGATTGTCGCTCGCCCACACCATGGGGATTCAGACAGGGTTCATCACCGGTCGACACTCGCCTGCCGTTCAAAAGCGTGCCGACGAACTGAAGGTCACCTTTGTGTACCTGGGACAGGCCCGGAAGACAGAGGCTTTCGAAGAGTGCATGCAAAAGGCAGGTGTGACCGAGGAAGAGGTCGCCTACATGGGCGACGATCTTCCGGACATTCCACTAGCCATGCGGGCCGGGCTGGCAGTGTGCGTAGCCGATGGCGCGCCCGAGTTAGCGGCTGTCTGTCATTTCATAACCCGCCGTCTTGCGGGCCGTGGCACTGCACGTGAAGTTGTGGAACTCATTTTGAAGGCCCAGGGACGGTGGGAGGAAGCGGTGCCGCGGGCGCTCGCCTAGCCTGTTCACCATGTGCGTCAGAGGCGCACTCTGTGCGGCACAAGCGGTCAGAGCCGCAAGCGTACCCTCCATCGGGTCAGGAGGGCGGAGACAGCCAGAATGAACGCGGTGAACACGGCGCATCGAACCGCTCCTGGTACGCCCACAACCCAATGCGTATCGAAATAGCGAATGCCTGCCGCGGTAAGGATGTAGTACCAGAAATCCGGAAGCAGATAAGTCGTTAAAGTATTGGCCCCCGCGGGACGGGCAAAGAACGCCCATCCGGTCTTCTTCTTGACATCGCAGATCCAATAGAGCCCGGTGAACAGCAGAACGGCAGCGCCAATGCTATAGAGGCTCCAGGTGGGCGTTGCCCTGATCTTCGAGATGCCCAGCGGCGTAAGAAACCATCCCGCAATCAGTGCGGCAATGCCGAACGATAGCCCGAGAAATGTCTTTTGCCTGAGCGTCTGCCAGCGATGCGCGCCAAGAAAAATGATCGAAGTGACAATGCCGGCAAACATGATTCCCGTCATGGCTCCGTTGCTGAATGGCCAGAACCAGTAGGGAAGTCGGTCGGCGAAAGTAATCCACTTTGCGGCGGTCAGGGCATTGAACGCCATCATCGCGATGAACCACGCGAAAGGAGCCCAGATCCAGCGGCGCGTCGGAATGTAGAGAATGCAGACTGCGAAATAGGTATAGCCAATGAGACCGAGAATCTCCGGGTAGCCAAAGTCGATCCACGCACCATGTCCTGGGTTGGGTGTATGGCGGAAGATCGCAAACATGGCGACGACGAGCGCCAGCCCAGCAATGCGGAGCCCGCGGATGAGTGAGGCATAACGCTCCGATGGGCCGTACTCGTTCAGGAAGAGGGCGCAACCCGTGAGGCCCACGATGGCCCATACGGCAGGTTGGAGAAACATCCTCGAACCATCGCCGTCATCGGCGTTCGCGAGAATAAGGCCGAGCGTCATCAGGCTGGCGGTTCGGAGCGCGACATGCATCCATAACGCCGGCAGCGATGGATTCCGCTTGAGCCGGGCGCGCATGGCAATCGGCAACGATAGACCAACGATAAACAGAAAGAAGGGGAAGACCATATCGACATAGGTCATGGCGTCGATCTCGGCCTTCATGTGGTAATTCCACCAGGGCAGGCCCTTGACTCCGGAGAGTTCGTTGACGAAGATCATCAGCGTCATGGTCAGGCCGCGCAGGATATCGATGGAGGCCAGCCGAGTGGCCCCGGTTTTCACAGCGATAGATTCCGGATACGTCGTGGTGGTCATCTACTCCCGCCTTGCTGTTGTTGAGTCCCTTATTGACGGCGTTGAGGGGCGCTCTACTGCTGTCGCTCTCATTGTCCCAATTGCGAAGGACACCTGCGCGCCAAGTGTATCAGCCGTGAGCCGGTTTGCACTCTCATGAAAAACTTGGGTCCCGGCCAATGCCCAATCCGACGAAAAACCACCAATTGACGAAGTTCAGGGTTATATTGTCAGATAACTTGTTTTCGATTGTTGAATTGAATCGGTTTCCAGGGGAAGCGTCCGTACTGAATTCGAAGACAGCATTTGAGATGGTCCACAAAGGATCGCGAACTCGAGTAAACCTTGACATGGGTTTCGTTGGATTTGGAGGATACGTGATGAAGCTTTTTTTTCGTTCGGAGCGGAAGCGCCTGCTGCAAACCGGTTGGATCGTATTCATCGCATGCCTGCTGGCAATGCCGGCTGCATCCCTCGGCCAGGGCTATTTCGGAACCGTGACCGGTGAGTTGACCGACCCATCCGGAGCCATGATCCCCGGCGTGAAGCTCACTTTGACCGACCAAAACAAGGGATACGCATTCAATACGACCTCCGACAGCGCCGGCAGCTATCTCTTCCGGTCTATCCCTCCGGGTGCTTATTCGGTAACCGCGGAGATGGCGGGATTCGAGAAGAGCGTGCGCACTGGCATACGCGTGGATGTGAATCAAAATGTCACGGCGAATATAAGCCTCAAGATCTCCAATTCATCCCAGACCGTCGAGGTGAATGCGCAAAAGCAGGTGCTCGATGCGCAGGACGCAACCACCGGGCTGGTCATCGATAGAAAGTTCATCAACGACCTGCCGCTGGTCGACCGCTACGTGATGGATTTGACCTTGCTGACGCCGGGAGTCACCGAGACCGATGACCAGTGTTCCACAGGTTGCACTGGAACCAATTTCATCTCCAATGGCAGTCGTAACTCCACAGCCGACGTGCTGATGGATGGGGCCACAGTTACAAACTACGAGCCCAACGGCGGCATCACCAATGTCACCTATACGCCATCGCCGGAGGCGGTAGACGAGTTTCGCGTAGAGCAGTCGAACTTCAGCGCAGAGTATGGTTTCTCAGGCGCTTCGGTGGTCAACATGATCACCCGTTCCGGGTCGAACAAGTTCCACGGCAGCGCCTACGACTTCGTCCGCAACACCATTACCGACGCCAACAACTGGTTTAACAACCTGAATGGAATCCCGATTCCGCCCGTTCACCGCCATAACTTCGGCGGCACGGTCAGCGGACCCATTTTCAGAAACAGGACATTCTTCTTCTTCGATTACGACGCTACGCGGCAAACCTCGATGGGCACATACCAGGCCGGAGTGCCCACCGACGCCGAGCGCAACAATGGCGATTTCGGCGCGGTATGCACGGCGCAGGGCGGGACATTCGACGACACAGGCCTGTGTTCGGTGGCTTCCGGACAGATATGGGACCCTTATTCAGGCACCTATCAAGCCTCCGCCCCCGATGGCTCCGGTGGCGCAGGGGCCTACCGGGCCACGTTTATCCCGTACAACAACGTTGGCAGCTATGCCAGTCCGGGCAATCCGAATCTCGCGGGTACGCCTTATCAGTTATCGGGAGTGGCCGGTGACCTGATCGATCCGATCGCCCAGACGATGATGAAGATGTTCCCGGAGCCCACCGCAAACATGACCAATCCGACCATCTATGACAACTGGATTGAATCGGGCGCGGGCAGCTATCCCAACGACCAGTTCGATATCAAGATCGACCACCGCTTCAGCCAGAAGAACATGATGAGTGCGAAGTATTCGCAGCAGTGGAGCAGTTCACACCCCTTCAATTGCTTCGGCAACTTCGCCGATCCGTGTGCCGGCGGTCCCAATAAGACTGGCGCGCATTTGTTCACCATCAACGATGAGCACACTTTCTCAAAGACTCTTTTGCTGACCGTGATTCTCGGATACACGCGCGGCGCGGAGCAAATCCTCGCCTACAACGGCGCCGGTGGAGTTACCGACCCCGTCTCCAAACTTGGCTTCCCCGAGTACTTGAACTCCAACGGGTTCCAGGGCGTGCCCTCCATGTTTATCGACCAGGGCACCTACTATTCCGCCGGCTACACCACCATTGGAGGCGACCCGTACGGCAATTACCGGCAGGGCCAGGACACGGGGCAACTTACTGTCGCGCTCAACAAAGTGCTCGGTAATCACGAACTCAAATTCGGATTTGAAGGCCGCCAGCATCAGATGAACTACATTCAGACCAATGCGCCCAACGGCATCTTCAATTTCGATCACGCCGGGTCATCGCAGTGCCCCAACGATTTTTCAACCTGCGGTGGCGACGGCATGGCGACCTTCATGATGGGCTATGTGGATGGCGGCGGCTACTACGAAATCCAGGATCGGCCGGCCACCGAGGACCATCAGTTCGCGTGGTATATCCAGGAGAACTGGAAGGTGAACCCCAAATTGACGCTGAACATCGGCTTGCGGTACGACGTTTCCATGCCCAGGACCGATCGTTTCAACCGCCAAAATTGGCTGGACTTGAACGCGCCCTTTCCGGTCTCGGTCCCCGGGCTGTCCCTGGTGGGAGGAGAGGTCTTCGCCAGTTCCAAACAGCGCACCATCGTGAACGACGATTGGAAAGATATTCAGCCGCGCTTCGGATTTGCTTACCTGTTAGCCCCCAACATGGTTGTTCGCGGCGGATACGGCATCTACTACTCGCAACCAAGGTCCGGCGCGACAGGCGTTGCCCCCTACGGCTCCCAGGGATTCAACCAGTACACCGGCATGATCACGACGTACAACAACGACGGCGCAACCCCCTACCTCCACCTGAGCAATCCTTACCCGAACGGATTGATTCAGCCGCCGGGAAGTTCCCTCGGGTTGTTGAACGATTATGGATACGGCGCCAACGGTCCGCTGCGTAATGCCACCAACACGCCTTATGAACAGAGCTGGAGTTTCGGGCTCCAGATGCAATTGCCTGCGCAGATTCTCACCAACATTTCGTATGTCGGGAAAAAAGGGACCCATCTTTACTATTCCGGCGACAACTACATCAACCACCTGGGTCCATCGGTGGAGGGCCTGGACGCAAACGGCATCAACAACCTCACCACCATGGTGAATAATCCTTTCGCCGGAATCAATACCGATCCCAACAGTACCCTTTCCGCTCCGCAGATACCGCAATACATGTTGCAAATTCCGTATCCGCAGTTTCCCGGAGGCGTCACCATCGAGCCAACGGCAACCGCGGATTCCGAATATCATGCGATGCAACTGACCGCGGAGAAGCGTTATTCGAACGGTCTTCAGTTTCTCGCCAGCTTCGTGTGGTCGAAATCGATGGACGACGCTTCGGCGCCCGACGACAACACCACTTGGCTCGGCAGCTTTTCAAGTCTGGAGGACCCCAACAAACCGTGGCTCGAGCGGAGTCTTTCCACCTTCGACATTCCCTATGTCTACCAGTTCAGCTATACCTACGATTTGCCGGTGGGTCATGGCAAGGCATTCCTGCCTCATATGCCCGCCGTGCTGGATGCCATTATTGGCGGGTGGAAGACGAACGGCGTCTGGCGAATTTCATATGGCCGTCCGCTTCCTTTCACCATGTACGATGGAGTTTCGCTGCCGACCTATGGCACGCAGCGGCCCAATATTACCGCCCGGCCGACGCGTACGAAAGGCTCCGACTCCAACTGGATCAATAATTACTTCGCGAATCCCGGAGTCTTCCAATTGCCGCCCATTTATACATTTGGAAATGCGCCCAGGGTTACAGGAGCGGTCAGGACGCCGACGGCCTTCAATACCAGCATGTCGGTGGAGAAGGAATTCTCTCTGGCGAAATTGCATGAAGGAATGAACTTTGAGTTGCGCCTCGAAGCGGAGAATGCGCTCAATCACCCGGTGTTCGGGACGCCGGACACTTCGGTCGACGATCCAAATTTCGGAGTGATCAATTACACGTCCAACAGCCCCCGCCAGATACAACTCGGAGGCAAGTTTACTTTCTGATCTCGTCATTGCTTTTGCGTTGAGCACGGCCACATCCTGATGCTCTCTCCGGCCAGCGGTGATACCCTTCCCGGTGGTGCAAAAAACAGGAGGGACTGTGCTTAATTCATCTGCACGACTTGCCGCAATCGGATTCGCAATCGCAATCGGGACCATCGGGCTCAATACTGGATTAATGGCGCAAACGGCGCCCCGCGTGCCCCCGCCGCCTGCAAAGCGGGATGCAGCTGTAACACCTGCGACCCCCTCAACGCATGCCCAGGCTGCCGGAGAAGTCACCAACCCGGTCGCCGATCCCAAAGCAGTTGTCACGTTTGGCAATGCGCGTTTCACCGTGCTTACGCCAGAATTAATCCGCATGGAATGGGCTGC
Organism: Occallatibacter sp.; assembly: GCA_049508975.1. GTDB lineage: Bacteria > Acidobacteriota > Terriglobia > Terriglobales > Acidobacteriaceae > Telmatobacter. The sequence goes on along the minus strand of JBELAI010000012.1, from coordinate 29,058 downwards.
GGATGGGAAGTTTGAAGATCATGCCTCGTTTGTGTTTCTGAATCGTCGGCTGCCGGTGCCGAAGTTTTCCACTGCGCAACCTTATTCGGGCAATCTCCATGTCATTAGCACCGGCGCGTTGACACTCACTTATACACCAACAGGAGATGGGCGATTTACTTCTGACAGCCTTTCGGTTCAGCTAACCGTCGACGGCAAGCCAGTCGTCTGGCACCCCGGTCTCACCGACCCCGATAACCTGCAAGGAACTACCCGCACCCTCGACGGCGCGGAGGGCTCAAAGACGGAGGAGCCGATCGAGCCTGGCCTTGTTTCCCGCTCCGGATGGGCGTTGGTGGACGACTCAAAACGCCCTCTCTTCGACTCCGCCGACTTCAGCTTCAAAGAAGGCGAGAAGAGCCCCTGGCCGTGGGTAATTGAGCGTCCGGCCGGCGACCGGCAGGACCTTTACTTCTTCGGCTACGGCCACGACTACCGCAAAACCCTCGGCGACTACGTCAAAGTCGCAGGCCGCATTCCGCTGCCGCCGCGGTTTGCGTTTGGAGCATGGTGGTCGCGCTACTGGGACTACAGCGACCAGGAGCTCGACGAGCTGGTGCGCGGCTTTCACGAAAACGATGTCCCTCTCGATGTGTTTGTCATCGACATGGGCTGGCACATCAGCCGCGAGCAGTTGGAGGCGATGGGGGAAAAGGATCAGGCCCACGAAGGCCTCGGCTGGAGCGGCTATACGTGGAACAAAATGCTCTTTCCCGACCCCGAAGACTTCCTCGCCAAGCTGCACTCCGAAGGCCTCAAGACGACGCTCAATCTCCATCCCGCATCGGGCATTCAGCCCTGGGAACAGGCGTATCCGGCCATGGCCATGGCTATGGGAATCGATCCCGCAACCAGGAAGTATGTGCCCTTCAACATCACCGACAAGAAATTCGCCACCAACTACATGAATCTGGTGCACCATCCGCTTGAACAGCAGGGCATCGACTTCTGGTGGCTCGATTGGCAGCAGGAGCATAAAACCGATATGCCTGGAGTGACGCCTACCTGGTGGCTCAATTACGTGCACTTCACCGACCAGCAGCGCGAGGGCAAGCGGCCGTTGCTGTTCCATCGCTGGGGCGGTCTCGGCAACCATCGCTACCAGATCGGCTTCTCCGGCGACTCGGTCTCGGTGTGGGATTCGCTCGCCTTCCAGCCGTGGTTTACATCGACAGCAGCCAATGTGGGGTATGCCTATTGGAGCCACGACATCGGCGGCCACATGCCGGGCCCCGTGGAGCCGGAACTCTTTACGCGCTGGGTAGAGTTCGGCGCATTCAGCCCAATCCTTCGCACGCATACTACCAAGAATCCGGAGACAGAGCGCCGCGTATGGGCCTATCCCGAGCCGTATTCGTCCATCCTGCGCTCAACGTTCCAGCTTCGCTATGCAATGCAGCCCTATCTATATACAGAAGCCCGGCGTACCTACGACACCGGCGTTGCGTTCCTGCGCCCGCTCTATTACGACTATCCCGATGCCGCCGAAGCCTACGACAGCAAGAACGAATACACGTTCGGCGATCAGATGTTAGTGGCACCTGTTGTCGCCCCTGCCGACAAGAAGAGCGGCTTGACTGCCGAAAAAGTCTGGCTGCCCAAGGGAGAGTGGATCGAGTGGCCAACCGGCAAACACCTCACCGGCCCAACCACCGTGGACCGCAACTTCACCATCGACCAGACGCCGGTCTATCTGCATCCGGGAGCCATCGTTCCCATGCAGCCAGCTATGCGGTATACAGGCGAGAAGCCCGTCGATCCGCTGATCGTGAATGTGTGGCCGCTCGAGCCTGGCACGAGTTCGAGCTACTCGGTTTATGAGGACTCGGGCGTTTCGGTCGAGTACCAGCATGGGGTCTTTGCGCGCACGCCCATCAAGGCTACGCAGACCGGCGACACGCTCAAAGTCGAAATTGGACCGGTCGAGGGCGGCTATGCAGGGATGCTCAAAGCGCGCGGATTCGAGATTCGACTGCCCGCGGATTGGCCTCCTGCTTCCGTCACCGTGAATGGCATCGCAGAGAAGCACGTCGGAGTGGCCGGCAAAGGCGGCTGGAACTTCGAAGGCAACACGTTGACGACAGTCATCCCGGTTCCCAGCGAAAGCACTGCTTCCAGGGTGACGGTGGAAGTGCGCCGTGCTGCGGGAATGACGGCAAAGCGTGCCGAGCTTGATGGATTTGCCGGAGCTATGAAGCGGGTGCGAGGAGCTTACGACCTGATGCGGCAGCTCTCGCCGGTCTCAGATGCCACGGACAACGTAATCGACGCCATGCAAGCCGGCGATCGTATGAGCTATCATCCGGAAACTGCCGTGGCAGAGATTGCGCATTTCCATGCGGTATTGCCGAAGGCGCAGGCCGATGTGGCCAGCATTGACGGCGGGTTTGCCGCGCGCATCGACGAATACATCCAGCGTGCCAAGGGAAATCGCTGGCTGCCTGCGGACTACGATTTTGCGGGCGAGGCAAAACGTCGGTTGGATGCGGTAGCCAAAGCTCACAGCCAGGTTGACGACGCCGGAAAATAGACGCAGCGTCGTGCGAAAATCCACCGTGCCCCGTTCTTGCGCTTTTTCTCTGGCGCAAGGGCGGGAAACCACGAAGCTCAATTTACCTTATGCATAGGGGAGCTTAAGAATGGCGTTGGATCGTCGCGGATTCTTGACTGCATGCAGCCGGGCTGGAATTACTTCGGCGCTCTTGCCGGGGGTCTTGTACACGTTGGCAACCCAGGCGCAGGAGGCTGCGGGAACAGACCAATCCAAACCGCCGACGATCACTCCCGAGATGATCGATCAGGCTGCTGTATTGGCCGGCATCGGGCCGTTTACGGAAGAACAGAAGAAGATGATGATCGACGGTTTGGTGGACCAGAACGGGTCCATGAAAGCCATCCGAAAGCTGAAGATTCCGAATTCGGTTGCGCCTGCGTTTGTGTTTCATCCGCTGCCGGCGGCTTCTCCGCTTCCCACTTGCAGTGGAACTGGCGCGGGTGGTGGTGTCGGCGCATGGCTCACGGACGTGCAGGGGCCAACCCGGATTGAAGACCTAGCCTTCGCTGCGATCGGTGAGATCGCTCCGATGCTGCGCGCACGAAAGATCACTTCGCGAGCGCTTACCGAGATGTTCCTGGACCGCATCAAGCGCCTTGATCCACAATTGCACTTCGTCATTACGCTAACCGAAGACCGAGCGCTGACGCAGGCCAAAAAGGCCGACGAGGAGATCGCCGCTGGCAAATATCGTGGCCTGTTGCACGGGATTCCCTGGGGCGCGAAAGATTTGTTGGCCGTCAAGGGTTATCCGACGACATGGGGCGCGGGCGGGTTTGAGCACCAGGTCATCGACGAGGACGCAACCGTGGTGCAGCGGCTCGATGCGGCAGGCGCGGTGCTGCTGGGCAAGTTCACGCTGGGCGCACTGGCCATGGGGGACAAATGGTTTGGCGGACGCACGCGCAACCCGTGGAATCCCCGTCAGGGATCAAGCGGGTCTTCGGCTGGTCCTGCGAGCGCTGTGGCTGCGGGTTGCGTGCCTTTTGCCATCGGCTCGGAAACGCTGGGCTCCATCTCTTCGCCTTCGACGCGGTGCGGTGTTACCGGTCTGCGACCCACCTTTGGCTTTGTGCCGCGCACCGGCGCCATGGCGCTCAGCTGGACCATGGACAAGCTGGGACCCATTGCGAGATCCGCCGAGGATTGCGCACTGGTTCTGGCGGAAATCTATGGCCCGGATGGCAAGGATACTTCCGTTGCGCCCGCGACATTCAATTGGAGTGCGGTCGGCGACTGGAAGAAGCTGCGCATTGGCTACCTGAAGTCCGAATTTGACGCGCCCAAGCCGCTCGAACTCGCCGAAGCCAAGCCGAACGAGTCCGCCGAAGAAAAGAAAAAGCGCGAAGGGCGCAACGCTCAAATGAAGGCAGGCCGCGCCCGCCGCGACTACGACAGGAAATTCGACCTGGCCGCGCTTGAAAAGCTGAGAGCCATGGGCGTGAATCTCATCCCGGTCGAATTGCCCAACCTGCCCTATGGAGCGATGACCGCCCTGCTGACCGCTGAAGCCGCCGCCGCATTCGACGACCTGACCACATCTGGTCGCGACCGCCTGCTGACCGAACAGAGCGCCGAAGACTGGCCGAATGACTTCCGCGTATCGCGCTTTTATCCCGCCGTCGAATACATTCAGGCCAACCGAGCGCGCACGCTTGCCATTCAGCAGGTTTCCGCATTGTTCGAGCAGGTGGACATTATTGTTACGCCCACCAACGGGGTTCAACTGGTGGCCACGAATCTTACCGGCCATCCGGCGCTGATTGTCCCCAATGGCCTGCGCGGGGACGACGCCCCTAAACCGCCCAAGATCGACGACGGCGATAACGACGACATTGGCGGCCCTGGCACACCAGTCTCACTGACGTTTTTAGCCGGTCACTACCAGGACGCCAAGCTCGCATCATTTGGTTGGGCCTATCAGCAGGCAACCGAGTTCCACAAGTTGCACCCGAGACTTGACTGACCTAAGGTGGTCAATGAACCCAATGGCGCGCAAGCGTCGTCTGCCCCCACCGCAGGTGGTGAAGCATGGCACTAGTTGAAGTAGATTCAGTCTCGAAGGCCTATCCCCAACGCACCGGTCTCCGGACCCGCATGCAGACCGTCGTGGACAACGTATCGCTCACCATTGAGCCGGGCGAAACGCTGGGCCTGGTCGGCGAGTCGGGCTCCGGCAAGACAACGCTGGCGCGGATGATTCTCGGCCTGGTGACGCCGACCAGCGGGACAATCCGCATAGGCGGAATGAACGTGCCGCAAGCCTCAGGGCCGCAGTTGCGGCATCTTCGCCGCCAGATGCAACCGGTGTTTCAAGATCCCTATGCGGCGCTGAATCCGCGCATGAAAGTGCTCGAAATTGTAACCGAGCCATTGGTGATTCACGGAAGCGAGGCAGGAATCAGGACAGATCGCGCTTTCCTTCGCTCCAAAGCGTTGGAAATGCTTGTCGAGGTGGGGCTGGATGAATCGGCGCTGGACAGGTATCCGCACGAGTTCAGCGGCGGCCAACGGCAGCGCATCAACATCGCGCGCGCGCTCGCATTGCGGCCGAAGCTGCTGATCCTGGATGAGCCGGTTTCGGCGCTGGATGTAAGCGTGGGCGCCCAGATCGTGAACCTGCTGCGCCGGCTGCAGCGGGAGCTGGGGCTGACTTATCTGTTCATCTCGCATTCCATGCCGCTGGTGCGCTACCTGAGTACGCGCATCGCCGTCATGCAGCGGGGGCGCGTGGTGGAGACGGGTGAAGCAGAGGCACTGTGCGCCGAACCTCGGGAAGAATACACACGGCAACTTATCCAAGCCACGCCGGAGTTGCCTTCCAGCGTGGCTTGATTCGAGATTGCCAATTCTCTGGATTCCCAAGTCTCAAACGCGAGACCTGGGGTACCTAGCTTTTGCAGCAGCCCCAGCTAATTGGATTGCGGCTGGGTAGGTGTCGCAGGAGCGGGTGTGGTTGGCGCGGGCGTTTTGGGCGTCTGAGCAGGTGCTGCCGGAGCAGCCTGGGGTGTCGGCGCTGTTCCCGGTGCAGCCGGTGAGGCCTGAGGTGCGGGGGCGGTACCCGGAGCAGTGGGCGTCGTCGGAGTCGCACCCGCACCTGGTGCACCTGCGGCGGGCGGAATTAGCGGATGCGGCGCCGCACCCGGAGGCATGGGACGGCCTCCCGGCATTCCACCGGGCCCAGGGCGCTGCGGCGGCGCGGGCATGTCAGCCACATCCACCAGCTCAATGTCGAAAATCAGGTCGGCCTTGGGCGGAATTCCAGGATGAGCCGGATCAGGGCCCGGCCGGCCCTTGGCGCCATAAGCCAATTGCCACGGAATGAACAGGCGACGCTTGCCGCCGACCTTCATGCCATTAAAGCCCTGGTCGAAGCCGGGAATGAGCCGGCCCATGCCCTGGGGAAACGTCATCGGCTGCGGATCGCCCAGCTTCGGCTTGCCGTCCGCACCCAGCACCGGCTTGCCGTCCTTGTCCTTCTCCGGCTGACCTGGATGGTCGAAAGAGGAATCGAACTTATGCCCGTCGTCGGGGCGACCGTTGTTGCCGAGGTAGCCCGTGTAATGCACCTTGTACATCTTGTTGGGCTCGGCCTCGGCGCCGGTACCGATTTTGATGTCCTTATAACGCAGGGAAAAAGCCGACTTCACAATTCCTCGTGCGGGGGGCAGGCCGGCGGGCTCCAGTTTGACAGCTGCGGACGTTGCCGCAGGATGAGTTGCAGTGGCGGCAGGGGCTGCAGGCTTGGCTGGGGTTTGGGCAATGGCGGCAGTCGCTGCGGCCGCCAGGAACAGAATCAAAACAGATTGTTTCATTGGTGTTAGAAGCTCCAAGAGTTCTTGAGGGGAGTGTATCAGGCGCTCCCGCTCAACCGCACATACAGCATGTTAAATTGGACAGGACACGGACATTGCCTTCATTTTATGGCCAGCCGGCCCCAAGCCGGCGCGGGAGCGCAAACCTTATACATCTTTATGCCGACTGCATTACCCTGATCTATGGTTCCGTTCATCCTTCATCTACTGCGGGTTTGCTGGCTGCCCGTGGCCTCCTTTTTTGCCGGAGCGCTGAACAGCGTGGCCGGCGGCGGCTCGTTTCTGTCGTTGCCGGCGCTGCTGGCCAGCTCTACGGCCGCTGGAGTCGGTGCGGTCTCAGCGCAGGCCACCAATACCGTAGCGCTATGGCCCGGGCAGTTGGCCGGGCTGGTGGCTTTCCGGAAGCAACTCCGCGAATACCGCTGGGAGCTTCTCCCCCTCGGCCTCGCCTCGGGGGTTGGTGGATGGGCAGGCGGCTTTCTGCTGCTGCATACCGGCAACAGGCGATTCCGTGAAATGCTGCCATGGCTGCTGCTCTTTGCCGCAGTCATGTTTGTACTAAGTTTCCCGCTCGGGCGCTGGCTGGCTGCGCTTTCCGGCGGCCGCCGCTACAACACCGCCCTCCTGACAGGCATGGTTGTGGTGAGCGTCTATGTCGGCTATTTCGGTGCAGGCGGTGGCTTTCTGGTCATGGCGCTGTTCGGTATCTGCGGAGTGCACGACATTCACGAGATGAACGCGCTCAAGGTGCTCACCGCGGCAGTTTCCATCGGAATCCCGTCCATCTCGTTCATTATCGCGGGGCGGGTGGAGTGGCGTTTTTGCCTTATCATGGCCGTTCTGGCGGCCCTCGGCGGCTATCTCGGCGCGCATTACAGCCGCAAAGTGAATCAGAAGGCCATGCGCTGGGCGGTCGCGGTGATCGGATTTGTAACCGCGGGTTACTTCTTCCTGCAGAATTACTTGCAGCATCCGTAAGATTTACGGTTATGCGCCCGCCACTCTGGTCTCGTTCCCCTTTGCTGTTACCGTCCAATGCACTTTGTCAGGCGAGAACTCCTGCCTGAACTCAATTCTGTCTGGGGTAACGAAGACATTCACGACGCGAAAAAAAGTCGTCTTGTCGCCTTCCGTTTCTTCCCACGGAAAAGTCCAGATATTGCCCACGATATGGAGTTTGCCTGCTCCAGCCTGTCCGCCGTCGAGCGGAATCGGGTAACTCGTATAAACGTCCTCTTTCTCGTTGTAGGTAAACACGATGAGTGCCTTCGACTCTCCATCCACATACTGGTTACAGGCAAAATACCCGCCGCTCTTCCAGCACTCATTGCGAAGTTTGGATTTTTCGTGGCCGGCTTTGCTGTGAGCCGTATCGAAGTGTTCCGTCTCAATCTCCCAGACTCCTGCGTACGCCTGGATTACCTCCACCCCCCTCGGCGCGGTTGGAGGGGCACCAGCATTTGCGATCAGGCCAAGCCCGAAAAGCTGGGAAACCAGAATGAACCGTGCGAAGCCTTTCATTGCCTCAAACCTCCCTGATTGCTTCGATTCTACCCAGAACCAGAGAAGACGAGTCGCCAAAAAATCAGTGTTCCATTAGAAGTCCGGTGAGCAACGCGGTCCTTGGCGCCAAATGCTCCACAACAATCGACTCATGGTGCGCGTGGGCTCCCTCGCCAACCGCGCCCATACCGTCGAGGGTAGGAATGCCTAGTGCGGAAGTAAAGTTGCCGTCCGATGCGCCACCAGTCGAAGCTTCGTCCAACTGGAAACCGAGTTCCGCCGCCAGCGATTTGGCCTGGCGGTAAAGCTTGACAGTACCGCGTGTACGCTCCATGGGCGGCCGATTGATGCCGCCCGTGACGGTAACCGAGCAGCGTTTGTCCTGCGGCTTGAGAGCTAAGAATTTGCGCTCAATCCGCGCTCCGTCAGCTTTTCGCGCAATACGCACATCCACCTCGGCCCAGGCTTCGGCGGGAATGACGTTGGTCTTGCTTCCTCCGCCAGCCAGGCCCACACTCACCGTGAGGCCGCGTTTGAACTCGGTCCAGCCGCTGACGGTTTCAACCACATGTGCCAGCTCGCGGATGGCGTTCGCGCCCTTCAGAAAATCCACGCCCGCGTGGGAAGCAATACCCCGGACGTCGATGCGCCAGTTTCCCGTGCCTTTGCGCGCCGTCTTGTAAGCCAGACCCTGGGCCGGTTCCAGAACATAAACAGCGGCGCACTCAGCGGCGATGCGCTCGGTGATCGGCCGCGAAACGGGACTGCCTACTTCTTCATCGCTGTTGAGCAGCAGGACGATTTCGCGATTGAGGAGGCCCGCCTCCGTGAGCAATTCGATCGCGGTAAAAGCCATCGCCACCCCGGCTTTCATGTCCAGGGTTCCAGGACCGAACAGGCGGCCGTCGGCCACGCGAAAGGGCATGGATTTGAGGGTGCCGAGAGGCCAGACCGTATCCAGATGGCCAAGCAGGAGTACGGGTTTTGTAGATTCGGCCTTGGGCTTTTCTGTTTTTGGCGTCCGCGGCCCAAAGCGCGCCTCGAACACATTCCCGAATGCCCTCTGGCGGTGAACCCTGACCCGGCCTCCAAGAGCCTTGGAATGAGTTGCGGCCAGCGAAACACAGGCATCAACGGCGGCCTTATCATCTGAAGGCGACTCGGCCAGCACAAGATTGCGAAGCAGGTCCAACAACGCGGGCTGACTGCGACGGGCTCCGGCCAGAAGGGCACGCATGGGGATGGGAGACGCTAAAGCGCTGAGCATTCATCGACCCTTTCTGGGCAAATGCCGGCCCAGGGAGCTGAAGATTCTCTGATTCTACTGCGGTTAGATCCCCTATCGTCAAAGGAAACGGACACCCCGTGTGACCCATAACACGTGAGCCAGGTGGTTCAACAGGCGCAGACTGTGGCAAAAATGCCACAGGTCCGTTAACGAACTTCGCGTCTAATCTAACCAGTGCATTAATTCTTGTGAAATTTGGAGTGTTATTTGGCGAATCTTGCCCACCTGGAACAAACGATTGCAGGGCCCATTTCTTTCGAGGGGGTTGGACTCCATTCCGGCGCGCCCGTGACTATGCGGCTTTTGCCTGCGCCCGCAGGATCGGGCATCGTATTCCGCCGCACTGACCTGGACGACTTTGAGATTCCCGCGAATGGCCGCAACGTGGCCAAGGTCAGTTACGCCACTAGCCTCATGCGGCAGGGCGTTCTCATTTCCACCACCGAACACCTTCTGTCCGCCCTGATAGGCATGGGCGTGGACAACGTCATTATCGAGTTGGATAACCTCGAACTGCCCATCCTGGATGGAAGCGCCTTGCCTTATGTGCAGGCCTTTCTAAAGTCCGGTATTCGCACCCAGCGGCGGCGGCGCGAAACGATTCGTGTTCTACGGCCGGTGGAGGTACGAGAGGGAAACAAGTTCATCGGTGTCTATCCGGGGTCCGGATACAGCATTCAATACACTATCGACTTCCCAGCGCCAATCGGCCGGCAGCAAGCGAGTGTAGACCTGGCGGCGGAGACTTACGGAGACCTTATCGCCGCGGCGCGCACGTTTGGCTACAAGGCCGACGAGCAGCGGTTGCGCAATATGGGGCTGATTCGCGGCGCGAACGCGGACAACGCCATCATTCTCGGCGCAAAAGGACCGGAGAACGGGCCCTTGCGCTTTGCGGACGAATATGTGCGGCACAAGGTTCTCGACCTGATTGGCGACCTGGCGCTGGCCGGGCGTCGCATTGAGGGACACGTGGTGGCCGTACGCGCCGGCCACGCCATGCACACCGCGCTGGTGTCGCGGCTGCTCAAGGACCGCGCCGCCTGGGAACTGGCCCATGTGCCGACGGAGAATGCGCCGGTCCACGACGAGGTGGAGGAAACTTCTCCGACCGGCGCTCTTTCCGCCCCCGCACTCGTGAGTGCATAGAGGCCACTGCATCCGCTAGGTCCAGAGGGAGCACGGACTCACACGCCAAAGCCCGAAGAGCCAGTGTCGTCTCTCAAATGTCCAAATCAAACACAAACCCGTCATCCTGAGCGAAGCGTACTTCAGCGGAGTCGAAGGACCTGCTTTTCCGGCGCCTATAGCTCCAGCCTCAACGCCCAACAAAGGAGGCATTGCTCTTCAGATCCGCCTCTCAGCCAAACAAAATGCACATCGGCGCCGCCGCCTTGTAGCTCTTCCCCTGCTCAGCCAGCACGCCAGTTTCAGGATTCCGCGCAAACACGCTGATCAGGTTTGAATCCTGATTCGCCACCAGCATCCAGCGCTCGGTTGGGTCGAGCACAAAGTTGCGCGGGATCTTCCCTCCGCAATTCGAACGGCCCATAGGCGTAAGGGCTCCAGTCTGCGGGTCGGCTTGAAAGCTGTACAAAAAATCGTTGTCGCGATTGGCGAAGTATACAAAGCGCCCATCCTTTGAAATCACCGTATCGCAAGCGCGCGTCGGTCCTTGATACCCATCGGGCAGCAACTCGATCCGCGAGACGAACGTCAGGCTTCCATCGGTTTTGCCCCATGCAAGCACATCGACCGTTGAATCCAGTTCATTCATGCAGTAGGCGGTGCGGCCGTTAGGATGAAAGTGCAGCGTGCGGCATCCTGCGCCCGGTTTTGCATGGTATGCTCCCGCGGGCGTGAGCATGGCGGTAGCGTCATCGAGGCTGTAGATATGAATCATGTCGCCGCCCAGGTCGTTGATATAGGCGAATCGGTTGTCGGGCGAGAAGGACGCGAAGTGGGCGTGCGCACTTTCCTGGCGGTCTTTGTTGGGGCCGTGGACGGTGTAATGCTCTGTCCAGACAGCGGGGCTGAGTTTGCCGTTGTCGACAAGAAAGCTGGCAGCGCTGCCGCCGCCGTAGTCGGCTGAGAGCAGCACCCGGCCGGTGTGGTCCAGCGCCACATGGCATGTGCCCGCCGCAGCGGAATTTCGCGAAGTGCGCGGATACAACTTGCCTCTGTCGACGAGGAAACTGGCCACTTCGCCGGTGGGCTTGCCATTGAAGGTATCGACCTCTGCCGCCGCGTAGAGAAACTTGCGGTTATCGGAGAAGGTGATCCAATCCACGTTGGCGATCTTCACCGAGGCGACGCCAGCCGGAGTGAGTTCGGCGGTGGCCGGGTCCCAGTCGTAAGCCAGGATTCCATCCGCTGTCCCCGAGCCTATGAAGACACGTTGAGTTGCAGATTCGGCGAGCGCCGGCGAAGCGGCGGCAGCAAGAGTAGCGGCGGAGGCGGTTATCAAGAAGTCCCTGCGATTCAGTTTTCCCATGGCATCAGCGATTGTCGCCGATAGGGCGTGGAGCACGCCACTGCAATTGGAATTGCTCGCGTTAACTCGGAGGTCGCATAGGATTCGTCCGCCAATCACAGACCGTAAGCGCTCACCCTTTTACACTAGATCGATAGCAACAGTTTAGGGAGCGCCTTCTGTCGCACATCATCAGCTTTATCCGCATTCCAGCGCTGGCGATTCGGCAGCATCTCATGCCGCTTGCGCCGCTTGGCGTGCTCGAAGAAGACGTGCTGCGGATGCGGGTTTGGCCCAACGATATCGACCTGAACTTGCACCTGAACAATGCGCGCTACCTGAACATCATGGACTATGCGCGTACGCATCTGCTGGCGCGGACAGGGCTGCTGGTCCGCGTTATCCACGCCCGCTATAAACCAATGGTGGGAGCGGTGTGGATCACGTATCGGCGGTCTCTGCCGGTGTTTTCCGCGTTCACGCTCAGTTCGCGGCTGGTGTGCTGGGATGAACGGTGGTTTTATATTGAGCAGACCTTTACCCAGCGCGATGGGCTGGCAGCGGTAGGCTGGGTCAAGGGGATTCTGCTTGACGATCGAGGTACTGTGGCTCCGCAAAAAGTGATTGAGGGCGTCGCGCCGGGCGCGGTCAGCCCGCCAATGCCGGAGTCGATCGCGGCATGGAACGAGCTGACCCGAGAGAAGCTTGCCGGCGGGTAGATTTGTAACCGTGAACTCTTCTAGTACGATCGAGGCTTGTGCCTTCCCATGTCTCAAAGACGAGACATGTGGCACCCACTTCGCGAGGACTCATCCACCCAAAGTGAAAATGACATTCACCGTCGTTTCCACATCGACAGGCTCCCCATTGAGCAGGTAGGGACGATAGCGCCACTGGCTCACCGCGTCGAGCGCCGCCTGCTGCAGCATGGGTGGCCCGCTGACGACGCGTAGATTGATGATGGTTCCCTCCTTGGAGATAGTGGCTGCGAGTACGACTGTTCCACCCGTATGCGTTTCTTTCGCCAGCGCTGGATATGGCGGGATGACCTTGCGGAGCAGCAGACCGGCCGCAACGGAAGACGGGAGGTGCGCTGTAGTCTTGGACTCAATTTGGACGACCCTGCGTGGGGTCTCGCGCGTGAATGCATCGGGAATGCTATCGCGAACGCCGCCTCCGAAATCAGTCGTGGCGAGGTTGGCTTCCGGCGCTTCGTCGCGCAGGTGGGCGATGAATATCCCCGGTGGAATCTGTCGCGGTGCGGCAAACGGATCCTCGTGCGGCGCAACCGGCTCGGAAACAGCGTGGGCGGGTTGATGAGGAGGTTCAGATATTGCTGCGGGCGGTGGCGGCGGTACTTCCATGAGAAAAGTCATGAACTGCCCCGGCAGCGCTTCGGGGTAGATGAGTGGTATCAGGATCAACCCAAAAACGATTGAGCTGTTGAGGGCGAGAGCCGCAAGCATCCAGCCGCGGCTGCGGGTGCGGATTCTTCCGTTGGATTCGAAGGTAGAGTCTTCAAACATGGCCAGCCTCCCATTCACTGAAATCAGCCGCGCCGGGCAGGAGCTGGAAGGTGGCCTTCTGCAACGCGCAGGCGGGCGAGCCGCTCTACGCGCGCTCGTTCTCGACAGAACGAAGGGCGCGGGGAGCGGGGCTCAAGGCACCCCGAGTTTCCCAATCGGAACCACTGTGCCTGTGTAGACACCGCATGCGAAAGAACTGTTCCCGAGCGCGAAAAACGAGCGCGGAAAATCGATGAAGCAAGCTGCACGCCCGGTGCGATACACTCCAAGGGATTCCAGAACGCATCGACGTCGGAGTTCGCATGAAACTGTTTCACTTGTTTTTACTTGCAGCAGCCGCAATCGGGAATTCAAACCTCCAAGCGCAGGATGTTGGCGCCGGGTCCAGCCCTGCGCCCAATCCGGACGCGACCCTCGCCTACATTCATTCCGCATGGGACACGCTCACCCGTTCCATGACCGACTGCCATTCTCTGGTGGACATCAAGGTCACTGTGAATCCGGTGATCTATATGCCCGCGGAAGTCGCGGCCCCGCCGGAAGTATCTGCACTCAAGGAAAAGTGCCACGTGCAGGTGTTATCGCTGCCGCGGCGCATTGAGAAGCTGGCGGACGTGCGGCCCGAGGAATTGAGCGCGCCGGGCCTGCTCTATCTTCCCAATCCGTATGTAGTTCCAGGCGGGCGCTTCAACGAAATGTATGGCTGGGATAGTTACTTCATCGTGCTCGGACTGGAAGCCGATAACCGCCCGGCATTAGCAAAAGGAATGGTGGATAACTTCCTCTTCGAAATCGAGCACTACGGCGCGGTTTTGAATGCCAATCGCACTTACTATCTGACGCGCTCGCAGCCTCCATTTCTAACTTCGATGATCCGCGCGGTGTATGAAAACCCCGCTAGCTTTCCGGCCACTCCCGCTGGGCGAGCGGAAGCGAAGGTGTGGCTGGAACGCGCATATACATTGGCGGAAAAGGATTTGACCACCTGGACCCGGGCCGAGCATAAGGCGGGAACAACAGGCCTGGCACGTTACTTCGACTTCGCCGGTGGCCCGGTGCCGGAAGAGTCCGACGATAGCACTTACTATCCCGATATCATCCGCTGGCTTGAGACTCATCCAGGACAGGGCGAAGGCTTTCTCGTCAAAGGCTCCGAGCATCCCGATGCGGCCGAGGCAGTACGGCTCAAAGAGACAAGTTGCGACGTAAAAGCAAGCGTGGTGTGCGAAAGGGCTTGGGTCGCGGACTACCGGCTGAGCCGCGAATTCTACGAGGGTGACCGCGCCATGCGCGAGTCCGGATTCGACCCCGGATTCCGCTTCGGGCCCTTCGATGGAGCTACGACGCATTTTGCGCCAGTGTGCCTGAACAGCCTGCTCTACCGCTACGAGCAGGACCTTTCTCACTTCGCTCATCTGCTCGCCAAGCCTGAAGATGCAATGCGCTGGGAAAAGAATGCGAAGGCGCGGAATGCGGCCATTCATCGCTATCTGTGGCGCGCCAAAGACGGCGTGTTTGCGGACTACGATTTTGTTCACCAGAAGTCTTCGAGTTATGCATATATCTCGTCGCTTTATCCCTTATGGGCAGGGGTTGCAACGCGCGAAGAAGCGAAGCAAGTGGTGGATAAGTTGAATCTCTTCGAGCGGCCAGGCGGGCTATCCATGAGTAACTTCAACTCCGGCTTGCAATGGGACGAGCCATTCGGCTGGGCGCCTACAAATTGGGTCGCAGTGGACGGGCTTCAAGAGATGGGTTTCCGCAGTGATGCACGGAGAATCGCGCAACATTTCGACGCGACGATTGACGAGGGATTCGCGAAGGATGGCACGATCCGCGAAAAATTCAACGTGGTCTCCGGGAATTCCAACGTGCAGGTGACGACTGGATACAAGAGCAACGAGATCGGCTTCGGCTGGAGCAATGCAGTTTATCTGAAGATGAAGGAAATCATGGCCGCACCCGCGGGAGGTGCTTCGAATTAAGGGCGCTTCCAAACTGCGGAGGCGCCCTTTCGATGTCAGCTACTCGTAGTTATTCCGGCAGCGTCATTTTGCCTTTGATGTTAAACGTGCGGTTGACAATCTGCACGCCTGAACGCGGCTGTCCGCCACCTACTGAAACCGTATATTGGCCCTCGGCGACGATTGGATCTCCAGCTTCCGTTACCATGCTGAGGTCGCGCGGTTGTAAATCGAAATGAAGCTTCTGCGAATCTCCAGCTTCAAGATGCACTCGCTTGAACGCCCGCAAGGCCCGCAACGGTGCGCCGGGAACATTGGGGAATTCGAGGTAGAGCTGGGCCACTTCATCGCCTGCTTTCTTACCTGTGTTAGCGACCGTAACATCGAAAGATACGGGACTACCTGCCGGAACCGCGCTCGTGGGGCCGGAAAGCCCGCTATACGCGAAGGTCGTATAACTCAACCCGTAGCCAAACGGATAAAGCGGCGTTCCCTGGAAGTAACGATACGTACGGCCTTTCATCGAGTAATCCTCGAATGCCGGCAACTGGCTGACATCCTTGTAGAAAGTTACCGGAAGACGGCCTGCCGGGTTGTTCTTTCCAGATAGCGTTTCAGCCACAGCCGCGCCGCCTTCTTCGCCTGGATAGAATGCGTCGAGAATAGCGTTCGCATGCGCCTGCGCCCAGTTAACGCTGAGAGCGCTTCCGTTCGTAAGCACCACGACCAGCGGCTTGCCGGTAGCGGCTACGGCCTCAATCAGTTCTTCTTCCGGCATCGGCAAATCGAGCGAAGTGCGGTCTCCGCCCTTGAATCCGGGTTCTTCGACCTGCATCTCTTCGCCTTCGAGTTCACTTGTAATTCCAACGACGGCAATGACGATGTCCGCGGATTTGGCGGCTGTGATGGCCGCAAACTGTGGCTTCATGTCGACGAGCGCCCAAACGAGTTTGGCGCTGGGCTTTGAGTTTTCTCCGGGGGCGAAGTCGACCTCAAGCTTGGCGGCCTTGCCGGCCTCGAGATGGACGCGGCCGACCTTGGCGTCGACGCCGTTGTTGTCCCAGGCGGAGGTTACGTTTTTTCCGTCGAGGCGAACGCGAAAGAAGCCGTTGGCGACGAGGCCGAGGTTGTACTCGCCCGTGGTGGGGGCGGTGAGGTCGGCCTTCCACAGGACTGAGAGCGGATTGACGCCGACGGCCGAAGCTGGAACTGGCGCGATGCCGAAGTCGAGAACCGGGTCGATGCGCGAGGCAAGCGAAGCGGAGCGGCCAGGGTGGTTAATGTCGCTAAGGTCGAGTTTGGCGAAGTCGATGCTGACTCCCGGCTTGCCCTCGAAGCTGAGAGCTGAGGCCGGCACGGGTTCCGCGGAGTGGCTGAGGAACTGGGTGCCCTCGACGTAGTTGACGGTGGCGTTGGGGAATTCCTTGCGGATGCCCTCAAGGATGGAGACTGTGTGGCTGGGTTGGCCGTTGTAGTTGCCGAGGAGAACTTTAGTCTGGTCGGCGAGCGGGCCCACGACAGCGATCTTGATGCCTGAGGTTTTGAGTGGAAGGACGCCATCGTTCTTGAGCAGAACCATGGACTCATTGGCGATTTGGCGGGCCAGGGCGCGATGCGCCGGCGAGTCGAGTTCCTGGGGATCGATTTTGGTGTAGGGGACCATGTCCGGCGGGTCGAATAGCCCGAGCTTGATGCGCGCGGTGAAGAGGCGGACGACTGCGGTATCGATCTCGGATTCCTTCAGGTAGCCCTCTTTGACAGCGTCGAGATAGGGCCGGTAGTCCCGGTCGTCCTTGACGAGGTTGCCGCCGTCGACGCACTCGTTGTCCATGCCGCGGCGGACGCTGACGGCGGAAGATTCGGGTTGGGTGGCGTTGAAGTGGTGGCCGTTGTGGATGTCGATGACGGCGCCGCAGTCGGAGACGACGTAGCCCTGGAAGTTCCACCATCCGCGGAGGGTGTCTTGCAGGAGGAACTTATTGGCGCACGCGGGCTGACCGTTGATCGAGTTGTACGCGCACATCACAGAGCCGGCATGGCCCTCAGTGACGGCGGCGCGGAAGGCCGGCAAATAGGTGTCTTCTTCGTCGTGTTTGCTAATCGGAACGTCGGCGGTGTGCCGAGTGGTCTCCGGACCGGAATGGACAGCGAAGTGCTTGGGCGTGGATATGACGCGGTAGTAGCGAGGATCGTCGCCCTGCATGCCGGTGACGAAGGCAACGCCCATGCGGCCGGTAAGGAACGGGTCTTCTCCGTAGGTCTCCTGGCCGCGGCCCCAGCGAGGATCGCGAAAGATGTTGATGTTGGGCGCCCAGAAGTCGAGGCCCTGGAAGAAGAGGTTGGCGCGTTTTTCGCGCTGGGCCTGCTCGTACTTTATGCGGCCCTCGATGGAGATGGCTTCTCCCATTTGATGGATGGCGGGAGGGTCGAAAGTAGCGGCGAGGCCGATGGGCTCAGGGAACTCGGTGACGCCATTGTTAATGACGCCGTGGAGAGATTCGCTCCACCAATCGTAGTATGGGACGTTTAGGCGGGGAATGGCGCGCGCCTGGTTTACAAGCTGCGTAGCCTTCTCTTCCAGCGTCATCCGCTGCACCAGGTCTGCCGCGCGCTGCTCCGCAGGCAAACTGGGATCGAGATACGCGGGTTTCTGTGCATCCTGTGCCGCGGCCATCAAGCAGACGCCACTGCACGCCAATCCCAGCGCTACAATTCGTAATCCAACCATTTTCATCGCAATTCTCTTTCAAAGCTCGGCGGTCACAACGGGACGGCAGGTCGGTCACAGCCCTTGTTCGACGCAGGAAAATCCAGAGCTTTCTCGGGGGCAACGGTAATGCGCTTGGGAGATGGCTGTCAAGCGAGCGTCGCGTAATGCGCAATCGATTGAAAAATCGGTTTATTCCAAAGCGAAGGCGAGCGTGAAGGACTTTTCCGATGACGAACTAAGAACGCGCAGTTCCGGCTTGATCCGGACGGCGAAATCGTAGGAATGTAACCTTTCTCACAGACGAACCGTAAGGTCAGATAGAAGCGCGAAAAAGGAGGCGATATGGAAGTCGAAAACAAAAACTCCGTCGGCCTCAAAACTCGCGTCTTTGCATTCTCTGGCAGTGCAATGTTCCTTCTCATTGCACCGGGGACTGTAGCCGGGTACATTCCATGGCGGATTGGCGGCTGGCGCGTTCATGCATCGTCCTTTGGATTTGTGATTCTTCGCATCGTCGGTATGGTCCTGGTGGCAGGCGGTCTTGCCCTGTTGCTCGAATCATTTCTGCGATTCGCATCACAGGGTATCGGTACGCCCGCACCTGTTTTTCCAACAAGACACCTGGTTGTCACCGGCTCGTATCGATATGTCCGCAATCCTATGTACGTCGCGGTCGTATCGCTGATTCTCGGGCAGGGCTTGATCTTCGGCGACATCGGAATTCTCGTGTATGGGATCTGTGTCTGGCTGACTATGCACATTTTTGTTTTGATTTACGAAGAGCCGACCTTGCGAAAAGCCTTTGCTGTGGACTATGCCGAATTCAGCGCCCATGTTCCGCGCTGGATTCCTCGGCTAACGCCCTGGAGTGAACAGCTCTGATCTAAATTGTGCGCAGAAGGAATGGCTGTTGGGGAAAGGGATGGACGGATGCCGAACGAAGCTAGCGACGTCCTGAATGCGTTTCGACATGGCGACATGGATGCCTTCGAGACGCTGTTCCGCCAGCATCGGCGCGCCATGTTTGGCTGGATTCTCCGCATCGTGCGCGACGCCGCCACCGCGGATGAGCTAACGGTGGAGACTTTTTGGCGCATCTACCGGGCCCACGCGCGCTTTGAGCCTTCGCGCGGATTTGAAGGATGGGCACGGCGCATCGCGACCCATGCGGCGCTCGATTGGATGAAGAGCCGGCGGGTTGAGAGAGTGCTGACAACGGAGCTTTTTGCCGAGCCTGCATCTGCCGTGGCTGCGGATGCTGCTGTTTCCGCGGAAATTCGTCGGAAAACAGCGTTGGCTTTTGGACGGCTGCCGCCCAAGTTGCGGATCGCGGCAGTATTGGCGGTGATAGAAGAGCAGCCGCACATGGATGTGGCCGACGCTCTGGGAATCTCCACCGCGGCCGTGAAACTGCGCGTGTTTCGCGCGCTTCGAATTCTACGAAAAGACCTTGAACAACAGGGGATCAGGCCATGAATGAAAAAGATCTACACAACATCGAGAATGACCGGTTAAAGAGGCTGCTCCAACAGGCGTTGCCGCCGATCAAGGGTGATTTGGAACCTGACCACGATCTGTGGCCTGACCTGTTGCGGCGATTGGATGAAAAGCCGGTAACAACCCCCTGGTTCGACTGGGCCCTGCTCGCCGGCCTCATAGGCCTCGCCGCTTTCTTTCCGACGGCGATCCCGGTTCTTCTCTACTACCTCTAAAACCCGCCGGCCTTGCCGCCGGCATGAAAGGAGAACACGATGAACACCCATCCTTACTTACGCGCATACCTGGCAGGCATCTGCGTGCCCACGATCGTGTTGCCGCTGCTGCTGACCTTCGTCGTGGTCCGTCTGGTACATCACGTGCCATTTCCCGTCGAACAGGGGCTTATCTTCCCCATGGCCGTTGTTCCCCTGTTATGGGGGCTGTGGAACATGTTGTGGCTGTGGTCTTCTCCGCGCACTCACGCGCCGGTCGGCCTTCACGGAGCGGTGCTGCCGTTGCTGCTGATGCCGGTGGGAGCTACGCTGGCAACCTGCCTGGGAATCCTGACGATTGGCTCCCATGACGTGACCTGGTTCAATGTGGCCCAGGTGCCCTACGCCCTGATCGCGCCCATGTTCTTGGCCGCTCTTGCGGGCTACTACCTGGTTTGGAAGTACATTGTGGGTTATTTGAATCGAGCTCTTGGGATCGCTTGAAGCTCTAGAGGCTTGCGGCTGTGACGCTTGCGAAAGTGCCACAGCCGGAAGGCAATTCGCACAACTCCGAGGCTAGCATGGCGGAATGAAACTACTGCAGATTGTTCTCCTGGTTTTCGTAATGTTGATGGCGGCCTCAGGCGGAGAGGGGCAGACCTTAGACTGGCGGGCCGTCGAGAATCTCAAACCGAACACTCGGATTTGGGTCAAAACTCACGATCAGACGTATTGCTACTTTCTGAATGCGAAGAGCGACAAGTTATTCTGCGAATTCCTTCAAGGTGACTCTTCGTCAAAGAAGAAACTGGATTCTGATCTTGTTTTCAATCGCAAGGACATTCGAGAAGTTCGTCTTGCGCCTCATGATGATTATGACTCTTCGAAGGGGTATCTGAACTTCCTGCTCGCCGCAGGCGGCGGAGGAGGATGGGACTACGCCCAGCAGCCCAACGCTTTCGCCGGCGTCAAAATTGGCGGCCCTTTCAGCGTGGACCTTCAATTTGACCGGATCCAGGGGCACAACGGCTTCTCTACGGAAGGGTCTGCGGTGATTCCTATCTTCAGAGTTCCCCGTTACCGTCCGTTTTCAGAGAAGACATTCGTCAAGATGTTCGCTGAACCCGGCCTGGGTTACCGCGCAGGGGGCGGCCCGTTCGGAGGCTACAGCAGTGCAAAGGCAATGGCGGTGCTTTTGACAGACACTTGGTCCGAGACCTGGGCAGCACCGTACATTGAATTCCAGCGTCGATTCCCCTTCGACTCGCCGCTCCAAGGCGACAATCGTCTTACCTTTGGAATGATGATCGCGCTTTGCGAGAGCTGCGGTTTCAACTAGGATTCAATTTGAACAATACCTACGCGCCGGGCTCAAAGAAATCATCAAGCCCGGCGCGGTGGGCGTGGGCGGCCATGGTGGATTGAATCTCCAATGCGAGTGCCAGCGCGTTGCGGCCCTGGCGTGCAGTCACGCGAGGCTGCTGCCGGGTTCGGACTGAATCGAGAAACGACTCAATCTCCAGCCGCAGCGGCTCTCCCGGAGTAACCGTCGGCTTCGCGAAAGAAAGCCCTGGCGCCGGTCCCGCCGGAGCGGTGAACTGGGCGACCAGAGCTGGATCGATGTTCATGGACGCGGCATATTTGGCGATGATGGCTGGATCGATTTTGCCCGCAACCAGGTCCGCGGCAATCTGGGGCGGAATCATCGCTGCGATGTGAGGCGGAAGCAAAGCGAGCGGGTTGGCTGTGCCCCCGGGCTCAGAATTAATGCGTATCACCAGCAGATCCTGCCGCGCGTAATCGATCGAGACATACTGGCGAGGCTCAAAGAAGCGCAGCTTGCGCACTCGTTCCGTAGACACGCGCGACGCAGTGAAGTTGGCCACACATCCGGATTCGAACTCCACACGCACATTGGCGATGTCCACCTTGGGCGACAAAATGGGCAGCCCGACAGCCCGCACCTCGCGCACTTCCGACTTGGCAAAAGTAAGCACGATGTCCAGATCGTGAATCATCAAGTCCAGCACCACGTCCACGTCGAGAGATCTAGGCGTGAAGATCGACAGCCGGTGCGCCTCAAAGAACATGGGGCGGCGCAGTTTGGGCTCGACGGCTAGAACGGCAGGGTTGAAGCGCTCCAGATGGCCGGGCTGCAGAATTCGGTTGCCCTTTTCGGCACGTGCCAACAAATCGTCGGCCTCGTCAAGGGATGCAGCCAGCGGCTTCTCGACAAGCAGGTCAATACCCGCGTCCAGCAGAGGCGACGCCACGGAGTGATGGTGCACGGTGGGAACGGCAACCGTGGCCGCATCGAGCTTGAGATCGGCGGAGAGCAGCTCATCTACCGACGCATACACAGGAATATCGTATTTCGAAGCCGTATCGACCGCGCGAACCCCGTCAGGCTCGATGGCTGCAACAAGTGCGACACCGTGGCCGGCAGCTTCCAGTTCACGATAGACGCGGAGATGGTTGCGGCCAAAAGCACCTGCCCCGGCAACGGCAACTCGAAGGATGGGCTCGCCTGCTATTTCGTTACCCCTGTCGCAGGCTCTTTGCCTCCAACAGTGTTGAGGCAACGGCTGTAGAGATCGAGCAACTGGGTTACGTGCTCCTCCGGCTTGGGTGCTGAGGCGCCGCTGAATCCAGTAGAACCCACAGCGGGCCGGCCGACCCCGGCAGTTGCGGCTACAAATTTGAGCAAGTCGAGGGCGATGTCTTCATTGCGGCGGGCGCCAAGGCCCGCGCTGGTAAGTGCGTCCATTTGGAAAAGTCTCCAACAGGGATGCTAGCAGAAAGGGCGCTCTCCCGACCTCTTCAACAGCCTCCGCGTTGTCCATTTGCGTACAGTTGCTTTCGATTCTGGACAGGAGGACGGGGCTCAAGGGCTCGCTTAAACGCGGGCGTTGCTTGACAACACTTATCTTCGCCAACAGTTGGATTTGGAGACAAAATTGCTCTATCCTCAGGGCGTACCCGTGTGCTCGGAGGCTTGATATGCAGACATTGTTCTACGACCTGCGCTACGCTTTGCGGCAACTCGGCAAGACTCCCGGCCTGGCGATGCTCGCCATTTTGACGTTGGCGCTTGGCGTCGGCGCCAATACGGCCATCTTCACGATCATTGAGGGCGTGCTTCTGCGGCCGCTGCCTTACCCACACTCCGATCGCCTGCTTTATATTGCTCCGGGGGAAGCGAAGCAGGGCTTCGGAACGACATCGTGGCTAAACTTTCAGGACGTGCATTCGCAGTCGAAGCTGCTCCAGGATTCCGCAGGGTATTCAGAGGACGGGACCGTAATCGAGGGCCAGGATGGATCTATAAGCGTGGCGGCTCCGCGCGTAACCACCAACCTGTTTTCGTTGCTCGGGGCGAAGCCAATATTGGGCCGGACTTTTGTCGACGCCGAGGGACTGGCCGGCGGGCCACAGGTTGTGATCCTGTCCGAAAGCCTCTGGCGCGGAGCTTTTCATGCCGACCCCAACATAGTGGGGCAATCGGTGAAGATTGGCGGCAGTTCCCGCACTGTTGTCGGCGTAATGCCCAATGCGTTTCGTTTCCCTGAGTCAATGGGGACCGATCTTCAAAAGGGCGTGTGGCTCCCTTTGCAGCCCACCGCTGAGATGTTGAAGGACCGTGGCTATCACTTCTTCAATGCTGTCGGCGAGCTCCGTCCTGGTGTCACCATTCAGCAGGCTCAGAAGGAACTGGACGCCATCGCCGCGCATATACCATTGAAAGTGGACGATAGCCCCATTACATTCCATGCGGCTCTTTATCGGGAAGTGCTCACCGGTCCGGTGCGCCCGGTTCTGTTTGGACTCTTCGCCGCTCTGGGCCTCGTTCTTCTGATCGCCTGCGCCAACGTTTCAAACCTGCTGATTGCGCGCTGTCTGGGACGCCAACAGGAGTTCGCTGTGAGGGCTGCGTTGGGCGCCAGCCGTGTGCGCCTGATCCAGCAAATGCTCTCCGAAGGAATGGCGTTGAGCCTGCTAGGCTGCGCTCTGGGTGCCGCGCTTGCACAACTGGCCATGGTTGCGGTGCACAAGCTGCCCGACGGCACGATTCCCCGCGCCGATGCCATTTCCATTCACTGGACCGTGGTGATGGTCCTGGCTGCAATCGCCATTATTACGACTGCGCTTTCCTCGCTGCTGCCCGCGCTTCTGGTGGCGCGCGCCAATCCGCAGGCTGCACTGCAGGCTGGTTCGCGCGGTACCGGCTCGCGGACGGTTAGCAGGAAGTTGAGCGGAGCGTTGGTCGCCGGCGAGGTGGCTCTTTCCACGCTACTGCTGGTGGGAACGGGCTTGCTCTTCCACACGCTGTGGAATTTGGAAATGTCGCGCCTGGGATTTGAAACCGCGCGCGTTACCATATTCACGGCAATGCCGGCTGACACCGCCGGGTTTTCCGCAATGACGGTTTCTGAAGACACAACCAATGCGCCTGTGTCTGTGGCAGCATTGACCTATGCGCCGGTTTTGGAGCGCATCCGCCAAGTGCCCGGCGTGGAGAGCGCCGCATTAGCCACATCCCCGCCACTGTCGGGCATGAACATCGGTACCAGCTTTTCAATCGTAGGACAGTCAACTGACCGGGCCAAAAAACCGGAAGGCGAGATCACGGCTGTAAGTGGCGATTACGCCCGAACCTTTCGTACGCCGATCGTACGCGGCCGCATGGTGAGCGACGGCGATACCTCCGCCACTCCCTTCGTCCTTGCGATCAATGAGACCCTTGCGAAGAAATACTTCGCCGGCCAGGACCCGCTGGGAAAACAGCTGGATCTGGGCGGCAAAGACACTGGAATGATCAAGCCGTACACCATCGTCGGAATTCTCGGCGACCAGGTCGACAGGAGCGTTGGCGGTGACCCTCAGCCGCTGATCATGGTGCCGCAGCAACAGGTCCCGACCACATCTCTCTTCTACCAGGCGCTCCTGAAAACCATGGTGAGCTTTGTCGTCAAGACGCGCGGACAAATACCCGTCGCGGTGGAGATACGCTCCGTCTTCAAGCAGAACGCCCCCGGCTTTGCGCTGGATGACTTCAAGACCATGCAGGATGCCGTGGACCAGAACACCTTCAGCCAGCGGTTGGGGCTGTATCTTGTTGGCTCCTTCGCGGGACTCGCAGTCGCCATGGTTTTTGCCGGTTTGTACGGCGTTCTGTCGCAACTGGTGAGTTACCGTCGGCGCGAAATTGGCGTCCGCATGGCGCTCGGAGCAACCCGTGTTAGTGTGGCGCAGTTAGTTCTGAAACAAGGCTCAATTCTGGTTGGAGGCGGCCTTGTTGTTGGCCTCGTTCTCGCCTTTGCAACCGGGCGCTTCGTGAAGAGCTTCCTCTACCAGGTGCAGCCTCTGGATTTGAGTACCTATGGCGCCGTGGTTCTGGCTCTGGCGATCATTGGATTGACGGCCGCGCTTTTGCCCGCGCGCAAAGCCGCCTCAATTGAGCCGATGCAGGCGCTGCGCGAGGACTAAGCAGGGCTCCGCGTTAGTCTGAAGAACATGCAGACGGCCTTCATCGGAATGGGCGGCAACCTGGCCAGTTGGGCCGGGACTCCGGAGGCCACCCTCGCCGCCGCTGCCGCTCGCCTGGAAGCGCTTGGGCACATCACTAGCCGGTCGTCCCTCTACTCAACCGAGCCGGTCGGGTTTGCCGAGCAGCCGCGCTTTGTGAACGCTGTCGTAGAACTGGAAACCGAACTGGAGCCGCAAGACCTGCTGAAGGGCCTGCTGTCCATCGAACAAGAATTCGGGCGCGACCGGTCAGCAGGGTTCGCCAACGGTCCACGAACACTGGATCTTGATATTCTTCTCTTCGCCGATATACAAATCAGCAAGCCGGACCTGGTGATTCCCCACCCCCGCCTGGCTGAGCGTGCCTTCGTCCTGGTCCCTCTGTGCGAGATTGCCCCCGGCCTGCTCGATGCGGGGAGCGGGAGAACCATGTCACAATTGTTGAACAGCCTATCTAAAGACTCTGAAAGTGGGACCGATGCGGTGTTTCCTATTCAAAGCGATGCTTGGGATGCTGGGGCTGGCCTGGGCGGGGCTGTCTCCCACACAACTTAGCGCACAGACCCCTGCCACGATTACTGTGACGGTGGAAGATGCTCGCGGCGCCGCCATCGGTGGAGTTACGGCGAAGGACCCCACAGGAACCGTTTTGGGACGAAGCGATGCAAGCGGAAACCTGACCGTCTCATGCACTGTTCCCTGCCAGGTACATCTGGCCGCGCCGGGCTTTGAAGACAAGACTGAGCAACTTAGCGCCGCAACGGTGATCCAGTTGCAACCAGCCTCCCACATGGAAGAGGTGACGGTAACCGCATACCGCACCCCGCTTGGAACGTTGGAAAGCCCGGCAACTACCCGCGTCCTCTCGCAGCAAGCCCTCAGCACCACGGCCGCAGTCACGCTCGATGACGAACTGCGCCAGCTTCCCGGCATGGAGCTCTTCCGGCGGTCGAGTTCGCTGGTGGCCAATCCATCCTCGCAAGGCATGAGCTTGCGCGCCCTTGGGTCCACTTCAGCCAGCCGAACGCTGGTCACCGAAGACGATGTGCCTCTCAACGATGCCTTTGCCGGGACCCTTCACTGGCTTGAACAGCCGGAGTTGGCAATCAAAAGTATTGAATTAGTGCGCGGCGGCGCGAGCAGCCTTTACGGTTCCAGCGCCATCGGCGGCGTGGTGAACGTGGTCCCGGAGCGGCCCACCTCCAACCTCGGCGAGTTCCGTAGCAGCTACGGCGGTGAAAGCACATACGACGACAGCGTAATGCTCCAGACCAAGCACGGCCCCTGGGGGCTCCTCGCGTCCGGCGGCGTCCTGGGCACCGACGGCTATATTCAGGAGTCCCCCACACAGCGCGGGCCTGTCGACATCGCCAGCAACGTCCATGCTCAGAACGGCGTTCTGCTTGCCGAGCACGACAGCGGCCCGTTGCGCCTGTTTGTGCGTGGAAGCGGCTTCAACGAGGCGCGCAACAACGGAACGCCCTTCCAAACCAACGGCACCCGCATTTGGCGCTACGCAACTGGAGGCGACTGGAAGGGACCCCACAACGGCACGCTGGTTTCCCGCTTCTACGGATCGACGGACCACTTTCGCCAGACATTTTCCAGCATCTCAAGCCTTCCGAATGCCGCTAACCCCACTTGCTCCTATCGCTGCGGTGAAACTCCATCCAAGTTCTCGCTGACTCCATACAATGAACTGGGTGCCGTAGCCCACTGGAACCAGCCGCTCGGTGCGGGACTTTTGCTCGTAGCTGGCGCCGACTCCCACGATGTGCGCGTGTGGGACCGGGAACAGAGCCTCGGGAATTCAACCACCCTTACGAATACCCACGACCACCAGCGCGACTCCGCCGGCTACATCGAAGCCATGTGGGTCCGGCACGCATGGACGCTAATCGCAGCCGGCCGTATGGACTGGTTCCAGAACTACGACGGACAGAAGCTCCAGTGGAACGGAACCACCTGGGCGCCGGCAGCCACACAACCTACGCAGTTCGGCCAGCGGCTCTTCAATCCGCGCGTCGGCCTTTCGCGCAAATTCATGGAGCATTGGGCGGTTTCTGCCTCGGCGTTCCGCGCCTTTCGTGCGCCATCGCCCAACGAGCTCTACCGGTCAACCCAGGTAGGCAACCAGCTCACCCTGCCCAACGCCAACCTGCACATCGAACGGGCCACCGGCTGGGAGGCGGGTCTGGCCAGCGAACATCGTTGGGGCAGCATCCGCACCAGCTACTTCCTAACCCAGGTCAACCGCCCCATCGACGCGGTTACCACCAATCCCAACTCTTCGCCGATCATGCTGATGCGCGAGAATCTCGGTCAGATCGAAAGCCGTGGCGTCTCATTAGACTATGAACTTGCACCGTTGCGCTGGCTGGCAGTGGACGGCGGCTACCAGTACGCCCACGCAACAGTGACCAACGACAGCCAGACTCCCGCACTCGTCGGCAACTGGATTCCCGAGGTCGCGCGCAACCTGGCCACCATGAATGTGCGCGCCTTTCGCCCCAGACTGGGAACTCTGAGTCTGCAAGGACGCCTGAGCGGACACCAGTTCGACGACGATGCCAACGCCTATCTGCTGCATGGTTACTTCCGCCTGGATGCCTACGGCTCGCACGAATTCGGCAAACGTTTAGAGCTTTTCGCCGCCGGCGAGAACCTGCTGGACCGCCAGATCGAAGACTCCAAGACCCCCACTACCACGCTGGGCATGCCGAGGGTGGCCCGGATCGGCGTCCTCATCCGCCTTGGCGCGACAGGCAGATAGCGCCAGAACCGTTCCGTGCCCCATCCTTGCGACTTTTTTCTGTCGCGAGGGTGGGAAACCTCAAATCTCCATCGACCGCAGCCCGTCTAAAATCGTAGAGTGAGTCTCCAGTTCAACTTGCTCAACCAGACCGAAGCCGGCGGCCGCCGCGCGCAACTCATCCTTCCCCACCAAACCGTTCAAACCCCCGTCTTCATGCCCGTCGGCACAGCCGGCACCGTCAAAGCCGTCGCCCAGGACGTCCTGGAGACCCTTGGCGCCGAAATCGTTCTCGGCAACACCTATCACCTCTATCTCCGCCCCGGCCACGAAGCCATTCGTCGGATGGGCGGTCTGCACCGATTCATCAGCTGGCCACGCGGCCTGCTCACTGATTCCGGCGGTTTCCAAGTCTTCAGCCTGAGCCAGTTGCGCAAGGTGTCCGACCAGGGCGTTCGCTTCCGCTCCCACTTGGACGGCAGCAGCCACTTCTTCACGCCTGAGCATTCCATGGACGTGCAGATCGCCCTGGGCGCCGACATCGCCATGGCTTTCGACGAGTGCACCGAATACCCCGCCGACCGCAACCGCGCCGAAGAAAGCCTCCGGCTCACCATGGCCTGGGCTCAGCGCTCGCTCGACCACTTTCGCGCTCATCGGCACGAAGTCCCGTGGCAAGAACAGCCGAGGGTGCCCCCGGTCTCGAATCTGAGACCGGGGAACGAACCGCCCACGCAAAGCCTCTTTGGCATCGTCCAAGGCGGGATGTACCGCGATCTGCGCCGTCAAAGCGCCGAGCGGCTGGTGGAGATGGATTTCGACGGCTACGCAATCGGCGGTCTCAGCGTAGGCGAGCCACGCGACCTGACGCTGGAAGTGATCTCCGAAGTCCTGCCGCTGCTTCCGGCTGACAAGCCGCGTTACGTAATGGGAGTCGGTTACCCGGACGAGATTGAGCAGTACGCCCGCATGGGCGTGGACATGATGGATTGCGTGCTGCCCACTCGCGCCGCACGGCATGGCCTGCTCTTCACCAGCGAAGGCCGCCTCAACATCAAGGGCAAGCGATTTGCCGAAGATCAGGGCCCACCGGACCCCGCCTGCGATTGCATGGTCTGCAGCCGCTACTCGCGCGCATATTTGCGTCACCTGATGCAAGCCGGAGAAGCGCTGTCTGGAACCCTGAATACCATCCACAATCTTGCATACTACCTCGG
>JBELAI010000119.1:0-16647 GCA_049508975.1 Occallatibacter sp. | reverse complement strand
GCGCTCATCCACGCGGCCACCATGGTCACTGCCGGCGTCTACATGATCGCCCGCAATCACGTGCTCTTCGATCATTCCCCGTTTGCGCTGGAAACAGTCGCGGTCATTGGCGCGGCGACAGCCTTGTTTGCGGCCACCATCGGCATGGTGCAGACCGACATCAAGCGCGTGCTCGCCTATTCCACTATCTCGCAACTCGGCTACATGTTTTTGGCCTGCGGCGTTGCGGCCTATTCGGCGGCGATCTTCCACCTCATGACACATGCCTTCTTCAAGGCGCTGCTCTTCCTTGCAGCGGGCTCGGTGATTCACGGCATGGGCGACGAGCAGGACATGCGAAAGATGGGCGGCCTGCGGAAAAAGCTTCCGGTAACTTTCTGGACCATGACCGCGGGCGTGATCGCCATCGCTGGAATCTTCCCCTTCGCCGGCTTCTTCTCGAAAGACGCGATTCTCTATGCCGCCTTCCAGCAAGGCAGCCTTGGCAAGGCGCTTTGGTTCGTCGGCCTGCTCACAGCCTTGCTGACCGCTATCTACATGTTCCGTCTCTGGTATCTGACGTTCTTCGGCGAGTCGCGCAGCCCTGAGGTTCATCCGCACGAGAGCCCGTGGTCGATGCTTGGCCCTCTCGTCCTTCTGGCACTGCTTTCAATCTGCGGCGGCTGGATCGGCATCGAGCGCTTTGCTGCTTTCCTTGCCCCGGCAACCGGCCCGCGCACCATCGACGCCGGCTCCGGCAATCTTGAATTGATCCTCAGCATTGCCGCCGTCGCGGTCGCTCTCATCGGCTGGTCTATCGCTCACGCCTTCTACAGCCAAAAGCCGGAACGACCTGCCGAGCTCGCCGCCGCGCTTCCCTCCGGCTACAAGCTGCTGTCCCATAAATACTACGTCGACGAGTTCTACGGAGCCACTGTGGTCAAGCCGCTGCTGGCCTTCTCCACCTACTTCCTGGGATGGGTAGTCGACAAGGCAATCATCGGCGGTTTCGCGTGGCTGCTGGGAGGCATCTCGCTCTTCTGCGGTGCGTTGTTGCAGCGCTGGCAGTCGGGTAACATCCGTTCCTACGCGGCGTGGCTTGCAGCGGGCGCTGCGGCGGTGCTGCTGTTCGTTGTAGTCCCCTGGTCGTCCGTGCTGACCAGCATTGGAATTCATCTCAATTTGGCGGGGCACTGAGAATGTTTAGTTCGATTAACAGCTCGATTCTCACGCTGATCCTGCTTGTTCCTCTGGCCGGAGCGGTACTTGTGGTGCTGGTTCCAGACCGCGCTAAACTGCCCAATTGGATTGCCCTGCTTACGGTGCTCGTGACCTTTGGCCTCACGCTTCATCTGCCTACGCATTTCAACGCCGACCAGAATGGGTTTCAGTTTGTCGTCAACCCCGCCAAGCCCTGGATTGAGAACCCGGCCATTTCTTACCACGTCGGAATTGACGGCCTCAGCCTCTGGTTGGTTGTCCTGACAGGTTTGCTGGCCCCGGTTGGAGTGCTGGCCAGTTGGAACACGATCAAGGAGCGGCGCAAAATTTACTTCGCGCTTTTTCTCGTCCAGCAGACGGCCATGTTCGGCGTTTTCATCTCACTTGACCTGATGCTCTACTATGGCTTCTGGGAACTGTCGCTGGTGCCAATGGCTATTCTCATGGCCATGTATGGCCGCAAGGACGGACCCAAAGCCGCGCAGAAATTCTTCCTCTTTACTTTCATTCCATCCGCGCCGTTGCTGGTCGCGATCCTGTGGCTCTATGCAAGAACCAACACTTTCGACTTTGAAACACTGAAGATTCTCATCGCCAATGGCCAGTTCCCTGCCAATGCGCTCTTCTGGGCAGCACTTGCGTTTCTGTTCGCCTTTGCGGTCAAGGTACCGGTCTTCCCGCTGCACGGCTGGCTTTCCGATACCTACAGTGAAGCACCTGTCGCAATGGCCATGGTAGTTGCAGGCAAGCTCGGTCTCTATTCCATGCTTCGCTTCCACATTGGTCTTTTCCCAGTGCAGGCACGAGCAGTCGCGCCATACCTTATTGCTCTTGCCGTCATCGGCGTTCTTTACGGCGCATGTCTGGCGCTGGTGCAGCGCGATTTCTGGAAGCTCATCGCATTTGCCGCCCTCAGTCACCTGAGTCTGATCGTTCTCGGCATTTACGGGTTCACGTTCATCGGCTCGACCGGCGCGGTCTTCCAGATCCTGAGTCACGGCGTGGTCGATGCCGCGTTGTTCTTCCTGCTCGGCGTACTCTACGACCGCTACGCAACCAGCCAGATAGGTGCTTACGGCGGGCTGGCCGCAAGGCTGCCGAGCACTGCGACGCTATTCGTGCTCACGACGCTGGCCATGATAGGCCTGCCCATCCTCAGCGGCTTTGTGGGTGAGTTCCTGATCCTCTCCAGCACGTTTAGCGGGGTGAGCCGCGGCTGGGCCGTAGCCGCGGCCCTGGGCGTGATTCTGGGTGCGACGTACATGCTGTGGCTGGTCCAGCGCGTTTTCTACGGCCCGCAGAGCGAGTTGATTCAAACGCGGCCCGCCGACGATCTGCACTTCCGCGAACTGGCGCTGCTCTGGCCGCTGGCGGTTCTCACGCTGGTTATGGGAGTAGCGCCTTCCATTTGGCTGTCAACGATTCAACAAGGCATTCAGAGGCCTCCGCTGATTACTCAGAACAGCCCACGAGCTGTGACCACGACATCCATGCCTGCGGGAGGACTGCGGTGAATCCAGTGCCCGACATCTACCGCATCCTTCCCGAGGTCATCCTCACACTCAGCGGCGTGGCCGTTATGCTGGTTGACGCATCGCTCCCACCCGGATTGCCGCGCCGTTCGCTGGGCTGGATAGCCGCGATAGGCACCACGATTGCCCTTTGGGCCAGCCTGTGGCAACTCTCGCTGCCCCAGGGCGCAGCCTTCTACGGCACCGTCGAAACCAGCGCCTTCACAATCTTCTTCCATGTGCTCATCTGCGGCATCGTGCTGGTAGCCCTTCTGCTCTCGCTCGACACATTGCCCGAGGACAGTCATCACCAGGGCGAGTATTACGCGCTCATCGCATTCGGTGCGGTTGGCATGTGCCTGATGACCAGCGCGGTTGAGTTGCTTGTCGTCTTCATCGCTCTTGAAATCTCTTCCATCGCCACCTACGTCCTTGCCGGTTACCGCAAGCAGACAGCTCGCGGCCCGGAAGCAGCCATCAAGTATTTCCTGCTCGGCTCATTTGCCACCGCGTTTCTTCTTTACGGAATCGCATTGGTCTTCGGCGCGACCGGCACTACGCAGATTTACGAAATCGCACGCCTGGTCCCGTTAGCGCAGAATCAGACCATGGTGCTGGCGGGCATGGCAATGATGCTGGTTGGCATTCTCTTCAAGGTCTCCGCAGCGCCGTTCCATGTGTGGACGCCGGATGTTTATGAAGGCGCGCCGTCGCCGGTGGTGGCGTTGCTCTCCACCGCGCCCAAAGCCGCGGCATTCGCCGTTCTTCTGCGTGTGGCCTATGAGTTGTTTCCAACCCTCCACTTCATCTGGTCGCCGCTCCTCTGGATCGTCGCCGCGCTTTCAATGACTGTGGGCAACCTCGCAGCGCTGCGCCAGCAAAATGTGAAGCGCATGCTCGCTTACTCCTCGATCGCGCACGCCGGCTATCTGCTTGCAGCCTTCGCCGGGCTTGGCAGCAGCGGCATTGCCGCGGCCAGTTTCTATATCGCGGCATACTCGGCCATGAACGTAGGCATCTTTGCCGTAATATCCGTCATCGGCGGCTACGATGAGGCGATGCCCATGGTCGAGGATTTTCGCGGCCTGCTCTATCGATCGCCAATCCTGGGCTCGGTGCTGATTTTCTTCCTGATCTCACTGGTCGGCATTCCATTCACAGGCGGATTCTTCGGCAAGTTCTACTCGTTCTCCGCCGCAGTGGATGGCGGAGCGGTCGCATTGGCCATCATTGGCCTGCTCAACTCGGGATTGGCGGCAGCCTACTACCTGCGCCTAGCGCTGACAACAGCGCAGCGCCCGGATGGAAACAACGCCCAATCTGCATTTCCCGAACCACGCGTTGGAGCAGCGGTGTTTGCAGCCCTGGCGATGGCCGTTGCCACCACGCTCATTCTCGGAATCGTCCCCAATGAAGTGCTTCGCGCTGCCGAGGCTGGAGCACACACTCTCAAGACGCCTAATCCGCAACAGGACTTTCACGGGATAGTGATTGAACGATTGCGAACCGACGTTGTGCGTCCCCCGAATCCCTGAGCCTCCAGAAGATTACCGCATTCCTTCTTCAACCATTACCGGTACCTCGCCTTCGATTGAATCTACCTCCTTGGGAACCAGCCACGTTGTGTCCCTCCGCCGGAAGAAATTGGGTGCAAGAATACCAGGGTGCTTCGAGGGAGGCTTCGGCTTCAGCAAACTCTTATAAAAAGAAATGGCCAATTGAAGCACTCGCTCGTCCGAAAAGTGCAGGCTAACCCAGTTGCGCGCAGCTTCGCCCATACACCGGCGGCGCTCAGGATCGCCGAGCAACTTGAGCACGGCCTCGCTGATGGCTTCAGGGTACCCAGGCGGAATCAGCAGGCCGGTCACCTCGGGAACCACAGAGTCTCGCGAACCCGTGCATTCGGTGGTGATTACGGGTATACCGGTCGCTGCCGCTTCCAACACGGCATTTGGAAATCCTTCACGCCAGGTCGGTAAGACCATCACGTCCATGGCCCGGTAATATGGCACGGTGTCGGCTACGAATCCTGTGCAGTGGATGCGCGAGTGATACGTAATGCGGGTTCTCCACTCTTCGGCAAGCGCATCTTCCGACACGTCGAACCAGCCAACCAGCAGCAGGTGCGCGTCTGGCTGTTGCTTCAAGATCGTGTCGAAAGCCTCGATCAGCTCGGGAATCCCTTTATCCCGCGTCAGCCGGCCAACAAATCCAACCACCAGTGCCTCCTGGGGAAGGTTAAATCTGGCGCGAATGTCGCTTGGTCCCGGCGAGAACCGGTACGTATCTACGCCATTGCTGCTGCCGTCGCCAAGAACGCGCATTTTTGCGGCGGGCGCCACGCCCAGAGCGAGCGCTTGATTTCTCATGCTTTGGCTGTTGCAAAGTACTGACTGTACGCACGCGGATGCAGTCCGCTCTGCCATCAGCAGAAGAGACCTCTTGATTCCCAAGGCCGTTTCCAATTTCAGACCACGCAACATGTACACGCGTGCAGGTACTCCCGCAAGCAAGGACGCCAGGCTGCCAAGAAGTCCCGCTTTGGGCGTGCTGAATTCGCATACATCCGGCTTGAGCCTCATCAACAGCCACCACAATCTCAACAGGGAGACGAGATCGGCAAACGGCGCGATGTCTCGTCGAATCGGGATACCGATCGCTTCAACTCCCTCCCGTGCGGCTGTCCGGTCGAGTAACTCGCCTGGGCTGGAGATCAATGTCACGCGAAATCCTGCCTCGCGCAACGCGCGCAACCGCCCGGTGAGCGTCAGGCAAGTCTGCGAATGGGTTATGCCGATGACAATGTGATAGGGTTCCTGCGTTGCGTCAGTAACCAGGCCGGCAACAAATTGAGAAGTCTCGGAAGCGTACATAGTTGATCCTTCATTCCCGGCAGTCCTTGAACGGGTTCATCGAACCTGTTTGGATTGCCCTGTTTCAACGCCGGGGTGAAGGTCGCTCTTGATTCTCGTTAAAACTCAACAAGAAAAGAACGCAGGTTCGAAATGGCGCGGTGATGTACTCTGTGCGGTTCGTAACCGTCTTGATTCTGATTCTTAAAGAAAGTAAAAACACTGTATCATTTTGAACACGTCAAGAATGTGACGGAGAGCGCACGGAAGTATTGTGTACCTCGGTTATACTCGCAGTCCTGTGGTAAACCCAGTGATTGAACGCCCGAGGGTCCTCCTGCTCATTCCCCATTTGGGAGGGGGAGGTTCCGAAAGGGTCTTTGCTCTGCTCGCGCGTGGGCTTTCCCATGAAAAGTACGAGCTGCATTTGTGTGTCGTGACCGGAGAAGAGGTCGCCGCGGGCGCAATTCCTGCCTTCGTCACCGTCCACATCCTCCACGCAAAGCGGGTGCGCTCGGCGGCATTCAGATTGATTTCGCTTGTCCGTCAGCTGCGGCCTCAAGTGATTCTCTGTGGAATGTTTCATTTGAATTTTCTGATATTGCTGTTACGTCCGTTCTTTCCGCGTTCTGTTCAGGTATTTGTTCGCCAAAATGGGACGGTCAGCGCCGCACTAGCCCAAAGCGCGCTGCCCATCTATACGCGCTTGCTCTATCGCGTGCTTTACCCCCGCGCAGACCGCGTTATCTGCCAGTCCACGGCCATGGCCAACGACCTTACCCGCGAGATTAACCTCCCGGAACAGAACATGATCGTGCTGCCGAATCCTATCGAATTGGAGAGGCTGCGGAGTGCTGTTTCCGAAACGTATGGGAGTTGGACTGGCTCCGGTCCCCACCTGCTCGCTATCGGCAGGCTCTCGCGGGAGAAAGGCTTTGACCTGTTGCTGCAAGCGCTGGTAACAGTTCGAGAGCAATTCGCACATTGCCGCCTGGTGATAGCTGGGTCCGGCCCTGAGGAGGCCGCTCTGAAGGCTCTTTCTGATCGACTGGGTTTGGAGTCCGCTGTGACTTTCGCGGGCTATGTTGACGATCCTTCGATCTACTTCCCCGGCGCCTCGCTCTTTGTGCTCTCATCGCGTCATGAGGGCCTGCCCAATGCGTTGTTGGAGGCAGCGGCCGGTGGATTGCCGATTGTTGCATCGCCGGCTTCGGATGGGATTCGGGACCTTTTGCGTGGGCAGCCCGGAACTTGGCTAGCCACTGAAGTATCAACTAAAGCGCTGGCCGAAACGCTGCTCGCTGCGCTCACGTCACTGGAAACTTTGCAGCGGTTTCAGCATTCGTTCATCGACGACTTTCGATTTGACCGCGCGATTCGCTGCTATGAGGCCTTGATCGACGCGTCGATTGCCGGCGCTGGTCATCTCCAGTCTTGACCGGATCGGGCTTGCGGAGCAGCAGGTGATTCTGCTCGCTAAATGGACAGGATCCTAGACCTAAGTCGTTTGTTTTGACAGGTAGTTTGGGCATTTTTCGGCGTAACATCATTGTTTTCATGCGCATGGGAGGAAAGTGGGGGGGGGGTAAATCGACATCTGGTACGGACCGGGGACATGCCTGACAGATTGAACCGGGGACATACCTGGCACTGCACAAGTCCATAGATTGATTGTGCGCGTTTCGCAGAATCAAACTGCAAACTTCAGGAAGAAATCGGACACTCATTTTGCCAGCAAATTTCTCCATGCGACTGCCCTGTAAACTCCATTTGCTTTTCGGCCAACTTTGCGTCTATCATCTCAGCATGCAAGAGATCCTCTGTTGTCGCTTCTGTATGCCGCTTCGGGGCTAGAGGTGACCTGGGTCTGAAATTCTGAACGAGTTCCAAGGTTTCTTCAACGCCCGCGATGCAGCCACGCTGCCGCGGGATTTTTATTGCCGATGAGAAGGAAAACATGGCCGACGTAGTCGCAGTGAAAGAGACAAAAGCCCAGCGCGCTGAACGGCTTAAGCGCGAGAAGAACCCATGGGAAGCCTTCGATGAGGTGCGCGCCTTCGCACGCGCCGGCCGTTCCAGCGTAGTTCCGGAGTGGGCCTCGCTCTACTTCAAATGGTGGGGCATCTATACCCAGGGGGACGGCGTGGGCGCCACCGGCGGCAAGGGTGGCGAGGGCCTGACCTCCGATTACTTCATGATGCGCATCGGCATCCCCAACGGCATCGTCTCCTCCTCCCAGCTCCGCGTCATCGCCCAGCTGACCCAAAAATACGCGCGCAACCTCGCCGACATCACGGTGCGCCAGGCTATCCAACTTCACTGGCTCACCATCGAGTCGCTCCCTGAAGTGGTCGATGCACTGAACGCCATCGGGCTCTCCCCCAAGGGTGCCTGCGGCGACGTGGTTCGCAACGTGACAGGCTGCCCGCTCGCCGGAGTCGCTGCAGACGAAATCATCAACTCCGGACCTCTTGCGCAAGAAATTGCACAATTCCTCACCGGCAACGCCGAGTTCTATAACCTGCCGCGCAAATTCAAGATCTCCGTCACCGGCTGCCCGTCCTGGTGCAGCGTTCCAGAGATCAACGACATTGGCCTCACTGCGGTTATCCACGAAGGCCGGCCCGGCTACACGCTCCGCGTGGGCGGCGGCCTCTCCCGCGAGCCTCACATCGCCGTTCGCCTTGACGCCTTCATTCTCCCCGAGCAAGCCATCCCCGTCGTTCGCGCCGTTGCGGAAATCTTTCGCGACCAGCAAGGCCTGCGCGAAAGCCGC
Source organism: Occallatibacter sp. (assembly GCA_049508975.1). Lineage (GTDB taxonomy): Bacteria > Acidobacteriota > Terriglobia > Terriglobales > Acidobacteriaceae > Telmatobacter. Next base: position 8,308 of record JBELAI010000119.1, on the reverse strand, counting down.
GAGCGCGCCCGCATGAAATACCTGTTCCTCAAAGAGGGCTGGACCGCCGAAACCTTCCTGACCGAACTCCAGTCGCGCCTCGACTTCAAGCTGCTTCCCGGCGTACCCGAGCAAGTTCCGAACGACATTTTCCGCGACCATGTCGGCGTCACTCGCCAGCGCCAATCCGGCCTAAGTTCCGTCGGGGCATCCGTGCTCCGCGGCCGGCTCTCAGGCGATCAGCTGGAATCTGTCGCCAACCTCGCCGAGCGCTATGGCAGCGGAGCCCTGCGCACCACCGTATCGCAGAACCTGCTCTTCATCGATATCCCTAACAACAAAACTGCGGAGTTGGTCCTCGAACTTGGCAAGATCGGCCTCCAGGTTGAAGGCTCATCTTTCTGGCGTGGCGCCATCGCCTGCACCGGCACAGAGTTCTGCAAACTAGCTATCACCGAGACCAAAGGATTCACGCGATGGATCGTCGATGAACTCGAAGAGCGTCTCCCTGGCTTCGACCAGCAGCTCAAGCTCAACGTGACCGGCTGCCCCAACGGGTGCGGCCAGCACTGGGTCGCCGACATTGGGATCGAAGGCAAAAAAATCAAACACGAAGGCAAGCTGATTGACGCTTACTATTTTTGCTTAGGCGGAGCGGTGGGCCAGCACGCGGCCGTTGCTCGCACCGTCGGCTATCGCTGCCCCGCGACGCTTGTTCCCGAGGCCATTGAACGCCTGCTGCGCCAATATCTCTCTGACCGCGTACCCAACGAAAACCTGCGCGCCTGGTTCGGCCGTCATTCCGACGATGAACTCCGCGCCCATCTAGCCGGCGAGGCTCTAGCCGCCGTCGAGCGCGATCTACCAACCGGCCCCGTCCCGCATGGCGTTGCGGACTGAGGTTCAATTCATGAGCTTGTTGCCGATTTTCCTCAAACTCGCCGGCCGCAACTGCCTCCTCGTTGGAGCAGGCAATGTAGCGCTGGACAAAATCGGCAGCCTCCTCACGACCGGCGTACATCTCCGCGTAATCGCACCTGACGCCCGTCCCGAAATCCGCCAACTAGCCATCGAAGGCAAGCTGGAATGGCTTGAGCGCCGTTTCGCTCCCACCGATCTCGACGACCAATTCATCGCCATCGCCGCCACCAACGATTCCGAAGTCAACGCAGCCGTTTATCAGGCCTGCATCGAGAGAAACATCCCGTGCAACAGCGTCGACGACATTCCTAACTGCGATTTCTTCTTCGGTTCCTTAGTCAGCCGCGGCAATCTTCAAATCGCCATCTCCACCACAGGCGAGAGCCCTGCTGTAGCTCAGCGACTCCGCCGCGAAATCGATGCACAACTTCCGGAAGACCTCGGCACATGGCTCGAAAACCTCGGCCAGCTTCGCCGCAGAGTTCTCGAAATTCATCCGCGCGGTGAGGCCCGCAAAGCTCTCCTCCATCAGTTGGCCCAGCGGGATCTCTGCGAATCCGCATCCTGCCCGTCTCGTCAACTTGCGTTGAAATCCCTGTCTGACTTTCGAGGAAACGTCTCGCTGGTGGGCGCCGGTCCCGGCGACCCCGACTTGCTCACCGTCAAGGCTCTGCGTCTCATCCAGACCGCCGACGTCATCCTCCACGACGACCTGGTCCCGCAGGCGATTCTCGAGCTTGCGTCACAGCGCGCCGAAGTTCTCAACGTTGGCAAGCGCTGCGGCACTAAGACCATCACGCAGGACGAAATCAACGCCCTCATGATCGAGCATGCCCGCGCCAATCGCAGCGTTGTTCGACTCAAGAGCGGTGACCCGCTAGTCTTTGGCCGCGCCGCGGAGGAGATGGCCGCTCTCACCCAGGCCGGCGTCCCTTTCGAAATCGTCCCTGGAATCACCGCAGCTTTTGCCGCTGCCGCGGCGATTGGCTGCTCGCTCACCGATCGCAATGCCGCCTCGAATGTCACCTTCTCCACTGGCCATCACGCTCAGTCCCATTGCAACGTGCCGCTCCCTGAAATCGAAGACACCACGCGCGTTGTCTACATGCCTGGCCGCGACCTTCATCTGTTGGCTGAGGAGTGGCTCCAACAAGGCCTTCCGCCCGACTTCCCCTGCGCCCTTATCTCCCGCGCAGCGCAGTCCGGCCAGCAAATCCGATGTACCACCCTGGCCGAACTCGGCAGCCTCGCGCCCATCCCCGCGCCCAGCCTGCTGATCGCCGGTTGGACCGTCCGCAACATTGCAGCAGCAACGCAATTCGTTGCGAACAGCAATCAAGTTAGAGCCTGAAATTCAAACCAGTCTTCGGAGATCCACAATGCCTGAATCCAACTCAGCTGTGCCCCGCCGCGTTATTCCCCTCGACCTATACGCCGTGAGCCTTGCATTGGCGCTTGCTCTGCTCGTGCGCTTCAACCTCATTCCGCCAGTCAAATGGTGACGTTGGTGGACCGGTAAGAAACGTGATTCTTCCTATTCAAGCAAGGAGAACCCAATGGCCACCGCCGCAATCTCGACCTCCAGACCTACCAGCCTCGGCCGCCAGATAGTCGCCCTCGTTCCCGGCTTGCTTCTGCTGGCCGCCGTTGGCTACGCAGGAAAACTCATCGAGCAATCCATCGCCGTCTACACCAAGTCTCATCACATCACTTTCCCCAATATTGAATACGTCCTCTGGGCAATCGTGATTGGCCTCGTCATCGCGAACACGATGGGCATCCCCCGCGTCTTTCAACCCGGTGTTGACACCTACGAATTCTGGCTCAAGGCCGGAATCGTTCTCCTCGGTTCGCGCTTCCTTCTCGGCGACGTCCTTCACCTCGGCGGAATTTCTCTGCTGCTGGTTGCCGTCGCGCTCTCCCTCTCGCTGACGTTCATGCACCTGCTTGGCCGGAGTTTCAAACTCAAACCCAAACTCACATCGCTCCTCGCCATCGGCTCGGCCATCTGCGGCGTCTCCGCCATCATCGCCGCCAAGCCTTCCATCGATGCCGACGATGAGGACGCCTCCTATGCCATCGCCGCCATCCTCGCGCTGGGCGCAATTTCCCTCTTCACCTTCCCCCTCATCGGCCACTCCCTCCACCTGAGCGACAAAGCATACGGTCTCTGGGCTGGTCTCGCTGTTGACAACACCGCTGAAGCAACCGCCGCCGGCGCTCTCTACTCCGATGCGGCCGGCAAGGTTGCCGTTCTTGCCAAGACAACCCGCAACGCCCTCATCGGCTTCGTTGTCCTCGCCTATGCGATTTACTGGGCATCCCGTGGCGAGGCCCAGGCCGTAGGCAACAAGGCCGTATTTCTGTGGCGAAAATTTCCTAAATTCGTTCTCGGATTCCTTCTGATTTCCTTGCTCGCAACACTCAGTTTTTTCACCAAGCCGCAGTTGACGAGTCTCGCCAACCTGTCCCGCTGGGCTTTCCTGTTGACCTTCGCCGGAGTCGGGCTTCGCACCAACCTTCGCGACCTGGGCAAGCAAGGCTGGCGGCCTTTCGCTGTCGGCGCCATCGGCGAAGTCTTCATTGCTCTGATAACTCTCGGACTCGTCTACGGCGCTGACCGGTTCCTCCATCTGTAAAAACCAACTCGTTTTTTCTTCTGGAGTTCATACGAACAGAAATCTGTCATCCTGAGGGACCGAAGCGCCGCGAAGGGAGTCGAAGGACCTGCTGTTCGGGCGCTCATGCCAGCCAATCTGTCCTTGATCATATGTGATGAGCTCGCAAGATTACCTACTAAGCCGTCCATTCAGATTCCAACCCATCCTGCTATACTTCTCCATCAAGCAGGCGACCGCCGCGTTGATCGAGGAGAGCGATTGTGACGCACCCACAATCCGACAAGCCAATTCTATATTCTGAACAACGCAAAATCCGCGTCGCCTACTTTGTAACTCATCCTATCCAATACCAGGCGCCACTACTGAAGAGAATCGCGCAGGAACCGGACATCGATCTCAAAGTATTTTTCAGTTCCGATCACTCCGTGCGCGGCTCTGTTGACAAGGGTTTCGGAGTTCAAGTGAAGTGGGATACTCCGCTGCTCGACGGCTACAACTATGAATTCCTGCCCGCGCTGCGCGACGCAATGGAGGGACGAGTCTTCGGTTCGACCGGCCCGCTTAATCATGGAATCAAAAGAAGAATCCGCGATGGACACTTCGACGCAGTCTGGGTGCATGGCTATAACTACCTGACTAATCTGCAAGCTATACGCGTGGCCAGCTCAATGAAGATTCCCGTCCTTCTCAGAGCCGAGTCTACCCTCCACGACCGTCCGCGATCTCCATTCAAACTCGCCATCAAGGATCGCTTCTTCAATTGGTTAAAACCAAGAGTCTCGGCTGTGCTATCAATCGGCGAAGAGAACACCACATATTGGAAGCATCACTTCGGCGAAGACTTTCCTATCTTCCCTTTCCTTTATGCAGTAGACAATCAGTACTTTCAACGGCAATGTCTCGCCGCATCGAAGACACGCGAGGAATTTCGGGCATCTCTTGGGCTCGAACCGAATCGTCCTGTAATTCTGTTCTCAGCAAAGCTGGTCCCCCGCAAGCGATGTATCGATCTGGTTGAAGCTTACCTGCGCCTTGCCATACCCGCGAGCATTCAACCTTTCCCCTATCTGCTGATTGTCGGCGATGGCGAACTCCGCCCAATGCTTGAGGCCCGCGCCAGAGATGCTCGGCCGGACGACGTCCGCTTCCTCGGCTTTCGCAATCAATCGGAATTGCCGCGCTTCTACGACCTCTGCGACGTCTTTGTGCTCGCCTCCGTCGATGAGCCCTGGGGCCTGGCCGTTAACGAAGTCATGAACGCCGGTCGTCCTGTAATCGTGTCTGACGAAGTGGGCTGCCAGAAAAACCTGGTGAAGAACGGCGTAAACGGATGCGTTGTTCGCGCAGGAGATGTCGAGGGACTTGCGGAGGCCTTGCGAATAGTGCTTGCAAGCCGAGAAACAGGCAAGAAGATGGGCGCGGAGAGCCTGCGCATCATCAATAGCTACAGCTTCGAGCAGAATGTCTCTGGCCTGCGTCAAACCCTCCACGCGCTCATTCCCGCGTTTTCATTGGTCAAGACGAGTTGAAACAAATCAGTTCCAATTCCGCACGATCTCCCCGCAAATATTTCTGCAATATACGCCCCTGCTCTTGACAAACAATTGCCACAGGTCTCAACTATGACTATTGGTCATTTATGAACAACAGTCGTGTAGGCCGACCCGAAGTGCCAACGAAAGCCAACGCGGAGGAGAATCTGCCCCATCTCCAAAGCATGGGCCGCCGTCAGCGGCGCGCCGCCGAGACGCGCCTTCGTCTGTTCCGTTGCGCCCTTCAGCTCTTTGCCCAGCGCGGCTTTCCGAATGTGACAGTGGAAGACATAACACAGGCGGCGGACGTAGGCAAGGGCACTTTCTTCAACTACTTCGAGAGCAAGGAACACGTCCTGGGCGTAATGGCAGAGATTCAGCTTGGCAAGGTGCGTGAAGCCGCTGCCCTCGTCGACTTCGGCAAGCAGACCATCCAATCCGCGATCCACCACCTCTTCCATCGTGCCGCCGAGGAACCCGGCCGCAGTCCCGATCTCGCTCGCGCATTGATCTCCTGCTTTCTCGCCAGCGAAGGCGTCCGCGCCATCATTGAGCGCAACATGAAGGAAGGCCGCAGAATTATCGCGCACATGATATCCGCCGGCCAAAAGCGGGGCGAAATCAATCCGCGTCTCAAGAAGGAGAAGGTGGCGATCCAGGTGCTCCAGGCTTTCATGGGCACGGTCCTGTTCTGGTCGCTGCATGAGGAACCCCCGCTCGCAGCGTGGATGGAAGATAGCTTTCAACAGTTCTGGAGAGGCGTCTCCCTCTTCGGTCAAGAGCAAAAGTCATGAGAATTAAATTGCGTATTCCAGCCGCAGCCGTCTTATCCGCGGCACTCCTCCTTGGGGGCGCAACTCTCTACTCGACTGAAGTTGCCCACGCCCAACAGCCGACGCCTATCCACCTCACCCTGCAAGACGCAATCCACAAAGCGCTCCAGGCAAACCTCAGTGTTCTTGTTAGCGCAACTCGCGTAGACCAGGCCGAAGCCAACCGAACCCGCAGCCAATCTGCGGCCCTGCTCCCCCGCATCAATGCACAAACCTACGCCAACGCGCAGAACCGCAATTTACGCGCCTTTGGCCTTTCACTGCCAGGAATCCCAATTCCGAGTGTTGTGGGGCCATTTTCCAACTACGACTTCCGCGTCTACGCGCAACAAAACATAGTCGATCTTGAAAGTTATCGAAATCTCAAAGCCAGCGAGCGCGCTATCGATGCCGGCAAAATGGACTTGCAAGATGCGCGCGATCTGATCGTCCGCGTCATCGCCGGTCTTTACCTCAACGCCCAGTCTTCCGCAGCCCGCGCCACTGCTGCCGAATCGCGCGTTACCGATTCCACAACGCTCTACAAACTAGCCAAGGACAAACATGACACCGGCACAGCCACGGGCGTCGACGTCCTGCGCGCAGAAGTGCAGCTAGCCAATGACAAGCAGGCGCTGCTCATTGCAAACAACCTGTATAAACAGTCGCTGCTGTCACTCGCGCGCAATCTTGGAATGGACCCCGGCACACCGTTAGAGTTAGCCGAGCCGCTTGTCTTTGAGCGCTTGAGCCAATCCGACTCAGACGCACTCGTGCCACTTGCACTCGGCGGCCGAGCCGACTATCTCTCCCTCGCCGCTCAACGCCTGGAGTTGGTCGAGCAGCAGCGTGCCAGCCATGCCCGCTTCTATCCCAAACTCGGCATCAACGGAAACTTTGGCGGCATTGGCCGCAGCATCGGCGGTGTTCAAGCCACCGGCCTCATCCAGGGCCAAATCGATTTCACCGTCTTCGATCGCGATCGCGAAGGCGAAGCAGCTGATCTTGCGGCCCGCGTCAAACGCATTGATGATCAGATCGCCGATCTGCGGCGCGGCATTGATGAAGACGTCCGCGAAGCACTCCTCAATCTCGACTCTGCCGCACAGCAGGTAACGGTCGCCGCGGAAGGGCAAACCCTCGCTCGCCGCGAACTCGAACTAGCGCAGGATCGATTTGAATCCGGCGCCACCAACAACGTCGAAGTCGTTACCGCACAGGATGAACTTGCCCGCGCTGAAGACAATTACATTCTCGCCGTATCCAGCCATGTCGACGCGAAGTTTGCTCTCGCTCGCGCCCAGGGCAACACGGAGAAAAACATTTTGCGATCCATTGGGAATCCATAGGCCGCTCGCCCGCTGCCCTCAATTCAGATTCCCGCAAACGAGGTTCGAAGCCATGAAACGATTGATTCCAGCCCTGATTCTCCTCGCCGCAGCCGTAGCCGCCGGGGTGCATTACTATCCGCGGTTTGCGAAAAAGCAGGAACCGACCAATCAACTAACTCTCTCCGGCAACATCGAAGCTCATGAAAGTCTTGTGGGCTTCAAAGTCACGGGCCGCATTGTCGAGTTGCCTGTCGAAGAAGGCCAGCAAATTCAAGCCGGCGCCTTGATTGCCCGCCTGGAAAACGACGACTACAAACAGAAAGTCCGGATCGATGAAGACTCTGTACGCGTGCGCGAATCTAATCTTGCTCTGACTCTTGCCGGAACACGCCAGCAGGAATTGAAAGCAACGCAGCAAACGATGATCGATTCCCAGGCCGACTTGGATCAGAAGAGACTCGACAACGACCGCATGCAACGCCTCTTCGCAAAAGATGAAGTCTCCGCTCAGGACCGCGACCTCGCTGCCACCGCTCTCAAGCGCGCCGATGCGACTTTCAAAGCAGCCCAACAGCGTTACAACGAAGCCGAAGAAGGCAGTCGCAAAGAAGATATCGCCATTGCCCAGGCCAATCTTAATGAAGCCGGAGCCAACCTGGGGCTTTCGCGCGTCAACCTCAACTACACAGTCCTCCATGCCCCTTCCACCGGAGTAGTTACAGTGCGCCAAGCAGAACTCGGCGAGGTCGTCGCACCCGGAACTCCGGTCGTCACCATCGCCGATCTCGATCACATCTGGCTGCGTGCATACATCGCCGAGACCGATCTTGGCCGCATTCACTGGGGTCAGGACGCAACCATAACGACCGACACCTACCCTGAAAAGCAATACCATGGACGCATCTCGTTCATCGCATCGGACGCGGAGTTCACGCCCAAAAGCGTTCAGACTTACCAGGAGCGCGTCACGCTTGTCTATCGAATCAAAATCGATATCGACAATCCAAATCACGAACTCAAGCCCGGCATGCCCGCCGATGCACATCTGAATCTGGCCGTTGCTCAACCGGTCACTCAGCCATCTCCGGCGCAGCCTGCAAAGCAATGACCAC